>PLTF01000020.1 GCA_003164335.1 Fibrobacterota bacterium
GCCATCAACTGCGGATTAGAGCAATGATAACTGGTCGTCTGGTACCCCGTTTCTCGGTGCCCTATTCCTACAAAACTTATAAAAATAGTGCTCATGTTTCGGTATTTCCCTCCTTAAGAATCTTATAGCGACCAAACCCAAACGCCGTATTTTTGCCAACGCCCATAACTTCTCCTGCTTTTAGCAGCGGCATGAGAATGCCGATCTCGCCCGCAAGCGAAACACTTCCAATAATCCCTGAATAGTCGATCTCCTGCTTTTGCCGGGTACTGTACCGGCTTCTGCCGACCGGCTTCATAGCCGATTTCACCGAAAGACTTTTTACTGTGTCCAGGTATGGCTTTGGATCGGTAACGGCTTCAGGGTTTTCTCCATAAAAGGCATTCAGGTTAGTAACCCGGCGAAGCAGATTAGCCATGAAGGAATAGGCGGCAAATTTGGAATGAATCATGCCTTTTGTTCTCAGCACGAGGGGGGAGAGGAATTCAAGCGAAATTTTTCCCTGCATCGGCTTCCCCGGTTCGAGTACGATCCGGTCATTGGTTGCGATGGTCCCAACCTGATCGTTGTCTATGGGGTAGATTTTTTGGCCCTCACTTGTCACCTCTTCCACCTTAAAGAGCATTTTATTCTTGCCGAGGCCACGTTCACCGAGCTTATTGAGCGTATAGATGAACCAAACGAGGTATCGGGTTGCCTGGCCGAAAAGCGTGAGATGCAGATGGAGGACGTCACCGGTCTGAATCGCATGCATGGTAAAGGGATGCGGTACCGCGCGGTATTTCGCGAGGCGGGGAGCGTTTGCCGGTGGCGGGGTTTCGAAGAGAAAGGAATAGGCGCAATTATGGCGCAGCATGCATCCGCTGCAGGTGGATTTGCCTGCGGCGCAGACCAGTCCGCGCAGCGTATAGCCGAATCCACCGCGAATAGTGGCCTCAAGGAATTGTGAAACAGCATCCTTACCGGATAGTCTGAGTCGAAAAAGGCAGGAAGTATAGAGAATTGAAACAGCCATCGTGAAAGAAACTCCTTACGAAATGGCGGTCAACTATGTGGTGGAATAATATAATCTCTCGCGGTTAAGAAAGTGCTAAAATTCTTCGTCAAGAATTGCAGCCATGGTGAGATCAATAAAAATGATAAGATAGTCGATCGATAGGTCAAACCATTTTGGATCGCAGCGCCCCCTCATCCCAAAGTTATATCAATCCATTGCGAGGGAGGATAAATACAACTTTTCTTATAGGCGGTAAGGACTGGGAATCAAAAGTCTCGGGGTTCTTTTCTTGTTCTTGCCGCCTGATGAGGCGTTGGACTATGATGTTTATGATTTCCCTGATTTCTTTGATTAAAAATCACTCCAATCATACCGGACTGAATAATGCATTCTATATATCCCCCTATATCCCCCTTAATAAGGGGGCGCCGAAGGCGGGGGATCGGCAGTAAAAAATCACTCCAATCACAAAAATCATGAGAATCACCGGTCAGATATCTTCAATAATTTCAACATATTAGATACTATTTATCATTTAATAGCATTTTTCTATTGAATTTTATCTTAAAATGCATTATATTATCTAAAAATAGCAGGCATACTGCGGAGAGCTTACGGGGCCCGTCGTGAATAGGCATAGGGAGCGCAATCCCCGGAGCTTGCTCCGGGGTTAGCGAGCGAATTACAAATATTTCCCTCCCTATAGAAGATTCCCCGCAGCTTCCTGCGGGGATCTTCAATTTTGCAAGCCGGTGAGCGGCCTAACGTTAGTGAGTCATCGTGCCATGATTGTTGGATAAAGCATGTGTGACAACAGGGGCAGATGCAGCGCTGCCATTGCTCCGGCAACCACCTGTTCTTTGACATTGCTGGATGCAGGGGCGACCGCAGGTCGCCCCTGCAGTAGGGAAACGTTGCGGGGCTGCTCAGGCCCCGGGTCATATACCCGGGCCACACGATTCTTGCTGTTCCTGTGTTTTCTACCCTATGTGAGCGTTGCGGGAGGGGAAAGGCGTTTGCCAGAGGCAAACATAGCCTTCCCCTTCCGCAGGAAGGGGTGTGCCAAAGACCCCGCAAGCCCGGCTTTGCGGGCGCGGAGGCTTTGGCCAGGGGGAACCGCCGCAGGCGGTTCCCCCCTCAGAAAGAAGACTGCTTATTATACTATGCTCGCGCCATCCGCTATTCTTGCAAAATGGACCGTCGTATTCCTTCCGGTCCGCTTCTTGTACTCCTGCACGATCGTTTCGCCGAACCGGTCCTTTGCCTCGGTTTTGAGCACCGTCAGCGTTGCCCCGCCGAACCCGCCTCCGGTAAGACGCGCGCCGTAAACGCCCGCGATGGATTTGGCGATGTCGACCAGGATGTCGAGCTCGCGGCAGGAGTTCTCAAAATTATGGATCGAGCTTTCATGCGATTGATAGAGGAGGGCACCGAACTCCTTCATGGAGCCGCTCTTCAGCAGCTCGATCGCCGAAAAAACGCGCTCATCCTCGCCGACCACATGCATTGCCCGCTTGAAAAACTGCGGGTCGAGCTCCGCCTGGGCGCTCTTAAGCTCGGCCATACTTACGTCGCGCAGCGTTTTCTGCTCGGGATTTTTCGCCTGGAAAAACTTCGCTGCCTCGAAGCACTCGCGGCGTCTGCTGTTGTATTCACCGGCAACCAGGGAGTGGGTAACCCCGGAAAGGGTAATGGCGAGGGTAACATCGCCGGCAGCTATGGGGATTGCGTTGTGGTACAGCGAGCGGAAGTCGCTGAAAAGCAGGTGGCCCGCCCGGCCGAACATGGAGGAGAACTGGTCGAGCAGCCCGCAGTTGGCGCCGACAAAGTGGTTTTCGGCGCTCTGGCAGATTTTTGCCAGTTCGGCAGGGTCGACCTCAAAACCGAAGAGTCCGCAAAGAGCCAGTGCCGTGGCTACCTCAAGGGCTGCCGAGGAGGACACCCCGGCACCAAGGGGTACCGTACTGTGAATGGCAAGGTTGAAGGGCGCCACCGGATACCCGCGATCGAGCAGCGTCCGATACACACCGAGGGGATAGTTGGCCCATCGGTTCCTGCTTTTAAGCGGCTCAATTTTACTTATGACTACCGACTCGGGAAATATGCCTGAAGTGAGACGGCACTCAGCCGATGACGATTTCGAAACCGCAACCCATACCTCACGGTCGATGGCCGCTGAAAGAACCACGCCTTCGTTGTAGTCGGTATGGTTGCCGAGAACTTCAACCCTGCCGGGAGCCCGGGAAAACACGGTCGGCGAGGTTTTATAGATACTCTCGAATTGCTTTGTTACAATATCCAGAGGTGAATCGGCCGTACCTGCCATGGACATGGTCCTTTCCTATCCGTAAAAGGGGAATCCGTTGTTGAACGAAAGTATAAAATATTTATTTCATAAAAAAAAAGCAATGGTTGCCGCCGTGGTATTGCTGTTTTTTTGAGCAAAGCTATTTATAGTTTGACCGTGCGGGACATCGGCTCATTGTCCTTTCGGAATACCGGAGAGAAGACCGTCCAGGCGGCCTGTCCGCGCTTCGGGAGGCCGGTCGAAGAATATTCCGTTCCTCGATTCAGGAAGCCCTCCAAGGCCCCGGAGAAAGAGGTAGTAAACGCCGCCGAAATTCTTTTCGTAGGTGTAGCCCGGTTTTCGCAAGCTGAGAAACCTGTGGAGTGCAACCGCATAGAGATGATATTGCAGAAGGTAGTGTTCGCCGGCCATGACGCCGGCCAGCGCTGCCGGGTCGTACGCCTCCTCACCACTCCCCAGATGGTTGGATTTCCAATCGACGATGTAGAACCGGTCGTTCCATTCGAAAACCAGGTCGATATAGCCTTTGAGATGGCCTCCCGAGCTTTTCAGTTCGGGAGGAGCGTAGAGGCCCGCTGTCCGGGGAAGCGCTTCGCCTGCCGCTTCAAAAAGGTCGCGGTTCAGGAACGGCCCGACCGGGAAATAGAATTCCAATTCCCGCACGGTCCGGTTCATCGGCACCAGGTCGAGCCGAAGCCCGGAGAGGGGATCGAGCACTTTTCCGGCGATTGCCCGGATCATGCGTACCACACATCCCTTAAGCCCCGGGTCGAAGTTGAACCGCGCCAGTCCGGAATCGATGGCGCGCAGGTTCTCCTGCGTCAATTGTCCGGGAAAATCAACGGTTTCGAGAACCGCGTGCAGAAAGGTCCCGGCTTCCGCGCCGCGAGGGAAAGCGGCAAGTTCATTGCTCCCCGGCTCTTCCGCCGGGAGTTCGCGCGAAAAGCCGCCATCATCCATCCGCTCCCGGTCGGCAAGCGGCATCGAATGCGCCAACCCTGAGTACGAGAGAATGCGCCGCGGAGGAGCGATGGTGCCACGAAACAGCCGGGGCACCGGCTGTTCCGGCGACGGGAGTTCCCGGGCCCGGACGAAGGGTACCGAAGCCGGCAGCGCTGCAACCTCTATCGATGCCGCTCCCTCCCTGAGGAAGGCCAATCCCGCATCGATCGCATTGTCGGAGAGGCCGGAGATGGTTGCGCGCAGGCGGGCTACCGGGTCCTCATCTATCTGCCTGCCGAAGAGCACCCAGGCGGGCGCTGAGGTTTCGGCTCCCTTGACCGGACCCCAGATGCAGTAGCAGCGCGACCGGGCGCGGGTTATCGCCACATAGAAAAGCCGGATGCTCTCGGCGATCATCTCCTCTTCGGCAAGGGGACGGGCCCGCCGTACCGCATCGGTCCCGAGTGCAATCGAGGCGGCGAAATCATGGTCCGGATCATGGAACACGATCGGCTTCTTGAATTCCTTATCGGCGGGCAGCGCGCCGGCGTTCCAGGTAAAGGGACAGAAGACGATCGGGTATTCGAGTCCTTTACTTTTATGGATGGTGACGATCCGGACCGCCTCCTCGTCGCTTTCGAGGCGCAGCATCTCCTCGTCGGGCGGCACGCCGTCCCCGCAATTCAGGATCTTCTCTCCCAGCCATTTGACCATGGCGGCCATTCCCGCGCCGGAACGTAAGCCTTCGGCATGCAGGAGTTCGGCAAGGTGGAGCAGATTGGTCAGCCTTCGCTCACCGCCCTGAACGGGGAGCAGCCGACGGCGCACCTGTTCGTCTATCATGAGCTTGAAAATCATGGGAAGGATACCCACCGTGCGCCACTCCTCATGGCAGCGCAGCAGTCGCGCCTGGTAAGAGCTCCAGAGACGGTCGTCCGCATCGAGCCCGTCGATTGCATTGCCGGAAAGCCCGAAGAAGGAGGTCGCCAGCGCGGCGCGCACGCATTCGAAGCGCTGGGGTTCCGCAAGAGCCGTGAGCAGGATTTCAAATTCTGCGGCTTCGAAGGTGCCGAATACCGATCCGCTCAGGTAAAGAACCACCGGGATATTCGCCTCGTCAAGAGCTGTGCGCATCATGGTCGCCTCACGATTGGTGCGCACGAGAATTGCCATGTCCGACGGCTTGACCGCCCGGGTACCGGTGGCGTCGGGAAGGGTTGCCCGGTCAAGCAGACGGGCCATTTCGCCGGTAACGGCATGCATGGCCTTTTCGTATGCAGGACCCTTTTCAAGCGGCTCGACCGAATCGGCTGAATCCCGGGGAAGCAGCCAGAGCACAAACGGTTCCTGCCGCCGGCTCCCGGCGGCAAGGACTCCGGCGGTATCGCCGAGACCTGCCTTTACCTGCCGGTATTCAACCGGAATGAAGGCAAAGGGGTTCCGGTGGCCCATAAACAGCCGGTTGACCGCATCGAGCAGGAGCGGGTCGCTGCGATAGTTTGTCGACAGGGTGTAGCGCCGCGATACTTTCCGGGAGGCCTCGAAATAGGCGTAGATATCGGCGCCCCGGAAGCGATAGATCGCCTGCTTCGGGTCGCCGATAAAGAAAAGCGGCAGTTCGCGCGCGAAAATCGCCTCGAAGATCGAATATTGAACCGGATCGGTATCCTGGAACTCGTCGATGAGTGCCGCCTTGTAAACGCCGTAAAGGGCATTCCGCAGGGAGTTTCCGCTCTTGGTATCGGCCAGGGCACGTGCAACATGCTGCAGGAGATCGTCGAACCCGAGCAGGCTGCGCCGCTCCTTTTCCTTGCTGAGGGCTGAATCGGCCTGGGAGAGAAAGAGAACTTTCAAGGCCAGAAGTTTCGCGCGATAGGCCTCATGCAGACGGATGAGAGCCGCATGGAGCTCCTCGCAGACCTCAAAAAACGGGTGTGACGGCGGGACCGACCCCTTTTTTGTCCCCGCGGCCAGGGAGGCTGCCCCGATCTTCCCGATGTCGCCCGCGCCATCCTGACCGATGAAGCCGCGGGCCAGCAGGGTTTCGACGGTTCCGCATATCCGCCCGATAATTTTCGGCGAATAACTGTTCTGCTTGAGCGCGGGTGAGGCAAGGAGCGCCGCGATTTCCGCCCTATGGCTATTCCACAGCCGCGCTGCGGCTGCAACCGTTGCGGCGAGGGATGCTTCCGGTCCTGCAGTATCCGGGTTTTCCGGGAGGTCCGGGAGCAGCCGGTAGCCTTCCGCACCTTTACGAATTTTGCAGAGCTCCCCGAACCAGCCGGGACCGGTGCACTTCTCCGCAGCGGCAAAGGAGAGGAACCAGGGAGAGGCTTCATAAAAATTGCGCCGCCAGAAGTCCGCTGCGACAAGCTCGTGCAGCTCCTTTTCATCGGTAATCATCCCGGCTGCAAAGAGGGTGCCGCTTTCGAAGGCGTGTTCGAAAAGTACCTGCCTGCAGAAGCCGTGGATCGTGTAAATTGCCGCGGAATCGAAGGCATGCAGCGCCTCGGTGAGGCGCGCGACGGCTACTGACCGGTCCAGCCGTCCGAAGAGGGCATGGAAAAAAGGCTCGTCCGTGTCGGCCGGCCCTGCCGGACCGGTCGATCTGACCGCGGCAATCCGCAGCGCTGCCGCAAGGGTGGAACGGATGCGCTCGCGAAGCTCGCGGGTGGCCGCCTCGGTAAAGGTAACCACGAGAATTTCGCTCGGGACGAGCCGCTTTTCGAGGAGCAGCCGCAGGTAGAGGCGGGTGATCGCAAAGGTCTTTCCGGTGCCGGCCGCCGCCTCGATCAGGTTGGTTCCGTCGAGCGGACAGGCGGCGCAGTCAAGTTCCGTTACCGGCGGGACCTTTTTTTCAGGCGTGTCCATGGGCTCGGTCCTGTTCGGAACTGGCGTTTAAAATCGGTGTCCAGACGTCGAGGGCGCACTGTTCCCATGCGGCATCGAACGAGGGGCCCAGCCGGAAGCACAGGGCATTGTACGGATCGTCCGCTTCGCCGCGGCTGAAATCGCTCCCGAAGTACCTTTCCCGCGCAACCGCTACCGCTTCGCCCGGGGAGCGGTTTTTCTTCAGGATGCATTCCGCATAGGCAAGTGTCGCGTCGGGAAAGAACTGCAGCGGGGCGTGCATTCCGGCGTCGAACAGGAGTGCCAGCTTTGCCAGTTCGCCCCCGGCATCGGAAACCGCGCTGAGCCGGATGGTCCGGTTTTTTGCGGCCAGGACGGTGGCGGTGGGATACCCCGGCTGCACGGTTGCGCACAAAAGTAAATGCGGGATCCATGCCGCGAGGTAGTCATGCGCCTTCAGGTCGGCGAACCGGCAGGCGAACCGGAACGATGGGTAACAGTTGTCAATGAACCCCGCCAGGGTAAGGGGGGGGCAGGACGCCTTGACGGCCAAAGGCGGCAGCAAGGTAGCTTTCCCAATAAGGGGGCGAACCGCCCCCTCCACAAAGGAGAGGACCTCATCCGCGAGCGAATCGAAATCGAATCTTCCGACATTTCCCTGCGGCAGTGCTCCCTTTGCCTTGAGGAGCGAGTACGCGGCTTCCCGGTCGCCGTTTTTGAGCATCTGCCCGGTCAGCCCGGCGGCAATTGCGTAGCGGTCGAGTCCCGCGAGGCGGAAGCTTTCCGTATCTTCGATCCGCTCCTCCCGGTCGGGCAGTTTCAGGCCGAGGCGCCGGATAAACAGGAACTTGACCGGGTTGCGGAAAAAATCGATGAATTGCCTAAGGTCCACCTCGGCTTCCGGCCTGCGGGGAAGCTCGCCGGTAAAGAACGACCGGGGCAGAGACGCGGCTTCGCCCGAAGGTCCCGCTGCCGCGGCATTTGCATGAGAGAAGGTGCGGAGGCGGTCGTTGCCGTCGAAGCACCGGGAGTTCCAGGGCTGGAGCGGATGCTCGACGAAGACCATGGCGCGGCCGGCCCCTTCGCCGGACGCCGCATCGGCGCCCTCGGGATAAAATCCGCGGCCGATGGCTGCAAGCAGCTCTTCCACGACCACCGACGGTCCGCTCGCTGCGTTGTCGCGGGCGCTGCGGCCGAGATAGCTTATGTAAAGGCGTCGCCGTGCCGAGAGCAACGCCTCCAGGAACAGGTAGCGGTCCTCGCGGTCGGGCGACCGGTCGCCGCGGCGCGGATGCCGGGCCATGAGGTCCCACGAGGGGCGGTAGTTCTGCCGGGGAAAGGCCCCGTCATTCATGCCGATGCAGCAGATGATCCTGAAGGGTATGCTGCGCATCGGCATCATGGCGCAAAAGGTGACCCCGCCGCTCAGGAACGGAGCGGCGCTCCCGATGCTGCTCAGGCGCATCGTGCAGTAGTGGCGGACGGTTTCAAAATCGATGGCCCCGACCGGAATGCCGGATGCATCGGGTTTGGAAAGCCCGTCGATCGCATCCCGGATCGCATCCGTTTCGTCCTCGCAGCCGGGCTCGGGCGTAAAGAAGGAGGTTAACAGGTTGCGCAGCAGGACCGCCCAGGCGGCAGGGGAGCGCGCGGTACGGCTCTCCCGGGTAAAGGCGGTCAGCCCATCGAGGTAATCGAGGAGATTACCGGCAAGCGCGGCTGAGGTTCCTTCAATGCCGTCGAATCCGGCGATCCCGCTGAAGGTGCAGTGGTCGCCTGCGGGAAGGGCATACCCGAGGAGCAGGCGGCGGATACCCTCTTCCCAGGTGTTGTCCGGCAGTGCGGGAAGGTCCAGTTCCCGTAAGCCATCCCGGCCCCGGCCCCAGCGGATGCCGCAGCGCCGGACCCAGGTCCTCAGGGTTTCCAGATCCGTCTCTTCCAGGCCGAAGGCGGCCCGGATGGCCGGGGTTTCGAGGGGCGACAGAACCGCAGTTGCCTCGAACCGGGAGAGCGGTATCGACAGGAGTTCCATGAAGGCGGCGACGACCGCCCCTTCGCTTCCGGTCGTCAAATCCGCGAGGGAATACGGTATCCGGCTGCCCGGAGTTTCCGGCGCGCCGAATACCGCCCGGATCGCGGGCGCATAGGTGGCGATATCGGGCGTCATGACCAGGATATCCGAGGGATTCGACGCATCGCCGCTATCGAATACGTCAAGGAGATAGTCGTACAGCACTTCCACCTCCCGCAGCGGGGTATGGCAGGAGTGGATCTCGACGCTGCGATCGGTGGCGGGTATCGCCATTGCCGGTGTTCCGGACGGCGATCCGCGGTCATACAGGTGGAGCATGTCGGCCTGGAGATGCTCCAGGAGCGTTTCAGGCGGCGTGTCCGAGGGGGTTTCTGTTTCGGCCGGATCATAGTCGTGGAGCAGGGAGAGAAACTCCCTGCCGTACCCGCCCAGGGAGGCAAGGAGCCGGTTCCCTCCCTCAAGGTGGAGCATTGCCGCTGAACCGGACTCGGGCAACTCCCGCCGGGCAATGCGCGCCGCTTCGCTTTCGGAAACAATCTGGTCCCAGAACTCGATGCACGGGTTGAGCACGAACAGGTGCACCGGCGTCAGCGTTGCCGCGGCCGCCAGGAGCGCGGTGTGGAACGGAGGCAGGGAGGAGAGGCCGAACACGGCGATGCGCGACGGCAGGGAATCTCCGTGAAGATTCCCGATTGCCGAAAGAAAATCGCGGTGCAGGCGGGCGCGATGCGGCAACTTTCGCCCTTCCGTGACGGCGCGCCAGAGGACTGCCTGCCAGTCCGAATCGCGGCTCTCCTCCCTGCCCTCCTCCCATCCGAGAATGACATCGGGCCTGAAGACCGTATACTGATCGAAGGCCTCGGCAATTTTACCGGCGAGCTGGAACTTCCTGACCGGCCGCCCGTCGCTCAGGTATAATGCCAGCGGCTCCAGCCGCGGGTCATTGATAAGCCCTCCGGAAAGCACCGACAGTACTTTCCAGGAAAGAAGATCCTTGTCAACGACCGTATGTTCGGGACTCTCCGGGAAAGCACGGCGGAAGAGGTCGTGGGCAAAGTGGTCGGGAAAAAGAAATTTCGCATTGCCCCAGACACCGAGGCGATCGGCAAGCTGCATCGACAGCCAACGCGCCATGCCGCGATTCGGCACCACGATGATTTCCGGGTCGAGCGGGGAGCAAAGAGGCTGCGCGACAATCCCGGCAAGGTTGTCGGCAAGGAGTTCCATCCGGTTGGAGGTATGAAGCTGCATTCCGGGAGCGATGGATGGATTGACCTGCAGCATCTTCGTAAAATAATTCGGTGGCTGACATTTATTTTTATTCTTCATCGTATCCACATTTTAAAGTGAGGCTGGTCCTGTGTCGCCCTTTCGCCGGTTTTCCGCAAGTTCGAGAGATTTGAAGTTCTTCCTCTTTGCCTCGTTCAGTGTCGGCATGGCGGGAAGCATCGTCGATGCAACCCTCAATAATTTCCTGAATTTTCGTTTTGCCCTTACCGGTTTCCAGCGCTCGTTTCTTGAACTGCCCCGCGAACTGCCGGGCCTTCTGGTCGTCGTGGTATCGGCATTACTGGCGTTTCTCTGCAGCCGCCAGCTCGGGGCGCTCTCCATGGTGCTCAGCCTCCTCGGCGCGGTTGCCATCGGCACCTTATCCAGGACCTACGGGCTGATGATGATCTGGCTGTTTCTCTACAGCCTCGGGCAACATCTCTTCCTCCCGATCTCCTCCTCTATCGGCATGGAGCTTGCCTCCGAAGGGAAGATAGGCCGGCGGCTCGGCCAGCTCAATTCGATCCGGAACCTCTCCGCCGTCATCGGTAGTTTTTTTGTATTTATCGCCTTCAAATACGCCGGACTTACGTTCAGGCACACGTTTTTCATTGCCGGGGCGGGGTTTGCTGTGTCGGCGGTCATGATGTTCATGATGAAACCGAAGAAGAGCCATTCGGCAAAGCTGTTCCTGAAGCCGCATCGCGAGTACCGTTCCTACTACCTCCTGGCAATTCTCTACGGATCGCGCAAGCAGCTCTTCCTCACCTTCGCGCCCTGGGTGCTTGTCACCGTATTTCACCAGCCGACCCAGACCATCGCCACCCTCCTGACAATAGGCGGCGTGATCGGCATTTTCTTCCAGCCGCTCCTCGGCTGGTCCATCGACCGCTTCGGCGAGCGGCTGGTCCTTGCAGCCGAAGCGCTGCTGCTGATTGTCGTGTGCGCCGGGTATGGCTTTTCCCGGAGCCTCTTTGCGCCGCATATCGCCTTCCTTATCGCCTGCGGGTGCTTCCTGCTCGACCAGATGCTCATGTCGGTCAATATGGCGCGGTCAACCTACATGAGGAAAATTGCCAAAGACCCTTCACACGTCCAGCCGTCGCTCACCCTCGCCACGAGCATGGACCACGTTTTCTCGATTTCCATCGCGCTTGTCGCCGGGACGGTCTGGAGCGCCTTCGGCTACCAATATGTATTCCTCATGGGCGCGGTGATTGCGGTGGCAAATCTCTTTGCTGCCTTGAGAATTAAGTTGCCGGGAGCGGGGATGAAGACGGGAATAGCAGAAAGCGGGCCGGCGCTGGTTAAGGATTGACGGCTTAATATAAAGGTATTTGGTAGGGGAACCGGGCTTAAGTCAAATGCCTTTGAGGGGGGAACCTCGCTACGCGGGTTTCCCCACCTGAGCAGTAACTATTTTTATTAAATTAAGCCCTCCCACCCTCACCGGAAGCACCTCCATGCCTCTGCAGTTCCATCGGAAAATGCAGAAAATCAAGCAGCGCCGGGTTCTGGCCATCTCCGCGGGCGGGGAGGGGAGCGGCATCCACTGTCTCTACTATATCAACCACGCCGACTCCTGGGAAATCATCGCCAATACCGTGCTGCCGTATTCCGGGCGCGTGGCCTCGCTCATAGAAAGCTGCAGCAGGCAGGCGATCCTCGTCCCGGACCTCGCCTGGCTCGAAACGAAAATCACCCAGCTCTGCATCGACGGGGCGAAGGCCGTGCTCGCCGGAGTGCCGCGGGCGCTCCGCACCCCCCACCTGGTCGCGCTCAACCAACTGACGATTTTCAAGGGCTTAACCGGTGAAAGTCCGCCGTTCAGGCGCTGGACCTTGTCGCTCGGCGATCCGCAGCTCGTGGCCGATACCCTCGAACTGGCGGTCTTTTCCGATTTCCTCCGGTATCACCTTTTGACTGGAGCGAATCTCTCTTCGCCGTTTATTACCGGCGACCTGCTCATTGCCCGCAGGTTTACCGGCTCCGTCATCCTGCTTAACATCGGGCTCCTGTCCCACATGACCGTGCTCGACCTCGCCCGCGGGCGCTGCCTGCTCGATTCGGACACCGGGCCGGGTACCTGCCTCATCAACCGGTGCGCGCGTGAAATGAACCTGCCGGAGGGGTTCGACCGTGACGGGGAGCGGGGCGCCGCCGGAACCATCGACATCAATACGCTCGACGCGCTTGCCACCTCGCCCTGGTTCCTGACCGAGGCGCCCAAAGAGGCATCGATCGAACTCTTCGATCCGCTCCTCCAGAAATCCGGCGTGCTGACCCTGGCCCCGGACGACAAACTCGCGACCCTGACAGCCTTAACCGCCCGTACTGCCTACGATTTCTTTCGCTCCGCATTCCGGAAAGATTCACTTCCCGAGGCCATTATCATCTCGGGCGGGGGGGGGCACAATGCCGCGCTCACGAAGTGTTTCGCCTCGTATTTCACCCATGTGCCGGTCATGACCTGTGAAGATCTCGGGATTCCCTTCGAGATGCGGACCCCCTTGGCCATGGGACTCACCCTCGATGCTTTCCTGCGCGGCAATACTTCGATGTGGGAGGACGGCCAGGCCTTCGGCGGTCCAAGAATCGCCCGGATATCGCTTCCGTAGCCTGAGGCAGTGCTATATCGCCTGAGTATTGTTCTGCATGCGGAGCAGGCCCCGCCTGCCGGTCCGCGCAAACGAAACGATCTTTGCGACATCCTCATTGCCGGAAAATTTATCGGCGAGTTCGGCGAGCGCAGCATCGAGCTGCAGGCCGCTGCGGAAGAGCACCCTGAAGGCACGCCTGATCTCGGTGACCCGCTCGGGCGTGAAGCTGCACCGTTCGAGCTTCACCCGGTTGATATCGATGACGCGAACCGGGTCGCTTCCCGTGAGCGCGAAGGGCACCACATCCTGCGTGACAAAAGAAAATGCGCCCACCATGCTGTAGTCGCCGATCCTCACAAACTGGTGGATGCCGCACACCCCGCCGAACGTTACATTGCTCCCGACGGTCACATGCCCTGCCATGGCAAGGTTGTTGGAGCTTATAAAGTGGTCGCCGATAATGCAGTCGTGTCCCACGTGACAATAGGCGAGGAGCAGGCAGTCGTTGCCGATCACCGTTTCGCCCGATGCCGCGGTACCGCGGTTGAGCGTGCAGAATTCGCGGATCGTCGTGCGGTCGCCGATGCGCAGCCAGGTCTTCTCGCCCGCAAATTTGACATCCTGCGGAATCTGGCCGAGGTTGGCGCCGCCGAAAATCCGGCACTCCCGGCCTATGCGGGTGTAGTCGGCGATGACGACATGCGAAGCGATGGTACACCGGTCGCCGATTTCGACATCGCCGTCGATTACCGCATACGGACCTATCGAGACGTCGGTCCCGAGCCTGGCACGGCTGTCGATGATGGCGGTCGGATGAATTGCAACGGCCACGTTTTCCCCCCCTGCTATCCCTGCATTTTTTTGCTGGTTATCATGGCCATGAGCTCCGCTTCGCAGACAAGCTTATTGTCGACGAAGCACTCACCCCTGAAGCGCATGGTGTCGCGCCGGTTCTGGAGCATGGTCACCTGGATCCGCAGGATGTCGCCCGGCCGCACCATGCCGCGAAAGCGGACCTTATCCATGCCCATGAAGAGGATCGTCTGCTCCTGGGTACGCGTATTTGACCTGAGCTTCCGCGCATAGAGTTCCATGATGCCCCCCGCCTGCGCCATGGCCTCGATCTGCATCACCCCGGGCATGATCGGATTCGCCGGGAAGTGGCCCTGGAAAAACGGCTCGTTGAACGAGACATTCTTCAACGCAACGATGCTCTTTCCGGGATCGATCGTCACCACCTTGTCGATCATGAGGAACGGATACCGGTGGGGGAGCATGGACATGATCTCCTGCCAGTTGATCGCCGATCCCCTCATCTTTTCTTTCCGGTCATTGACATAGGCCCTGATCATTTTCGCCAGTGCGATATTGGCCGCATGGCCGGTCCGCGCCGCCTGGATATGCCCCAGGATCGGCTTGCCGAGCAGGTACAGGTCGCCCATAAGGTCGACCACCTTATGCCGGCAGAGCTCGTTGAAAAAACGGAGCTCTACATTATTGAGGAATCCGTTGGTACCCCGGAAAAGCGGGCCCTGCTCGGAGAACATGGACTGCAGGCCGGCCATCTGCTCGTCGGTCAGGTCGACATCCTGGACCACGACGGCACTCTGGAGCGTTCCGCCTTTGATGAGTCCCTGCTCGCGGAGCGCCTCTACTTCGGAGAGGAAGCAGAAGGTGCGGGCCGGGGCGAACTCCTTGGCATAGTCGTCGATCCTGAACAGGGTCGTATGCTGGGCGCCCAGGGCCGGATGTTTGTAATCGATCATGACCGTCACGCAAAATGCCTGGGAGGGGAGAATGCCGATGGCGACGTCCCCCTTGGTATAGACGATCGGATCGTCGATGGTGATGTACTCGCGCATAGCCCGCTGCTCGATGATCCCTGCCTCCTGGATCAGGTCCACGTATGGCTGGGCGCTGCCGTCCATGAGCGGCAGCTCGGGAGCATGCACCTCGATGCGGCAGTTGTCGATCTGCATCCCGCAGAGGGCAGACATGCAGTGTTCGGTGGTGTGGACCGTGATGTCCTTCTTGCCCACGGCGGTGCCGCGGCGCAGGTCAACGACATTATCGATATCGGCTTCGATCTCAGGGCAATTCTCAATATCGGTCCGGATGAACTTGATGCCGTAATCTTCCGGCGCCGGATGAAGCGTTACGGTCGCGGAGACACCCGTTTGAAGGCCTACTCCCGACAGGGAGATACTCCGGCCGATCGTATGCTGCATTCCCATATTATGGAACATCCTTTCTCATCGATGTGACAGTGATTTCGTATGCTCAGGGCAACTCAAGAGCATAAAATACAAAATTTTACGAAGCTCGGGGGCCGGAAACTGAGGATTAGGGCTTATTTTACGCGGATAGCGGCCTCTGGTGGGGGAACCTCGCTGCGCGGGTTCCCCCTGGCCAAAGCCTCCGCGCCCGCAAAGCCGGGCTGCGGGGTCTTTGGCACACCCCTTCCTGCAGGGGGCCGAGAGCGATGCCCGCCCGTGGCGGGCGCTCTCGGCCCCCCGCAACGCCCCCATAAGGTAGAAAACACATTAAACGCTAAAAAAAGATAGTTTCGATATCTTTTCCTAAGGCCTGAAGCCATCTTTCTGCCCCGGAATGCCCTATAAGGCAGAAACCACTGGGAAAAGCTCAGTTGATCGTTGCTTCGTAGGGGCGACCCGCGGTCGCCCTGATTGTGCGGGTTCTCTGTGCTCCCCTCTCCACGAGTGGAGAGGGGTCGGGGGTGAGGCAAGAAGGAACTATGGATGAGGTCGAGAGGGGCCGGGGGGTGAGGCGGGATGCTTCAGGGGTTATAGCTGCCTCGAAGTTGTATATTTTTCCTACCAACCGGTAAGAAAGTTTAACCCTACACGATAGCGCCGAAGGTGAGGCGACGGAGACAGCATGAAATTTGTGGCCATACTGTGCGCTGTGGGATGTCTTTTCCAGCAAGCATTTTCCCTGACCGTGGATGGGATAATGAATCTCGATTCTACAAAGGCGACGATAATAAGCCTTCCGGACCTGATCGGTGCGAAGTACCTCATCGATGAGCGGATAAGCGCCTTATTGAATCATCATGCCAACGACTCCGCCGCCGCTATGGAAAAGTGGCGCTCGAAAAAGGCAGTCGTCCTCACCCGGATCGATAACCTCAAGGTATCCTGGCCGCTGCTCAATTACGGACTCGACACTTCGGAAATCCAGTCCGGAAGCCTTCATGATCTGCTGGACCTGAAACACATTGCCGAGGATCAGATAAAGAACCTGAAAGCAATCATACCACCCGATCCGGAAGCGCTGGCACAGTGGCATTCGGTTCGGGTCCGGGTGCTCTCCCGGCTCGACTATTTACAGGTGGAAGAACCGAAGATTCATGGTGAACTCGATTCCTCCCATATTGCGGTCATGACCCTTCACGACCTGTCCAGGGCGAAGCGCGTCATTGCCGGCCAGATAGATGATCTGAAAAAAGCCTCCCACCCGGACAAGGAAGCGCTGTCGGTCTGGTACGGGAAGCGGGACAAGGTGCAGGCGCGGATAAATTATCTGAAGCGGCGCGATAAGAAGTAACAGGATTGGTTCATAAGGAAATGGATGCTATAAAGCTTAGGCTCCGAATTGCTGGGTTAATGACCGGAAATCCATATTTTGATATACTAAGCAGTTCATAAGCAGGGTCACATCCAGCCGTTCGTGGTGAGCCTGTCGAACCATGAACGGCGCGAGTCTACAGATCACTCTTCGACAGGCTCAGGGCGAGAGCGGCAGATTCTCTATGATCATGCTTATGAACTGATTAGTAATTAAATAGTAATCAAACCTATCACAAGGCAGAGGTGTTGAATGTCTGACAAGGATAGCGGTCTGGATAAGAAGAGCGCCCGCGCTGCTGATTTGATGGGGTTTTATCAGGCTTTCAGCGATAGAGCTAATCCGCTGGAGCCTGGCGACAGCTATTATGTCCCCATTTTTGAAAACGATCCCGAAAAAGATCCGATTCTGAATCTTAAAACGCGGATTTTCTACGAAGCATCGGAAAGCGTCAATTTGTTGACGGGATTCCGCGGCAATGGGAAAAGCACTCAGCTGCGCCGATTAAAAACTTTGCTCGAACAAGATGGATGCAAGGTTTTCCTCATCAACATGCTTGACGTCATGCTGATGACTAAGCCGATGGAATTGAGTGATCTCATTCTGTCGATGATGGCTGCATTTTCCGATGAAATTAAGGATGAAACCGGCATGGATGTGGTGCGGAGAGGATATTGGGAGCGCACCAGAGAGTTCCTGAATTCAAATATAAAGTCCGATGGAATTACCTTTAGCGCCGGTCCCGAAGAATTTTCGGCGGAAATGAAACTGGGTTTACAACGGGACGCATCATTTAAGGAAAAAATTCAGGCGCATCTCCGCGGACAATTGACGACCCTTGTTAAAGATGCCTATGATTTTGTGGTGAAAGTCATCGATACGCTCAGAAAGCAAAGTGAAAACCCCAATCTGAAAGTCGTTTTGCTGGTTGACTCCCTTGAGCAGATTCGCGGCTATTATGGAAATGCTGCGGAAGTACAAAAAAGCGTTTCTGAAACATTGTCCGGCCAGGCAAATAATCTTGCATTCCCTCAATTACATATTGTCTATACGATTCCCCCTTTTCTATCGACATTGGCGCCGAATCTCAGCAGACAATTTGGCGGCAATCCCATCACCTACTGGCCGAATATCCATGTAAAGACCAAAGAGGGGGGGGCCGACGACGGGGGTATAGCAATTATGCGAGCAATCCTTGAAAAAAGATACGGCAGGTGGAACGATTTTTTCGACGAGAAACATATCCGCAGGCTGGCGCAAGCATCCGGGGGCGACTTGCGAGATTTTTTTCGGCTCATCCGTGAAGGGGTTATAGCCTTAAGCAACAACGGTGCCGAGAAAGTCACCGAAGATATACTTGCGCGCATCGAGCAGCAATTGCTTAACGAATGCTTGCCCATTGCAAACGATGACGCGCGATGGCTTGCGCAAATCCATGCGGTAAAATCAGCTTCGTTGGAAAGCATAGGCGAGGTTGAGCGGTTGGCCCGATTCCAGGACAGTAATTTGATCATGAATTACCAAAATGGCAAGCCTTGGTGCGATATCCATCCGCTGATAGTAAAAGAGGTGCAAAAACTTGGTTCGTCGCAGAAGCCGGATGATAAAAGGTGACCCCGGTATCATTGACATCCGAAGGCGAGGAAGCATGGTTGCGGCTTAAAGCGCATATTGAGTGGACAGAAGGATTTCTTGTTGGTTTCATATTCAGCGCGAATTCACAGGTCGTGACGTTATTCCGGGAACGATTGGCAGACATATTTCATGCCCGCGTCACTCGACTTCAGATAATAATCCCTCCAAAGCCCCAAAAACTTACCGAAGAAATTCTGCAGCGCTTGACCCATCCTTACATCCATGATCAAACTATCAGCGGCCCGCTCTGGATTGATTTGTCCGTCCAGCCTGGGATAGAGTGGCAAGAGGCCCGGAGTAATTTTCTCGCCCGCTTAAACGAGCATCGTGAGCCGATGAGGAAAAATCTCAATCGCCCGCTGGTGCTTATTTTTCCTGAAGCGGAAAAAAGCGCGGTCCGCGCAATCGCGCCGGACCTCTGGGCCATTCGCTCATTTGCATTAGATATTCTAAACAGCTTCATCGTCGCAGGCAACCAAGTTCCAGCGCAGGAACGGAATGATATAATCCAACGGTTGGAGCCAAATGATTACGAACAATCGATTCTTGCCGAATGGGAGCGTCTGAGGAAATCTGAATCCGCAGGAAAAGGGCTTCTTTTACCCGGCCATCGCGCAATTCCAATATTAATTTCGTTGGGCCAGTTGGAACAAGCCCATGAAATTGGGCTCAAATTGCTGGAAATAGCGCGTAAGCAGAATAACGATACTCCAAATGCTTTGCGCGATTACTCTATCGCCCTTGATGACCTTGGCGACATTTATCAGGCAATGAGAAAATGGGAAAAAGCCTATTCTGTCTACCAGGTAAGTCTTGACATTAGACGAAAAATACTAAAAAATATCGGCGAGACGCCTGAGGCCTTGCGCGATCTCTCAGTCTCACTTGATAACGTAGGCTCTGCGACCGAGGCAATGGGACAATGGGAGCAGGCGCGTGCGGCCTATCAGGAAAGCCTTGGCATTAGACGCAAAATGTTGAAAGATATCGGTGAAACCCCAGAGTCTTTGCGCGATCTCTCAGTCTCACTTGATAATGTCGGCGATGCTGCCAAAGCAATGGGGCAATGGGAGCAAGCGCGCATAGCCTACCAAGAAAGCCTGGAAATTAGACGCAAAATTTTAAAAAACATCGGCGAGACACCCGAGTCCTTGCGCGATCTCTCAGTCTCACTTGATAATGTCGGCCATGCGGCCCAGGCAATTGGGCAATGGGAGCAGGCGCGTGCGGCCTATCAGGAAAGCCTCGACATTAGCCGAAAAATTTTAAAAACTGTCGGCGAGACTCCACAGGCTATGCGAGACCTCTCTGTTTCTCTTAATAAGGTCGGTTCAACGACCCAGGCAATGGGGCAATGGGAGCAGGCGCGCGCGGCCTATCAGGAAAGCCTTGACATAAGTCGCAGAATTCTGAAAAACTTCGGCGAGACGCCTGAGTCCTTGCGCGATCTCTCAGTCTCACTTGATAATGTCGGCAATGCGGCCCAGGCAATTGGGCAATGGGAGCAGGCGCGTGCGGCCTATCAGGAAAGCCTCGACATTAGCCGAAAAATTCTGAGAAATATCGGCGAAACCCCGCAGGCCATGCGAGATCTCTCTCTCTCTCTCAATAATGTTGGCTCTATAGCCCAGGCAATGGGCCAATGGGAGCAGGCTCGCGCGGCCTATCAGGAAAGCCTCGACATAAGACGAAAAATTCTGAAAAATATCGGCGAAACTCCGCTATCTTTGCGCGATCTCTCCATCTCTCTCAATAGGATCGGCAATGCGACCCAGGCAATGGGGCAATGGGAGCAGGCGCGCGCAGCCTACCAGGAAAGCCTTGAAATTAGACGCAAAATTTTAAAAAACATCGGAGAGACGCCCGAGTCCTTGCGCGATCTCTCTATTTCTCTCAATTATGTTGGCGATGCGGCCAAAGCAATGGGACAATGGGAGCAAGCGCGCACAGCCTACCAGGAAAGCCTTGAAATCAGGCGCAAAATTCTGAAAAACTTCGGCGAGACACCCGAGTCCTTGCGCGATCTCTCAGTCTCACTTAATAAGGTCGGCTCAGCGGTCGAAGCAACGGGACAAGTGGAGCAGGCACGTGCAGCCTACCAAGAAAGCCTTGAAATTAGCCGAAAAATTTTAAAAAACCTCGGTGAGACGCCCGAGTCCTTGCGAGATCTCTCCATTTCCCTCGGTAATGTAGGCTCTGCAGCCAAGGCAATTGGGCAATGGGAGCAGGCGCGCACGGCCTATCAGGAAAGCCTTGAAATTAGCCGTAAAATTCTGAAAAACCTCGGTGAGACGCCCGAGTCCTTGCGCGATCTCTCCGTCTCCCTCGGTAATATGGGCTCAGCAGATCAGGCAATGGGACAATGGGAAAAGGCGCGTGCAGCTTTCCAGGAATGCCTTGTAATAGGAGAAAAACTCGCATCAGTTTATCCGGATATTCCTGAATATGCCCGATTACCGGAATATTATACAAATAAAATAGCCGACTTGGACAAAGCCTCCAAGACTGAAAACCCGGAATAAAGTTGAATTGACAGTTCTTCCCTCCTGACCTCACCCCGGCGCGCAAGTGCGCCACCTCCGAAGCGGCCTTTGCCCGCGGCTTGATAGAAAGGAGAGGGGATAGACATAGCGTAATCTGCATTGCTGAAAGAGATAGTTTGAATTCGTGTTTAGCAGGGGTTCAACATGTTGAACCCCTACAAATCTATATCTTTTATGTGTTTCCTACCTAAGGTGAGCGTTGCGGGGGTGAATGAAGAAGGCCTCAGGAAAAAAGATTAATGCGATCTTTTTTTTAGAGCTTTTCCCTGTGTTTTCTACCTAATGGGAGCGTTGCGGGGGTGCGAGAGCGCCTGCGGAGCGAAGCGATGCAGGCATAGCCTCGCTCCTCCGCAGGAAGGGGTGTGCCTGAAGNNCGCGAAGCGAGGTTCCCCCACCAAGAGCCTTTATAATTTTTTATCTTTTAATTCTTCAATTTCTTTCCGCAATCTCTTTACTTCCTTTAATAATTCCGGCAATTGCGCCTGACACGCCTCGATTCTTCTCATGGTCATCAGGTTGCGGGCAGGGTAGCCGGTGATTTTTTCGCCCTGTTTGACGTCTTTTGCGACGCCGGCTTTTGCGGCAATGAAGGAATCGTCTCCCACGGTGATATGACCGATGAGGCCGGCCTGGCCGGCTATGATCACCCGGTTGCCGATGGTGGTGCTTCCCGCAATGCCGGTCTGCGCGGCAATCGCGGTATCGAATCCGATGGTGACATTGTGCGCTATATGGATCAGGTTATCGAGCTTTGCGCCGCGGCGGATGACGGTCGGCTCGAAATTGCCGCGGTCGATGGTGGTCCCGGCGCCGATTTCGGCATCATCCTCGATTACGACCGTGCCGAAACAGGGGATCCGGAGGAAACGGTTGTTCTCGCGCGCGTTGCCGAACCCTTCGCTTCCAATGACTGCGCAGGACTGAATGATCACGCGGTTGGCGATCGTACATTGGCGGCGGATGATTGCGCCGGAATCGATGCGGCAGCCTTCGCCGATGGTGGTCCCGGTTTCGATCACGCAACCTGCGCCGACCGTACTTCCGGCGCCCAGTGAAACCCCTGCACCGATCATGGTGAGCGGTCCGATCGAGGCAGATGGCGCTATCGTTGCCGTCGGGTCGATGATCGCAGAGGGGTGGATGCCCGCTCCCCAGGGGGAGTTGACATCCTCGAAGAGCTGCGCCACCCTGGCGTAGGCAGTGTAAGGGTCGTCGGTTTCAAGCGAGATCTTGCCGGGGATGGACTCGCCTCGCCGCACGATCACCGCCGCGCAGCGGCTGACTTCAGCGGCAGCGCGATATTCGCTCCGCGCAACAAAGGTGAGGTGCCGCTCGTCGGCACTCTGGGGCGAGACGATTGCGGAAATATCGAGATCGCCGGTTCCCGGGGGAAGCGAAGCATCAATCCGTGCGGCAATTGCCGAAAGCTTCAAGGCTATTTCTCCTTATTCAGGACCATCAGGACGCGGTCGGTCAGATCGTACTTTGCCATTGCATAGACAACGCCGCCGGCCCGGGCATCGAAGATAAAGTCGAAATTTTCATCCTTCGCGATCTTTTCGATGATCCTGTTTATCTTTTCAACGATCGGCTTGCTCAACTCCTCATTCTTGGCGTAGATCTCGCCCTTCTGGCCGAATTTGTCCTGCAGGAACTGCTGGTAGGCGATATATTTCGTCTGGAGCGAATCCTCAAGCTCTTTCTTGCGTTCGGCCGAGAGAAGCAGGCTCTGTTTGTCGATCTGGTCTTTGAGCGCCTTCAGGTCGTTCTGGCGCCGGGACCCTTCCTGTTCCCACTTGGCCTGTTCCTTCTGGAGTTTTTCAGCGGCTTCCTTGGCGCCTTCATATTTGGTAAGGATGACCTCGGAGTTGATATAGCCGAGTTTCATCTGTGCCGAAGCGGACATCGCGGCGATGCCCAGTACTATTGCGGTAATAATAATTCTTTTACGCATGAAACCTCCTTATGGTTGCGGGCACATCCGGTGTACCCGTAGGAAAGATAGTTATTTCATTGAGTCTGATTAAAGATGCTGGAATCCTGGAGCCTGGGCCGGCAAAAAAATAAACGATAGCTCTCATTGACTAAAGTATCTCTTGTCTTTGACTTTTTTCTGCCTTTTTCCTGCCTTTTTCCTGCCTTTCTTCTGCCTTCTTCCTGCCTTCTCTTAAAACCCCTTATTCATGAGAAAATGCAGCTGCATCGAGCCCGCTTTGCTGCCGAACACATCCTTCGGGTTGGCTTCGAGCGGGAAGCCGAAATCGAAGCCCAGAATGCCCATCATGGGAATATTGACCCGGATGCCGAAGCCGACTCCCTGGTACAGATCGCCCATATCGATCTGGTTGATGCTTGACCAGGTATTGCCGACATCCGCGAACAGGCCGAAGTAGAGAGTCTGGGGGAGGACGGTGTACCTGAGTTCGAGTGTCGAGGCGAACATCGACAATCCGTATTCCGGGGCGCTGTAGAAACCGCCGATGGAATATTCGCTGTACCCGCGCAGGTTGGCGTCTCCGTAGACGCCGCCGATCTTGAAGAGGTCCGACCGCGTAATCGTGACGGGGCCGTTATCGATGGAGGCAATCATGCCGATCTTGGAGGTCGACCCAAGCACCAGCCGGGACAGAAGCGGGAAGTAGTAGTCGTATTCTACCGTTCCCTTGAAATAATCGAAATTACCGCCGATGCCCGCAATTTGCGGCATGATGAGCAGCTTGGACCCGCTGTTCGGAAATTGCGGCATGTCGAGGTCGTACCGCATGAGCGATGCGGAGAGCCGGCTCAGGATACCGTCACGCAGCACTTTGACCAGGGATGACGAGGTTGTGTCGGCGTAATACGTTGACATTTCGTAGCTCAGCCGGTACGATCCGTCAACCGACCAGTGGTTGTCCGGCCAGGGAAGGTTGGAACGGCCGGCGCCGACTTCGAACCCCACGCTCTGCATGGTATCCGGCGTCGAGGAACCAAGGATCGGCACGCTCCAGTTGTAAAACACCTCGCCCGAAAGAGAGGTACGCGTATCGAAGGCATACGGTTCCTTGAACCCGAGGTCGACGGCCCGGCTGTTGGTTCCGTACTTGACGTCAACTTTCAGATCTTCGCCTTCCCCACGGAAGTTCGGAATCCCGAGCGAGACCGTTCCCACGAACCCGTCGACCTGGCTGTAGGCCGCGCCAACCTGGAAAGTCCCGATATTTTCCTTCTCCGTGATGTCGAAGACGACATCGATGGTACCGTCGGAGTTCGGGCTGATGTCAGGCTTGACATCAGTGAAGAAGTTCAGTGCCATGATACGCTGGCGGCTCGACATCAGGAGCGACTGCCGGTATCGCTGCCCCGGAAACAGGTCGATCTCGCGGCGGATGACCTTTTCACGGGTCTTGAAATTCCCCTTTATATCGACCTTCCGGACGATAGCCGGCTTTCCCTCTTCGATAGTGAAGGCGACGTCGACCGTATCGCCGCGATACCGTTTGCGATCTTCGACCTGTATCCAGAGATAGCCCTCTTCCCGGTAGGCGTTCTCGATGAAATACTTGGACATTTCATATTTACTTTTCTGGAACGGCTTGCCCTCCCGGAGAAGGATCTTGTTGAACAGCGAATCGGTGGCCATGATCGAATTGCCGGAAAAGGTAAACTTTCCGGCATAGGATTTACGGCCTTCGGCGATCGTAATGTAAAGGTAGATATCGCCCCCGGAGTAGCGAATGCTGTCATTGACAATAGACGCATCGAGATACCCGAGATCGTTGAGGTACATCACCAGCGTATCGAGATTCGCCCGGTAATTCTCCTCCTTGAACTCTCCGCTTCGCCACCACCTTTTTTCCTTTGTCTTGAAATTGCTCAGGAGTTTTTTCGAGGGTACTTCGACATTTCCCAGGAAGGTGATACGCCTGATACGGAGCGCGTTGCCCTCCTTCACCTTGATCTTCAGGAGAACGTTGCCGGGTGCCTTTCCCGGGACCTGGTTTATCGCCACATCGGCGAACAGGTATCCCTTTTCGGCATACTCGTCCTTTATAAAGGCCTTGGCACGGAACAGTGCATTGTCGGTGACGATCTGCCCGCGTTTGAGCGGCAGTTTTTCCTCCAGGTCCTTCTGCTTGATTTTATTCAGTCCGCTCCACTCGATTCCTTCGCACAGGGGAAACTCCTCAACCGAGAGGAGGAGCGACGCCGTAGAGTCGGTTTCGGCGGTAACGAATATATCGACCGAGCGGAACAAGCCCAGGCCGTAGAGTTTCTTTATGGCATCCTTCACTTCTGCGGGAGAGAACTTTGAGCCGCGCCGGAAGCCGACATTATTGCGGATGACGCTCGCAGAGTTGACGGCAAGCCCCTTTATAACCATGGTATCGAGAAGCCTGGTGCGTTTCGGGGAGGGGGCGGTCGTTTCCCCGGACGGAGCGGAGGTATCGCGCGCCGCGGCTCCGGGAGAGGTTGCGGAATCGGCTGCCGCAGTCGGCCCGGAAGGTTTCGGGGCGACTGCGGCAGCGGTTGCAGCGCTTCCTGCAGCCGTCGCACTGCCGGCAGCAAGGGCCGCGGCTATACGGAAGGTAAGAAACAGTACCGCTGCCTGGCGCAATTTCATAGTGTCGTTACAACCTCTGGTAAATTTTCCACGCGCAGGAGCCGGCAGGTAAAATCCGAAGATCCTTTACTCCGGCTGACTGCTGCCGGAGGTGCATGCTGAAACACGGATAACGATCGATCCCCGCTCGGGGACACTGATGGCCGGTTCAGGCGGCTCATGCGGCGGGGGATACCTTCACAAAGACAATCGCTTCATCCTTGAGCTCTACCTTTATGGTATCGTGATCATGAAACAGGTCATTCAGGAACTCTTCCGCCAGCCGGTCTTCGAGAAGCCGCTGGATTGCGCGGCGAAGCGGGCGGGCGCCGAGTAAGGGATCGAACCCTTTGTCGACGATGTAATTCTTCACCTCCTGCGAGACCTCCAGCGTGATATTGCGGTCTGTCAGGCGGCTCTGGACATCCCGGAGCTGGATTTCGACGATCTGCGCGATCTCCTTTTTCCCGAGTGCGAAAAAAACCACGGTTTCATCGACCCGGTTCAGGAACTCCGGATTGAATATTCTTTTCAACTCGTCCATCACTTTGGACTTCATGGACTCGTAATCCGTTTCGCTGGTCGCCTTGCCGAACCCGACGGTGCCGGCTTTTTTGACGTCGCGCGTACCCGCATTCGACGTCATGATGATGATAGTGTTCCTGAAATTAACATGGCGTCCGTAGGAATCGGTCAGGATGCCGTCATCGAGAATCTGCAGCAGCAGGTTGAACACATCCGGATGCGCTTTTTCGATTTCGTCCAGAAGAATGACCGAATACGGTTTCTTGCGGATCTTTTCGGTAAGCTGGCCGCCCTCCTCGTAGCCGACATATCCCGGAGGGGCGCCGACGAGCCGCGAAACCGCAAATTTTTCCATGTATTCCGACATATCGATGCGCACGAGTGCGTCCTCGGAATCGAAGAGCGATTTAGCGAGGGTCTTGGCAAGTTCGGTCTTGCCCACGCCGGTAGGCCCGAGGAAAATGAATGAAGCGATGGGACGTCGTGCATTGTGCAGCCCGGCACGAGACCGCCGGATGCTTCGCGCAACCACTTCGAGCGCCGGGTCCTGGCCGATAACCCGCTGGCGCAGTTCGTCTTCGAGGTGCAGGATTTTTTTCGATTCCGCCTCGGCAAGGCGGGACAGCGGAATGCCGGTCATGGTCGCAACCACTTCGACAATGGTCGGCTCGTCGACCAGGAGCCGCTCCTCGGCCTTGGATTTACGCCAGAGCGCCTTTTTTTCGAGCAGCGTACCCTTCAGCTTCTCCTGCTTGTCGCGAAGCTTCGCCGCGCGCTCGAACTCCTGCTGCTCGACCGCCGTTTCCTTTTCCTTTACCACATCGGCAATTTCCTTTTCGATATCGCGGATTTCGCTCGGGATTTCCATGCTGGAAAGACGCTTGCGGGCTCCCGCTTCATCGATAATATCGATTGCCTTGTCAGGGAGAAACCGGTCCGAAATATAGCGATCCGAGAGTTTCACCGCCATTTCGATGGCCTTTTCGCTGTAGGTCACCTTGTGGTGATCCTCGTAGCGGTGGCGCAGTCCGGCAAGGATCTGGATGGTTTCCGGGACGTTTGGCGGATCGACCATGATGGTCTGGAATCGCCGTGCGAGGGCGCCGTCCTTTTCGATGTATTTGCGGTATTCGTCGATTGTCGTTGCGCCGACGCACTGGATCTCTCCGCGAGAGAGCGCGGGTTTGAAAATATTCGAGGCATCGAGGCTTCCCTCTGATCCCCCGGCGCCGACGATGGTGTGCAGCTCGTCGATGCAGGTGATGACCTCGCCCTCGGCGTCGGAGATCTCCTTCAAGACGGCCTTCA
>PLTF01000155.1 GCA_003164335.1 Fibrobacterota bacterium
CTCTCTTTCAGGGTAGAAAAAACATTGAAATGATAGCATAGAAATATCCTTCGTAGGGGCGATCCGCGGTCGCCCTATTTTTCATCCTTTCTCCAAAACTATCTTTGCCTTGCAATGTTATTTCTACCAAATGAGAGCGTTGCAGGGGTGCGCGAGCGCCTGCTGAGCTAAGCGAGGCAGGCATCGCCGCGCACNNGTCGGAGACGCGGCTTTGCGCGGCTCCGACCAGGGGGAACCATTTTTAAATGGTTCCCCCACCTAAGCAGTAGTTATTTGAAAATGACCTCCTCAAAACCCTTCTTCCAATCACCATAATGCTATTTTTTAATCCGACGCAAAGGGAGCAGCCAGAGATGCCGATGTACGAATTTTATTGCCGGGAGTGCAACCGGATCTACACATTCTATTCCAGGACGATCGATACCGAGAAAATGCCGGCATGCCCGAAGTGCAACCGGCCCGATCTCGAACGCCTGGTCTCGCGGTTTGCAGTGGGGAGCCGGTTGGGGAGTGAGGAGGGCGCGGAAGATACCGGAGCCGACCTGCCCGTCGATGCATCGCGCATGGAACATGCCATGGATGCGCTGGCCTCCGAGGCCGAAGGCATCGATGAGAACAATCCCCGCGAGACGGCGAATCTCATGCGCAGGTTTTCGGCGCTGGCCGGGCTGAAGCTCGGCGACAAGATGGAGGACGCGATCGCGCGGATAGAAGCCGGGGCGGATCCGGAGTCGCTTGAGCAGGAGATGGGTGACATCGATGAAAAAGATCTTTTCAAGTTCGGCACCGGCGCATCCCCGGGCAGGCGCGCGGCGCCGGGCAGGGATGAAACACTCTACGAGATGTAGAGGGAGGAACCATGAAAATTCTTGTAGTCTATTATTCCTATGAAGGCAACACCCGCTTCGTGGCCGAACACATCGCCGAATTTTTCCACGCCGATGTGCAGGAGCTCAAGCCGAAAATCGACATGCACTCGCGCAGCTTCATGAAATACGTATGGGGCGGCAAGATGGTGCTCATGCGCGAAAAGCCGGATCTCGAACCCCTTAAATACACCCCCTCCGATTACGATGTCGTCTTCATCGGCACCCCGGTGTGGGCATGGACCTTTACTCCAGCCATAAACGGGTTCCTTGCCGGAACCCCGCTCCAGGGCAAGCGCGTCGTTCTGTTCTACTGCCACGGCGGCGCACCCCGCGGGGTGGCCGATAAGCTGAAAGCGCTCCTCCAGGGCAATACCATCCTCGGGGAGAAGGGATTCCAGGAGCCGCTCAAGTGGCGCCCGGAAGAGGCGGTGCTCGCGGTGAGAACCTGGTGCCGGGAATTGAAACCGATATTGGGGATTGAGTAGGGGAAAATAGCGATGCTTTTGGTGGGGAAACCGCCTACGGCGGTTTCCCCTGGCCAAAGCCTCCGCGCCCGCAAAGCCTGGCTGCGGGGTCTTTGGCACACCCCTTCCAGCNNGGCGATGTTTGCCTGAAGGCAAACGCCTTCTCCCTCCTGCAACGCCCTCTTTTATGGTAGAAAAGACATAAAAGATTTTGTAGGGGCAACCCTGTGTGGTTGCCCCGATTGGACGGGTAATGCCTAGGGGCACGGCGGGCCGTGCCCGGAATATTTTACAACGGAAGGATCCGAATTGCAGAAATCAGCCAAATCCACGAAACACCCGGTAACCCCGATCGAGGGGGGCGTAACCGCCCCGACCGGGTTCCATGCCGGAAGCATACGTGCCGGACTCAAGGCCTCGGGGGGCAACGACCTCGCTCTCCTGTCGAGCGACCGCGACTGCTGCGCCGCGGGCACCTTCACGACCAATGCCATCAGGGCGTCGAGCGTCGACTGGTGCGACAACCTGCTGCCCTCGAAGCGCATCCGGGCGGTGGTTGTAACCAGCGGCTGCGCAAACGCCTGCACCGGGAAGCGCGGCGAACAGGATACCGCCGAGCTCGCAGAGCTTACCGGCAAGGCGCTGTCGGTTTCCGCGGAATCGGTTCTCGTGGCCTCGACCGGCGTCATCGGGAAGTTCCTTCCCATGGATAAGGTCGGCGAGGGAATCGCCTCCCTCGCCCCGACAATTTCCGCCGACGGCGGCACCTCGTTTGCCGAGGCGATCCTTACCACCGATACCCACAAGAAAGAAGCCGCGGTGCGGGTAAAGCTCAGCAGCGGCACCATCGTCATCGGCGGTTGCACCAAAGGATCGGGCATGATCGAGCCCAACATGGCAACCATGCTTGCCTTCATCACTACCGATGCGACCATTACTCCGGCCCGGCTTCGCGCGGCGGTGAAACGATCGGTTGAGCGCACCTTCAACCTCCTCACCGTGGACGGCGACACCTCGACCAACGACATGGTGCTGGCGCTTGCAAACGGCGCCTCGGGCATTGCCGTGACCGCCGAAGACCAGGCGGCATTCGACGACGGGCTCTTTGCCGTCTGCAGCTCCCTGTGCAAAGAGATTGCGGCCGACGGCGAGGGCGCAACCAAGAGGGTTGAGGTTGCGGTTCGCGGGGCGGCGAGCCCTGCCGATGCGAAACGCGCGGCCAAAGCGGTCGCGAATTCCAACCTCACCAAATGCGCTCTCTTCGGCAACGACCCCAACTGGGGCCGCATCGCTTGCGCAATCGGCTATTCGGGCGCAGTCTTTTCACGCGAAAAGATGTCGATCCGCCTCTGCGGCATCCCGGTATTCAAAAATCTCCAGCCGGTCGACTTCGATGAGATCAAAATCCACCGCCTGCTCAAGGAACCGGTGGTGGTGATAGACATCGACCTCGGCAGCGGCGAGGCGGAGGCCGTGGCCCAGACCTGCGATTTCAGCTACAACTATGTGAAGATAAATGCGGAATACCATACATAAGAATAAGAAATGATTAAAGATCCGGTGGGGGAACCGCTTAGGCGGTTCCCCCTGGCCTGAAGCCGCCAAAGCGCGTCTTCAGGCACACCCCTTCCTGCGGAGGTGCAAGGCGATGCCTGCCTCGCTTCGCTCCGCAGGCGCTACCGCACTATCGGCACGCTCCTGACAAACGTATTCGACCCGGCCTTGAGCCGGACCGAATAGCAGCCCGCGGCGAGGTTGCGGGTATTCCAGGAAATACTGTGCCTGCCGGAGGAGAGGGTTTGATTGATGAGGGAGGCTATTTCGTGACCGGCAAGATTATAGACGGAAAGAGAAATATGATCGGGATGGGGAAGAGAGAATTCGATGGTTGCATTACCGCTGGCAAGGCTCGGGGTGAAGACTTTGAAGTTGGATTCGGGGAGAACGACTCTGGGGGAGGCGGAGGGGAGGACGGACATCTGGGAGAGAGGGCGGGACCAGACTCCGAAGCTTTGAGTTCCGGCGAAGAGCGTGCCGTTACTTACCGCAAATGATCGCACACTATTGCTGTCGGTGAAGCCATAATTGACAGCTTTCCAGCTTGTACCATTATTGCCGGATAAAAAAACGCCACTGTCAGTCGCGGCAAAGATATTGCCACCGCTCACTTCAAATGCCTGGACATAAGAACCCTTGACTCCCGAGTTAGCCTTAGTCCAGCTTCTGCCGCTATTGGTAGATAAATAGATACCATCAAAAGTCCCAGCAAAGACATTGTTCCCGCTCACTGCAAGAGACAAGATAGTATCATTAGCGAGGCCGGAATTGACCGCAGCCCAGCTCGTTCCATTATTACTGGAAAGGAAAACGCCAGCGCCGAAAGTTCCTGCGAATATATTGCTCCCACCTAATGCAAGCGAATAAACGTTTTTATTACTAAGGCCGGAATCGACCGCAGCCCAGCTCGTTCCATTATTGGTGGATATAAAAACTCCTGAGCCGAAAGATCCGGCAAAAATGCAGCTGTCGCTCATGACTATTGATCTGACATTCGTCGGGAGGCCGGAATTAACACTGGTCCAGTTTTTCCCATTATTTGTTGACAATGAAATTGTTCCGCTTGTTATGGCAAAGATAAAGCTATCATTGACAGTTATTGAGTTGACATAATCATTTGCGAGTCCTGCTGCACTCCAGATTGTTCCGTTATTGGTAGATAGAAAAAAACCTTCACCCTCGGTCCCGCCAAAAATGGTTCCACCGAAAGCTGAAAGCGAACTGACTTCGCTAACTGGCAGGCCAATCATAGTCCAATTTGTTCCGCTATCGTTTGACATAGCGATACCCCCTATCGATGCGTTGGCGACATAAGGGTCACCATATTCTCCAGTTCCGGCAAAAACAGCGCTACCATTCGTCGCTACGGCCCAAACATAAGGATAGACGATACCTGAATCGCCGAAAGCCCAGCTTACACCGTTATCAGTAGAAATTAGTACACCACTGCTTGTCCCGGCGTAAATAGTGTTGCCATTGGCAGATAGGGCATTGATAGAACACATAGAATAGCCTTCCGATGTCCAATTTGTTCCATTATTTGTGGAAAGGAATATACCGCCTTCATCAGTCCCGGCAATAATATTGCTTCCGCTCACTGCAAGGGAAAGAACTGAACTAAATGATCCTAGCTGAAGGCCAGAAACGATCGCCTTCCAACTTTTGCCATTATTGGTTGATAGATAAATACTATCACCATAGGACCCAACGCCATGACCCGCAGTACCTGCAAAAATATTGCTGCCATTTATTGCAAGCGACACTATTGGGGTATTCGAGGAGAAACCAGTGCTATCTTCTGTCCAGCTTTTTCCATAATTTGTGGATATAAAAATGCCCCCCCACGTACCGGCGGCGATAGTACTGCCGCTGACTGCAAAAGATATAACGCCGCCAGACATTTTACCGGAATCAATCAGCGACCAGTTTGTTCCGTTATTTGAGGATACGAATACGCCGTTATCGGTACCAGCAAAGATATTGCTCCCACTCACTGCGAAACAGTTTGCCGTAGTACCAGGCATTTGACTTGGATCCACTATTTTCCAGCTTGCTCCGCTATTGGTGGACTGGAACATATTAGAATAGTACGTCTGAGCAAGAATAGTGCTACCATTCGCTACTATAGCCCTAACATCCCCACCCCCCGGTCCATTCGTCTGCACCCATTGCGCCCCCGCCCCCATCGCCACTACTCCCACCACTCCCATTCCCGCAATAATCCGTCCCAGTATTTTTTTCATATTCATATCTTTTATTCGCCTCTCTCCGCTTAACCGCTCCGGAAAATAATTTAATTCCGGCCAACCCGAAAAAGATTATTTTTTGCAGCTCAACAAGCAAACGGGATGCCGGCCGGGCGCCCACAGACTATTCAAAATTCCCTGGGTCGGAGACCCAGGCCACCCGAGCCCATCTTGCCCGGCACAGTAAAGGGCGACCGCAGGTCGCCCCTACGAANNGCCAAAGACCCCGCAGCCCGGCTTTGCGGGCGCGGAGGCTTTGGCCAGGGGGAACCCGCGTAGCGAGGTTCCCCCACCAAAGGCCTTTGACTTTGCCTTTGACTTACTACTAGGCTTTCTTCACAGTATTCCCGGCATAAAAGCCCGTCTCGCCGACCTCGTCAGCATCCCGCAAAACTTCACCAGCGGCATCTTTTCCAGTGAGAACCGCTCCCCTTCCTTCGCCTTAATGGCTTTCATCCGTTCGTGTACCCTGCGCGCCTGCAGCACGAACGATTCGAGGTTTGCCTCGATGATCTGCGGGAAGGGCATGCCGTCGGTCTCGATGGCCAGGAACGGCAGGTCGCCGATATCCTCGAATGCGCGGGCGCGGTCTTTCCATCCGGGAAGCCGGCTCTTGCCTTCCACGGTCATCTCCTTCTTGAGCATCGACTCGGCCACGCGGGAGGGCATGCAGCCGAAGGGACCTATGGAGATAACCCCGCACGACGGTGCCAGGATATCGCGCAGGGCAAGGCCGATGGTCAGGATTGCCTCGCCCCGGAAATTGATGTTGAGCAGGTGGAGCGCCGATCCGACCGTTTTTTCCACCTCGACAAGTTCGAACGGGCTGAGCCCGCTGCGCGCGAGCAGCGACTTGATGCGCCACTCCCACCACTCCTGGAGCCGGCTCGTGATCCGTATGCGCATCCGCTCGCCCGAAGTCAGCGGGTGCTCGACGAGTCCGGCGTTGACCACCATGTTGTTATAGAGCATGTATTCGGAAATCGGTGCGACCCGCACCATGAAACCTGCCTGTTCGAGGTAATCCACGATATTTTTGCGTGAAAACTCATCGCACCGGACAAAAATCTCGCCCACAAGGGAGATTACCGGTATTTCTGACGGGGCGCGCTTAAGCGGGATTCCCGACAGCCGCTTCGCGAAGTCGGCAAGGAGGCGGCCGAGATCGCCGGGGCGGCTGCCTTCGAGATAGTCAACAATCACCCGCCACTCCTGTTCGAGCACGGCGAGGGCCTGTTCGCGGTTGTCCGCCGCGACCGACAGCATGCTGCGGATATCCCCCACCGCATCCGCCACCACGATGCCCTGCCACCCCTTGAGCAGGGTACGGTTCCCGAGGCCGCCGTAACCGTTCTCGTCGGTTAACGACAGCACCTCGGCGTTTTCGATGCAGCTGCGCTCGATGACCTGGGAGAGCGAGCGCCCGTACTGGCCGAGGCGGCACGGCCCGCCGCCGGTGGGCATGAACAGGAGCGTTACGAGATCTTTCCGCGTGCGGCTTTTCAGGTAATTGAGGAACGATCCGCTTGTCACCAGGTAGGGAAGGCACTCCTTGCACGTCGCATTTTTCCGGCCTTCGAGCAGTTCCTCCTTCTGCGCAACGGGCAGGGCCCGGGCCTTGAGGCCCCGGCCGCGCAGCACCGCCGCGAGCGCCTCGGTTCCGTAGCGGCCCATATTGGGAATCACGATCTCGACCGACGGGTCGGCGAGGTCGAGCCATTTACCGCCCGAGGACACGACCTGCAGCGGCGGGCCCGGAAGGAGACGCGCAGGCCTGAATGCGTGCCGGTGGGGGGCCGGCGCCCCGAGGCGGTGGTAGCTGTTCATGATATCGAGCGCCGCCTCGACGCGCGTATCGATGCCGGCATCCGCCGTGTGCTGGTCGACTTCGAGGGTGAGCGACGGCTTGGATCCCATGGTGCGGCGGAAGTAGCCGAGCAGGAAGGAGTCCGGGCCGCAGGAAAAATTCGTTATGTAAAAGCCGAAGAGGTTCGGCCGATCCTTGACATACGAAGCGGCCTTCATGATTTTCTGGCCGGTTGCCCAGTACATGCGCCGGTCGACCTCGCGATCCGACGCGGGAAGCATGTCGTAGGGAATCACCATGCGACCACGAGAGGCGGTCTTGTGCGGAATGCCTTTGCAGGCATCCGCCGAGAAGGCACTGTACGGCCTGCCGAAAATCACGATGCCGAAGGAATCGGGATCCTGGTCCAGCCGCGCAAGCGCGTTCTTTCCTTCGTCAATGAGCCGTGCCTCGAACTCCTGCTGGCGCCGGCAGGCGAAGCGCCACGCCTCGCGTACCTTGACTTCGGCAATTCCCATGGATTGCGCCATTGCGGCGGCAGCATCCTCGGCCGCCCCGTACGAGGCGTTCATGTTGAGCACCGGGGAAAGGATCACGGTTGCCCGCTGCTCGATTTCGCGCCGGAAGGTCGTTCGCAGGTAATAGGGCTCTCCCTGGACAAAGACGCAGGTCTTGCTCCAGATAGGCACCGACGGGACCGGCAGGAGCGAAACCTGGGGCAGGAAGAGGTAATCCGGGCTCTTCATGAGCAGGTTGTGGAAGCTGCCGTGGGTTATCTCGGCGGGAAGGCAGAACGACGACTCGGTCCGCGCCATGCCCTCCGGGTCGATCCCGTCGGACAGGACAAGCGAGAATCCGAGCCGGTCGAAGAAATTCGAGTACAGCGGATAGAGCGAGTGGGTCATAAACGACCGCATGATGCCCACGGTTCGCTCCGGCCGGTCCGGGTCGGCGCCTGCCGGACGAAACGCAGGGGCTACCCCGTACTCTTCGAAGAGGAGCCGCTGCCGCAGCGCGACGAGGTCGAACTCCCTGACCGGCACCTCGCGATGGAGCCGGAGATTCGCATAGAGGTTGCAGACGCCGCCGAAGGGATACATCCGGCCGTCGATGCGGATACGCAGGATCTCGCACTTCGCCTCGCACCGCTCACGCCCCCCCGCACAGGTGAAGCTGCCTTCGCGAACGGCATCCCGCACTATGAGTTCGTCAAGACTGAAAGAGCCCTTTGCGGCAAGGCCGCGTTCGATGCGGCCTGCGGTTTCGAGCGCCACGCCGAAGGCGCCCATGAGGCCGGGATCGGGCGGCACGATGATGGGCGCATTCATGAGCGAGGCCATGGCAAGCGGCACCGCCCGGTTGTAACAGACGCCTCCCTGCATGAAGATCCTGGCGCCCGCAGGGCGCGATCCCTTGACACGGTTGAGATAGTTGAGGCAGATCGAGTAGACGAGCCCGGCAAGGATCTCCTCGACGCCGAACCCCTCCTGGCCCGCGGTCTTGATGTCGCTTGAGATGAAGGCTGCGCACTGATCGGTAAAGTTCGGGGGTGATTGTCCCTTAAGAGCAAGATCGGCAATGGCCTCGGTCGCAACGTTGAGCGACTCCCTGGCCGACTCTTCGAGGAACGAACCCGTCCCGGCGCTGCACGCCTCGTTCATTGCATAGTCTGAGGCGACCCCGCCCGTGAGATAGGTGTACTTGGCATCCTGGCCGCCGATTTCGAAAATGGTATCGACCTCGGGATCGAAAAATGCCGCCGCAGCCGCGTGGGCGATGATCTCGTTAATCACGTTGTCGGTAAGCCCGTGGAGCGCCGCGATCTGGCGGCCCGACCCGGTTACCCCGAGCCCGATTATCGCAAGCGGCACGCCGCGGGTTTGCGAACGGAGCGCCGCATAGCAGTCGCGCGAGGCCCGGACCGGATCCCCGCTCGTGCGCAGATAGACGGATGCAACCACCATGCGGTCGGACTGGCGCATGAGGACGGCCTTGGTGGTCGTGGACCCGACGTCGAGCCCGAGGATGCAGGTATCGCCCTCCCGGGGAGAATCCCGGCGCGAGGGCTTGAAATCGACGAGCGCGGCCGCTTCGGCCAGGGAGCGGTGGCGTGAAAATGAGTCGAACCGGTTGTTGACGAGCCCGGCGGGATCGGCGGGCAAGGGCAGGACCTCGTGCCCGAGTGCATAGAGTGCCGCACCGTAGGCCTCGAAACAATCCGCCAGCGGCGGTATTTCGAGGAGCGGGTACCGGGCCTTCAGATGACCGATCATGGCACGGTTGAGCGACCCTCCCCCGATAAGCGCAATCCTCTCGTACGATCCGGTTTTGAGGAGTTCGTGAATTTTTTCGGCCATCATGAGGCAGAGTCCGGCAACGATATCGGCTTTTGACTCCCCTTTGTTGAGCGCGTGGGTACAATCACTCTTGCAGAAAACACTGCAGCGCCCGGCAATGCGGCGCGGTTTTCCGGTGAGGGCGAGGGCAACAGCTTCGTCGAGCGTGAGGCCCATCCGGCGGATCTGCTGGAGGAAGAATTCTCCGGTTCCTGAGGCGCACTTGTTCCCGGAGAGAACCGCGCCGAGCCCGCCGGCGCGGTTTATGGTATAGGCAAGCTGTGTCTCGCCGCCGGAACTGATCACCGCCTGGGGGAGCTCACCCCCGGTATAGACGCTGCGGAGCGCCTGTTCGACCGCCTCGGGTTCGGAAAGCGATGAAAGCGCGACGCACTGGCGAAAGGACCGGCCGGTAACCGCGATGCGGTCGACACTGCCCTGTGCGAGCGAGTCCCGGATGAGGTCGAGAAAAACCTTTTTCGGACTCCCTTCATGGGGCAGGCGCAGCGACCTGCCGACGGCTATCGCATCGCCGGTTTTTGACAGTTCGACATATTGGAGGGTCGTTGCCCCGAAACAGATGCCGATGGCTCTCATAGGCGACTTCTGAATGTATTTTTTCCGGGCGAAAGGTAACCGGTATAGTCCCACAAAATAAAACCTTTCACGCCGGTTCGCAAACTCTCATGACAATTACGCGGTATGACGAAAACGACCCGAAATCGGTCGAACGGTACTCCTCGGCAATAACCCTGTCGGATATGGAGGTCTTCATCTTTCCCGAGTTGCTTTTTGCACTCGTCCTTGCCAATATCATGTCGCCGAGGCTCTGGAAGTGGAAAGCCGATTCCTGGTTCGACGGCATCGATAAAATGGCGCCGCAGCGCCGCATCATGCGCCTGAAGCAGTATATCATGGAGCATTTCGCCTTCAATCTCGACCTGGACACCTGGGGATTGACCACCAAGGGGAAGGAGCTCGCCCGCTTTTCGTCGTTTATCAAACCGGAAGTCCTCGAAAAAAGCAATGCGCTGTTCGGGTATGAGGGCGACAAGTACTATTTCGATATCGACATCCGGCGGCATTTTGGGCTTGACAAATACTCGTCGGACAGTATTCCCTACTGGAAAACCGAAACTCTCGAAGCGATGGAAAGCTTCCGGTATAAGCCCGGCTACCAGGCCGGTGCCGGCGAATGCGTTTCGCTTGCGGCGCTTTATGCCGCTGCGGCATTCGTCGTTGCCGGCATCCCGCTCGACCGGATCTTCCTCCTGGCCACACCGCTCCACTCCCAGAACTTTCTCGATATCGGGAGCGGCATCCTGACCAACAACCGCCGCGTGGTGACGCGGACCATGTGGTTCAATGGGACCGAACTCGCTGCCAAGGCGCGCCGGGCGCTTGAAAACGAACAGGTAACGATCGTTGCGGACCGGACCGGCTATATCCATTCGCTCTATCCGGAAGCCACCATCGACCCGGAGCGCTATGCCGCCCTTTCTTTCCGGCTGCGGTCGTTCCTGTCGGTCGATTTCATCGATTTCGAGGTCCTGGCCAATTTCCTGCGGTATCAATCGAAGCTCCAGCGCTGCTTCCAGATTGCCTATTCAGCATTTGACAAGACCCGGTATATCGAAGCGGAAAAGGTGTTCGCCTACGAGCACAACTCAAAGGCGCGCGTCAGCGACGGAACGCGGGGCCTCCTCCTGGGCGATATCGAGGAGGATGAGTTCTACCCCGGCCCGATTCCGGGAAGGCTCTTACTCAACGAGCTGGAGGAGTTCTTCCGCACCACGCGCGTGTCTCTTGACGATAAAGATACAATCGAGCGGCTGAAGGCCCAGCTCCGCCATACCTGCTTCAGCGTGGAGACGGTGATTCATGAGCTGCAGCAGTTCTGCCGGACCGAGCCGCGCCTCCCCCGCTTCGAAGAAAAGCAAGCCGTTTCGTCGACGCCCATCGACCTCGACGGCGTGACCTCGGCGGGAGAGGCACGGGAGCGAATCGAGGCGCTGCGCGGGCAGAACGCGACTTGCGACCTGGCAATGAGCGCCTTCCGGGATTTTGCCGCCGCCCCCTGGAAACCTTTTATCAAGGCCGCCCTCGAACGCAACCCGGTGGTCATCGAAGGTCTCAGGGAACGTTCCCTTGACGAAGCGTATGCCCTGCTCGAAAAGCTCCCGAACGAATCGATTTACAACGAGCCGACCCGCATGGCGCAGCCCGATGAAGTATGGAATTTCCAGCGCGGGGACGGGCTGGAAAAAGCGATATGTTTGGCGAATGTGGTCAGGGCGCGGGAGCCGGAGGCGATAATTAAGATTGAAAAGTCGGCGGGAGGGGTAAAGCTGGTAGCCGGTGAGAACAGGTCATATGAGTTTGTATCATCAAAAAGTGTCAAGCTGCCGGAAGAGAAGGATTTTTCGTAATTTCTTAGTTTGGTTTTACTAAAAAAAATTGTTACTGCTCAGATAGGTGGGGGGATTGCCGAATTTCGCTCCGGATCCCCCGCCTTCGGCGCCCCCTTATTAAGGGGGTCAAAGATGGATCTTTAAAGAAGTTGTTGTGGTTATGTGTTTTCTACCATACGGGAGTGTTGCGGGGGTTCGAGAGCGCCTGCTGAGCTTTAGCGAGGCAGGCATCGCCTCGCACCNNGGCTTTGCGCGGCTCCGACCATGGGTACGACCTTCCCCCCTCAAAAAACTCCGATTATATTCAGCAGTTCCGCCTCAGGATCAATCAAAAATTCTTGAAAAATTACATCGCTAATGTTATTTTTAGACCGATTATGCTATTAGCACCCAGATATTTTAAGGAAACCGCGGGAAGTTACTTCCTGTTCGGACCACGAGGCACCGGGAAGTCCACCTGGCTTCAGCAGGTTCATTCCGATGCCGGATGGATCGATCTTCTCGACGCAACGTCATACCGGTCCTATCTTGCCTATCCTGAGAGATTGGAAGAATTCGCCGGAATTCATCGGAAATCCGGCGTCATCGTCATCGACGAAATTCAGCGGGTTCCGCAGCTTCTGCCGATGGTTCATAAGCTGATCGAGCAGATGCCTGACCTCCGTTTCATCCTCACCGGTTCCAGCGCACGAAAGCTTCGGCAGGCAGGCGTCGATCTTCTTGGCGGCAGGGCTGCGATGAAAAAAATGCATCCGTTCATGGCGGCCGAACTCGGCGATGCATTTGACCTTGACAAAGCACTGAAGCAGGGCCTTGTCCCCCTGATATGGGCATCATCGGAGCCCTCAGAGAGACTCCGGGGGTATATCGGATTGTATCTTGAGCAGGAGATTCGCGCGGAAGGACTCGTCCGGAAGCTTGACAATTTCACCCGTGCTCTTGAAACACTGACCTTTTCGCAGGGTAATCTGCTGAGCGTTTCGGCGATAGCGCGGGAATGCGAGGCAAAGAGGGGAACCGTCGAGAGCTATGTGCAACTTCTCGAAGACCTGCTCATTGCGGACCGAATCCCGGTTTTCTCCCGGAGAGCTAAACGAGCGCTTGTCGCTCACTCGAAATTTTACTTCTTCGATTGCGGGATATATCGTTCCCTGAGGCCAGCGGGGCCAATCGACCGACCGGAAGAGCTGGCGAGCCAGGCTCTTGAAGGGCTCGTTTATCAGCATCTCCGGGCATGGATCGATTACCGCGGCTCCGATGCACGCCTCCATTTCTGGCGCACAAGCACCGGCAGCGAGGTCGATTTCATCCTTTACGGCAGCGATTGCTTTGCCGCAATCGAAGTAAAAAATTCCGCAATCGTCAGAAACGAGGACCTTCGCCCGTTGCGAGCCTTCAGGGAAGACTATCCTGAGTCAAAAGCTCTTTTTCTCTACCGGGGCAGGGAGACGTTACTGCGGGAAGGGATCGTGTGCATGCCGGTTGAGCGATTTCTTAGAAATTTGACCCCCGCCGGTGAATTATTGCCGGTGGCAGCTAAAGAATGAGGAGGGATAAGGCGCACTAATTTTTATGATTGTTCCTTGTTTTCCCATCGCTAAATTCACGCTTCTCTGCTTTTTTTCTTCTCTCATGCCATCTTTGTAGACAATATGGCACGGCACGCCGTGCCCCTATAGATTTTTCTGCCTTCTTTCTGCCTTCTTGCTGCCTTCTTCATCCTTCTTTCTTTATCTCCTCCCACTCCCTCGCGATTCCATCCTCATCGTTGGTCCACTTGGATACCCTCCCCGCCGAAGCCTTTACCGTATCTTCCGCATTGGCCATGGCAACCCCGAGGCCCGCTTTCTGCAACATTGGTATGTCGTTTTGCGCATCGCCGAACGCCGCAACCTCCGACATATCAATGCCACAGGCATTTGCCAGCGCTTCGAGTCCACTGCCCTTATTAGCCCTGGGATCCAGGAATTCGAGGTAGTAATCCCAGGTACGGCAGATATAGACCGTTTCTCCCCAGAGTTCCCGGAAATGCCTCTCTTCTTCGTCAATAATCGGCGGCGGGCCGACGAAGATGATCTTCGAAGGCATGCGCCCTCGGAAGCGATCGAGGGTGGTCTCGAAGTGATAGAGCGATGAAGTCTGCTGAACATAGAGGTCGGTCCATTGAATCGATTTCTCCGTTCGCACGGCATAGAGATTTCCGTCGACATAATAATTGAGGGCGAATTCACGGTCCCGACCGTAATCGATGAGCGTATCCGCTGCGGAGCTTGAAAGCGGCGCATAGTATAGACGCGCCGAATCGTGGTCGGTCCCCTTCCACACCTCGGCGCCGTTCAGTATCAGGAGTGCTATTTCTCCCATATCGGCAGGGAGATACTGCTGCACGCTGCTGCCGATCCTGCCGGTGGCAAAGGCAACGATCCCTCCCCTTTCGACAATTTCATGCAGGGCTTTGCTATTAGCCGGCGAAAGCTGCTTTTTGTCGTCGAGCAGAGTTCCATCAAGGTCAAAAGCAAAAAGCTTATAGCGCATATTCGGCTTTATGAATGGTATGGGTTTTGCTTAAACTTTCGGTGCTGATTCAGTATTTTGAAAAATACTTATTACCGGCATAAAGCCGCGGGCAGCGGTTTTGATTGCTGCTGCGGGGAAAAGAAAATGTATTTTAAAGGCGGTATTTGATAACTTTTCGATATTCGCAGGCAGGAGGAGACTGGCATGGATGATATGCGGGCAACGATTAATGAGTTCACCGATCACGAACTCCTGGACGCCTATTTCCGGACGAGGGATCAGTACACGCCCGAGGCCCAGGCGATCATGGCTGAGGTAATGCGGAACCGTCGCCTCAGTGAAAAGGACCTCACCGACGGCAGCGGGACCGTGTCCGAAGACGGCGGTGCACCGGTTCAGTACGAGAGGGAAGATTTTATTCCCTTCGAACACTCCTTTTCCGCCATCGACCTTTTGCTCGCCTCCGCGGTTTTGAAAGACAACTCCATCCCGTTCTTTGCCGATAACCCCACTTCCTCGGGTACCTTTCCGATAGAGACCGAAGCCGACCGGCGGCTCACGATCCGGGTCCATAAAGACTTCGCGGAAAAGGCCCATGAGGTCCTCGGTGAACACTTTTCCAAAGATGGTTCACGATACGTACTCCGCAATGAAGGTGTTCGCGAACGGCTGCGGGCCTTTAACTTTCACGACATCCCGGCCTCGGAACACCCGCCTCTCGAAGAGGTGGAGGTTTCCCTGACCCAAGAGGAGAAAGCGGTCATTGTTGCACTTGGACGGCGCCTGCTCACGGAAGCGGATCTCATTGAAAAAAAACAGGATCGAATTCTTTTCTACTTCGACTCCCTTGAACCGCTCATCGAGGATCTCGAAGCTCCGCAAAGCGAGCCGCTGACCCGGAATGATCTTCTGGCCATACTGGAAATCATGCAGGTTTATGCCGATGACGAGGGGCTGCCGGGCTTCATGGATGAGTCCATCGCAACGCTCCTTTCATTTTTTCTTGAACCAGACACTATCTCTTCCTGACCCCCTCGCCAGACCCGCGTTTGGGGCAGATTACGCAAAGGGTTGACAAAACCTGCGGCGAAAACCATTTTGCAGGGCATTCGTCGTAAGGGTAACTTCAACAGAAGGATGTCGTATAATGGCAAGCGTTAAGAAAAAGAGAAAAGCCAAAATTAACCGCCACAAAAGAAAAAAACGTCGTCGTCTCAATCGGCATAAGAAAAAGTAGTTTTTTTGTGGTGCAGCAACGCATCGGAAGGGCGGCTTCAGGGCCGTCCTTTTTTTTAGCCGTGTCTTCAGATAAGAGACCCTGCAATGTCTATCGCTCTCCAGGGAATCGTCACCGATATAGGCTATCAGAATGAGGACACCGGCTACACGGTGCTTCGTCTCCAGGCGGGCACGGAACCGGCACCCGTAACCTGCGTGGGCATCATGCCGACCGTCGGCAAGGGCGAATCGGTTGTCCTTCAGGGCGCCTGGGAAGTGCACCGGCGGTTCGGAAGGCAATTCTCGGTTGAAAAGTACGAGATCGTCAGGCCGACCACCGTCGACGGAATCCTCAACTATCTGGGTTCCGGCCTTATCGCCAGCGTCGGGCCGTCGCGGGCGAAACTCATCGTGGCAAAATTCGGCCTGAAATCGCTCGACACCCTCGACAACGAGCCCGACCGCCTCGGCGAAGTTCACGGAATCGGGCCGAAAACACTGAATAAAATAAAATCCTCCTGGCAGAGTTCCCGCCACCTCCGGGATCTCATGCTCTTTCTTCAGGAGATCGGCGTTACGGTCAATGGAGCCCTGAGGATTTACAAAGTGTATGGTTCAGCCGCGCGCGAGAAAATCTCCTCAGACCCCTACGCCCTCCTCGATGACGTGTGGGGAGTGGGGTTCAAGAAGGCCGACGCCATCGCCCAGAAGATGGGCTTCAAGCACGACTCCTACAAGCGCATCCGCGCAGGAATGCGGTACGCGCTTGAAAACGCCGCGGGCAGTGAGGGTCACTGCTACCTGCCGGTAACCGCGCTTATCCCGCTGGCCGCAGAGCTTCTTGGCGTTTCGGAGGAGCTGGTCATTTATACCCTCGACCACGCTTCCGGAGCCGATATTTTTATCCGCGACAACGATCGCGTCTACCTCCCGGCGTTCTACCATGCGGAAAAAACTGCGGCAACCTACTTGCGGAAACGACTCGCCAACGCCCCCGGACGGGAGGACGGCCGGGAGGAACGCCTGCGGCAGTGGCTTGGCGCCTACGAATTACGGACCGGCTTCCACCCCGACACTGCGCAGGCCGATGCTGTCGTGAGCGCCGCAACGCAGCCGCTGTTCCTGCTTACCGGCGGTCCGGGAACCGGGAAAACCTCGATTCTCCAGGTTCTGGTCTCCTATTTCAACGAGCAGCACAAAACGGTCGCGCTCGCCGCGCCGACGGGCCGTGCCGCACAGCGGATGGGAACGGTTGCGGGATGCGAGGCCCGGACCATCCACCGGCTTCTCGAATTCAAGGGCCAGCCCGGCGGCGGGTCGCGGTTCGGCCGCAACGAGAAGAATCCGATCGAAGCCGATGTCCTGATCATTGACGAAATGTCGATGGTTGACATAACGCTCATGCGGAACCTCCTGGCGGCCGTTGCCCCGGCAACCTCGCTTATCATGGTGGGCGACAACAACCAGCTTCCTTCGGTAGGTCCGGGCAATGTCCTGTCCGACCTTATCGCAAGCGGAAGGATTCTCCATGTCAATCTTACGAAAATCTTCCGGCAGGCTGCGCAGTCCCGGATTGTCACCGCCGCCCACGAAATCATGAACGGTATGGTCCCGCATTTTTCAAATTTACCGAATGACAACTGTTTTTTCATGACCCAGGAAGACCCCGAGGCAGGGGTCGCCACCATCGTCGACCTGGTTGCGCGGCGGCTTCCCGGACGCTACGGCTTCGACCCCATCGCCGACATCCAGGTGCTCTCCCCGATGCACCGCGGCCCGCTCGGGACACTGAACCTCACCGCCAGGCTGCAGCGCGAGCTTGCCGTCTCGCCCGAACGCGTATCGCGCGGCACCATGGATATAATCCTGGGCGACAAGGTCCTGCAGCTTCGCAATAACTACGATCTCGGTGTCTTCAACGGCGACATCGGCATCGTGACCGCCGTCGACCGGGATGAGGGGGTGACCGTCGACTTCGGGGACAATGCTGTTCACTACAGTCTCAGGGAGCTCGACGAGCTGATTCCGGCCTATTGCATGAGCATCCATAAGAGCCAGGGATCGGAATTCAAGGCCGTAGTGATCCCTCTTTCCACCCAGCATTTCATCCTGCTCCAGCGAAATCTGCTGTACACCGCCCTGACGCGGGCACGACGCCTGTGCATTTTCGTCGGCACGCGCAAGGCGCTGTCAATCGCCGTGGCCAACAACAAGGCGATACTCCGGTACTCTTCGCTCGCTGAAGAGCTGAGAGCACCCACCGATACGGACCGCGGCGAGGAGTTTCCGCCAAGGGCATGAATCATTTATATTTAAACAATTACGGGAAATCAAAGGCCGGGCAGACAGCATTTTTTGAAGGCCGGTCTTGAAAGCGTTCTTTACTGCATATATATTGGTAGATTACGCGCCAGTAGCTCAGTTGGATAGAGCGTCGGCCTCCGGAGCCGAAGGTCACAGGTTCAACTCCTGTCTGGCGTATTACGAACTTCCGGACGATTATTGCACGATGTACCCTCATCAGGGAGGTTAACATCAACTTCCAGACTCGTACCATCGGATTATTCGAAATCGTCGAGCCCGTGCTTGAACAGGACGAGGTGCTCGATTCCGATCTGCTCAAGCAGACTATCGATTCGATGATTTCCGAAGGCAAGCGGAACATCAGCGTCGACCTCGCCCGGCTCGACTACCTCTATTCCGATACTATCAATGCGCTTATCGTCATGAATAAGCGGATGCTTGATGTCTTCGGGCGGCTATCGCTTCTGGCCCCCCAGCCGCCGGTCATGGATATCCTTAAAAAAAGCGGTGTTCAGAATATTTTAAAGGTATTTGCCGATGAAGCTGAAATCATCCGGCTATCCGAAGAACTCGCAGGACAGGTAGGGGGGATTCCCTCGGCAGCGGCGGCGCCTAAGGCACCGGTTTCAGAATTTGACGATCTCAGGGCCGAAATCGGTTCGGCATTCGGTGAAGGGCTTACCATTCCGACCGCCAAGGCTCCGTCCGCGCAAATCCCTCCATCGGCCCGACCGCCACAGGGACCGGTTGCCCAGCCGCATTTCACTCCGCCGCATCCCCAGCCGGCCCTGCCGCCCCGCTCCCCGGTTGCGCCCAAAGCTTCGCCAAATGCGGCAGCAACGCCCAAATCTCAAATATCGCCGAAACCGGTTCCTGCAACGCCGGCCCCAGAACTGAAGCATCCCACAGTTCCGGAAAAGGCGATCCCAAAACCGGGGACTCAGAAGGTTATTCCGGTTTCCCCTAAAGGCCGGATAAACCCGGATGATTTTGAGGCCGCGCTCGACGGAAGATCTGCAACGAGGGGAGTAACTCCAGACAGAACTACCCGAAAAACTCCGGCTGCAAAGAAGTCGCCTGCGGTCCCGGTGGTCATTGCCGTCGTGCTGCTCATAGTTCTCGTAGCGGGCGTTTATTTTGCCCTCAACCACTTTTCCGCGCCGGGAAAAGAGACGCTCCTGTCTCCAACCGGTACGGCCGCTGAAGCGCCGAAAACGGAAACCCCTCCGGCTGTGCCGCAGACTCCTGCGGAAAAAGTGCCGGAGCAAGCGACCGCCGCTGCCGCGCCTGAAAAACCCGCTGAGGCCGTCGCGGCCGCTCCTGCAACCCCTGCTGCAGAGGAACAGTCCGGCGAATCCACGAAGAAAGCCGCCCATGCCAAGCTCAAGGCAAAAAAGCGGGAAGCGGCAAAGAAAAAAGCGGAAATGGCCGCTTCGCAAGCTGAGGCATCCGCTCCGGCGAAGCCGCCGAAGCCGGTTACTGCCGCTGCGCCGGCTAAGGCGTCGGTATCAACGACCTTCATCGCTTCGCAGCCGCCGAATGCCGATGTCTATATTGACGGCCAATTGGTCGGAAAGTCGTATTCCGAACTGACCGTAACGCCCGGCACCCATACGTTACGGGTGGTAAAAGACGGCAAGGAAGTGTCGCAGCAGATAACCTTCCACGAGGGCAAAAACCCGACGACCTTTGTCAGCATCAAGTAGTCTGAGCGGTATGTCTCAAGACGGCATCGAAAATAAGATCAGGCGTGAAATACTCGAAACCGGCATAGACACGCGCCATAAACTTGGTGCCTATCTATTTGTTTTAAACGGTCTCTCCTACTGCCTTGCCGGGATTGGTGAAATTCGCCATGTAAATGGGTCCGAGCTTTCGCGCAGCCTTCTCGATTTCGCCGTGAACCAATTCGGCCCCCTGGCCAGGAGCGTATTTGCGGACTGGGGAATAACGGCCACCGAAGACTTCGGTACCATAGTTTACAACCTCATCGATATCCAGGTCATGGGGAAGGATTCAGGCGACCGCAGGGAGGACTTCACCGGCGTTGCGGACATTGATAGCTATTTTGCCGGTCAGGATTACTTCGAAATCGATAAAAAATTCATCAAAAAGACGCAGTGTGCTTGAAAATCAGGCGTCGAGTATGTATTTTCTACATCCGTTCGAAATTTGGCTGCCGCTTTAGCTCAGTCGGTAGAGCAATGGACTGAAAATCCATGTGTCCACAGTTCAATTCTGTGAGGCGGCATTTCTTAAAAGGCTCTGGAATCCAATAAAATCAAGGGTTCCAGAGCTTTTTTATTTGGTTCCCTCTTATGCGGTCACCTCTCTTTAATACGCTGAAATACGCCTGAAAACCGGACTAGTCCGGTCAAAACCGGACTCCAAACCGGACACTTTTAAACATTAACTTGAGCACGGTACACCCTTTTTCTTAATGACCTTTTCAGGTATTTAGAAGGTTAGGAAATTTGAAGCATGTCAGAGAACCGGACCGAAAATCTCATCCGCAACAAAGGTGGGAGATTTTAGCAAGAAGAAGGCTTCTTAAAAAGGAGGAGGCATGGCAAGAGGAGTAACCACGCAAGGGGAAGCAGGCACAGGTGTAAAACAATCAGGGGGTACTTGTGCTGAAGTAGGCAAATAATCAATCGCAGGAGAGTTAAGATGCCTAAGAAAGCAGGATTATCCGATAAACAGGAGCGTTTTTGCCGGGAGTACATCACCGATCATGACGCCACAAAAGCCGCCATTCGTTCGGGATACTCCCATAAAACGGCAGGTGCAATAGGAGCCGAAAACCTCAAAAAACCTCAAATCCGTACGCGTATAGAAGAACTGGAAATCCCGGTCTGCGAACGCCTGGGGATCACTCACCAGTATGTCCTCACCACACTAAAGGAAATCCGGGATAAGTCCCTGCAGGCTGTTCCGGTGATGAAATACGATAGAGAGCAGAAACGCATGATCGAAACGGGACAGTATGTTTTTGACTCTAATGGCGCCAACAGAGCGACCGAGCTTATGATGAAGCACTTGGGTATGCTCACCGAGCGGCACGAGATCAATGGCAGCATTATTAACGTAGGAGCGGTTATTGTTGAGGATCAGGAAACAGCGGATGAGCTGACCAATCTCAGGAGGAATGCAAATGCAACCGAAATCGAACCAGAAGGCGCAGCGGTATAGTACCGTTTTCAAACGAAACGCCGCTGCCTACAATGCTGGAGCCCGACTGATAATCGATCAGGGGGGAACCTCATCCTCAAAAACATACTCCATCATCCAAGTGCTCGTGGAAATTGCATTTTTTACCACCACTGACATTATCATATCGATTGTCTCTGAGTCCATGCCTCACCTCAAACGAGGCTGCATCCGTGATTTCCTGGCCATTATGGGCCCCCGGTATCAGGAATCTCGCTGGAATAAAACCGATCATATCTACACGTTTCCACACTGCACAATGGAATTTTTCTCAGCGGATGAGGCATCGAAAATGCGCGGTGGCCGGCGCGATGTCCTGTTCATAAACGAGTGCAACAACATCTCAAAGGAGATTTTCAACGAACTGAGTATCCGGACCCGCAAAACCATTTTCCTGGATTATAATCCGGTTTCCGATTTCTGGGCGATGGAACTCATCCACCTGCCGGGCAGTTCCTACATCCACAGTACCTACCTCGATGCGAGGAAGTACCTGCCTCTTCAGCAGGTAATGGATATTGAGTCACGCCGCGAGCGGGACCCGAACTGGTGGCGCATTTTTGGCCTGGGATTGGTCGGCAATATCATTGGCCTCGTCCACCCTCGCTGGACACCGGTCGAAGCATTGCCGGAGGAAGGCATATCATTCTATGGCCTCGATTTCGGTTTTACCAACGACCCGAGCGCATTGGTTCATATTGTAATCAAGGGTGAGGAGATGTACGCAGATGAGTGCCTCTATGAGACCGGGCTCACCAATCAGCAGTTATCCAAGCGCCTGGAAGCTGCCGGCGTGCGAAGGGGGGTTGATGAGATATGGGCTGATTGCGCCGAGCCGAAAAGCATTGCGGAGATAGCTCTGGAAGGTTGGAATATCCGGCCAGCGGCAAAGGGAAAAGATAGCGTTCGGAATGGCATCGACAGGGTTAATCAGTTCGTCCAGTTCGTAACCAAGCGCAGCCTGAATCTCATCAAAGAATTGCGCAATTACCGGTATGTCGAGGATAAGGACGGTAAGATCACCAATGAACCAATCGACGATTTCAATCATGCGCTCGATGCCCGGCGGTACGCGGTGCAGAGTAAAATCATCCAATCAACCCAGAAGGTCTGGCCGGCATTCAGCGCCAGCCAGTGCAAACAGATTGACATCAATTGGAACATGGCCGGTCACAAAATGCTGAACTATGGTGCCTATTTCTGGGCGAAGGATATGAAAATTTATCTTCTATGTGCCCTCTGGGACAGCATTAACGGCATTCTCTATGTCTATAACGCCCGGCGATACGACTTCTTCGCCGAGGAAATAGCGTTTAACACTGCTGCAACCATGAACGCCGATAAGAGCAATATTACACGGCTCCTGGGGAACGATGCAATGTTCGAAGAAGGACGAAACCCGGCGATGCTCCTGCGGCCGGCTCTGCGCAAAGCCGGGATCAAGACCGGACCGAACCCAGCCGTGCAATACGATGAGGCGGGGTCGATAGCTTACGCAGGGATGCTCTTCTCTGAGGTCGTGGGCGAGGATGATAAACGAGCAATTATTGTAGAGAAGAGGGCCCCTGAAATTGGGGGAGCATTCGCGGGGTGGGCGCTCACTGACACCAACCAACTGCCGGAGTCGCCGCTTTGTAATTGCCTCTGCCTCATCGTCTCGGAGCTTAGGCGGGACATTGCCAAGGCAGCGCCGAAGCCGGTGAAGAGGGATTACCACCCAAGGTATGAGGCCGAGGAAACAAGAAAAACAACGTGGATGGGCGAGTTGTGATGTCGACCAGTGATCCCCAAATTGCCTGAGAAAAAGAATGAGCCGTCGGATTTAATCGCCAAGCATCTTTCAATTGCTTATTTCGGTTTATTCCGCAAGAACACGCTCTACATTTGCTTGAAATAAGAGTTCTGTGTCCGAGATGCTGGGTCTCCGGGGATTGGGTGGGGTGTCCTCGCCCGATGGATTAGGTCCGGAGAACCTTGGAGGGCGGTAGGTTATTACTGCCAGGCGATTCACTCGGCATCTTTAGGGAAAGAGGGAAAGAAAAGGGTACATTTGCTTTCCAGAATGGCGGATTTTTATATTGCAGGACAGTTGATTTTAACTTTTTCAGGGGAAGATAGCTATTTGAAGTGAGAAAAACGCTGATAATTATTTACGCATAGTTTGTTCTGGACCGAAAACTGGCAAGTTTCAACCTCTCAGAACGAGTAGAAGTGTGCGTCCCATCATGGGACGCGCTTTCTTTCGTCTTGAGAGGTGGGTATGCCAGTACCCCGGTTCAGGATGTTTGATTGTCGCGTCCCTTTGTTTTTTATGCGCCGGCAGGGACTGAACTTGAACCCCGCATACAGGAGGTACTATGAAATGCTGCTCAATGAAAATCCTTTTTGCAGGGATGATAGCATTTACTTGGGTAACCGTTGCTCGGGCTGATGCGGTAATAGCGACCGTGCCAACGGGAACAAATCCCAATGCAATTGCTTCAGATTCAGTGACCAATCGGGTTTATGTTGCAAACTATGGCAGCAACAATGTCACGGTAATAAACGGGGCAACTGATTCGACGACTACCGTAACCGTGGGAACAAACCCCAATGCAATAGCAGTGAACACCCTGACCAATAAGATTTATGTGGCAAACTATGGCAGTGGCAATATCACTGTAATCGACGGAACGACTAATTCGACGACTACCGTGACTGTGGGAACAAACCCAATAGCGATAGCGATAAACACGATTACCAACATGATTTATGTGGCAAACTATGGCAGCAACAATGTTTCGGTTATAAACGGAGTCACCGATTCGATGACTACGGTGAGCACCGGGACAAATTCTGCTCCCCAAGGGATAGCAGTGAACCCGGTGACTAACAAAATTTATGTAGCTAATGTGAAAGGTAATAATGTAACGATAATAAATGGTGTCAATAGCTCCACGATTACCATCCCATCTGTGGCAGATCCATATACGATAGCGGTGAATACTGTAACAAACAAGGTTTATGTGAATAGTGGAAGTTACAATATCATAGTAATAGACGGGGCAACTGATTCGACGACTACCGTGACCGTGGGAACAAACCCCAACGTAATTGCGGTAAACATTCTTACTAATAAGATTTACGTGGCAAATTATAGTAGTAGTAACGTTACAATAGTGGACGGAGCAACCGATTCAACGGATACCGTGACTGTGGGAACAAACCCCAGTGCGATAGCAGTGAACACACAAACCAATAAGATTTATGTGGCAAATTATAGTAACAATGTCGGAGTCATAAATGGGGCGACCAATTTGGCGACTTTTGTAAATATAGGAACAGGATCTAGCACGATAGCTGCTAATACTGCCACAAACAAGATTTACGTGAATAGTGGCAGCAATACTATCGCTGTAATCGAGGCAACTCCTATAGCGCCGATTCTTATTTCACCTTCAAGCGGAGTCGGCAACCAGTCTACCTCTCTGACCCTGAGCTGGGGGACAATGACCGGTGCGGCATCGTACAGCGTCCTGGTATCGACCTCATCGACCTTCAGCACTATGGTATCGAGTCAGACTGGTATGACAGGGCTGTCAGAGAAATTAAGCGGACTCACTTACTATACCACCTTCTACTGGGAGACTAATTCTTCCAATATCGGCGGGACAAGTTCCTGGTCGAGTATCTGGAGTTTTACCACTGCCGCGCATCTTACAATTCCGCTTTCCAATGGATGGTTTATGTACTCCCTGAACGTTCATCCGACAGATTCATCGTCTAAGGGTGTTTTCGGCGCTCTCAAGGGTTTTATTCTGGCCATGGACGGGAGTGATAATCTGTATTGGCCGGGTGCTGCCCTCGACGAAATCGGCACTATCCATACCGGAAACGGATACTGGGTTTTCGATACCCTTCCGACCGACACCTTAAACCTGACTGGAGGTGTGGTCAGCATCGATTCAACTCCGATTTCGCTGAGGGATTCAAGTTGGAGCATGGTTGGCTACCTGCCGCAGGTCAGTATGCCTATTACTACGGCGCTTGGCTCTATCGCTTTCCAGTTCATTCTTGCAATTGATGGTAATAACAACTTTTACTGGCCCGCCGCCTCACTCAATGAGATCGGCACAATGCATCCGGGTAACGGATATTATATCATTACGAACTCGCCAGCGACGCTTACCTATCCTGCCGGCAATGGCCCTGCAAAGCACCTTGCCTCTGCCGCCGGGAAAACGCTTCTCAATCCGCCGGCTCCTACCCACTATGCAAAACGCTCTCTGACCGGCAATTTTGCCGCGTTCATGGCGCAGCATGTGGAAATCGGAGGTAAGGTTGTCCCAGACAATTGCGAGGTTGGCGCCTATGATACGAAGGGGAACCTGGTGGGGTCGGGAACTGTCATAAATGGCATGGCCGCCTTTGCAATTTGCGGAAAAGACCCTACGAGCAAGACCAAGAATGGCTGCGTACCGTCCGAAAAGATTGCCTTTAAGCTCTGGAACGGAAAAACCGAGTATCCATTAACGGTGACACGGGGCAGCGAGCCGGTCTATACGGCCAGGACGATACTCTCGGCAACGCTTGCGGTTCCAGCAGGGGCGCTCATATCAGCATTCAACCTCACCCGAGCCTATCCGAACCCATTCAAGGGATCGGTGAATATCGCCTTCGACGTGCCAACCCTTTCGGGAGTTTCGCAGCATGCCGTCGAGATCGATATATTCGATATGAAGGGAAGCCTGGTGAAACAGCTTGCGAAGGGAATCTACCAGGCTGGGCATTATGAGCTGCCCTGGAATTGCATCGAAGGCCGGGATGGTGCGGTAGGGTCGAGCATGTACATTGTAAGGATGAAGGCGGCAAACTTCGAGAAGCGGCTGAAGCTTGTACGAGTCCAGTAGCTCTATTGTTAAGTCCCCGGAGCCAGGCCTCTATGGTGTCGAGACTCGGAGGAGATCAGTCGAGGTGTTGAAACTGGGGGTTGCTTTTCCTTTTGATTCTGGTGAGTTCTGCAATTATATTAGTTGTGATAAAGGGGCCGGCCGATAAGCCAGCCCCTTCAGATGGCCTCGATAAAGGAAGTGCTGCCCGTTCAAAGTAGTGTTTCCTTTATCGTTTTATAGAGCGATATTGCACAGCCTTTAAATCAGTACCGCTAAAAACTCTTCTTTTTAGCACTGTTTTACCTCCTTTCCTGCTACCAGAATTATTACAATCACCTAATATAGCTTAAAAATTATCAACAAATAAATAGTCCCATTATCCACACGTTTATTTTTGGGGAGTTGAATCTAAAGATGTTGAACCTAAGGGTGCTGGGCCTCCCTCCAGCCCTCTGGGTGGGGCATCCTCACAAAGAGATGGAATAGGTTCCGAGAACCCTTGGAGGAAGGCAGGTTATCTCTGCTGGCGGTTCCATGCTCCACCGCTTCAGGCAAAAACGGGGATTATTTGCTTCGTAGAAAGGGTTATTTGTATATTGCAGAGCAGTCGATAAAAGGTTTAAACAACGAAAGGGCTCTATTAGAGAAGCCGAATATTTTAAATATTAAATTGCGTTAACGCGCAGAATCGTTTCTTCCGAAAATTGCCAATTTTTGAAATGTGGAGACGACACTGGCGGGAGCGCGTCCGAAAGGGCGCGGCTTCTTGTCTTGTGTTTCCACAAAGGTATGGCAATACCTCGGAAGAGACACGGACTTGGAGTTCGCGCCTTTTTTTATGGACCAACAGGGATTGAAAACCTATGAAAGAATAAAAATCGCCTATTCAATGCTTTCGAAAGGGAGGTATTAGAATGAACAAGAAAATCATTACTATCCTCGCCATTTTTTCTTGCTCTTTATTATTTGTATTGTGCAGCAAGCATAGCAGCAATCCCACAGGACCCACAGGTGGGTATACACTTACGGCTACGGCCTATCCATCTGCAGGTGGGAAAGTATCATTATCACCTACTGGCGGAACATACGATTCAGGCACAGTCGTGACCGTGACCGCAGTTCCTTCTACCGGCTACATTTTCTCCAATTGGACCAATGGGAGCGGGAGCGTTACAGGAACGAACGCTACCACACAAATTATAATGACAGGCAATGAAAGCATAACGGCAAATTTTTTGTCATCGGCTTCTTTAACGACATATACACTAACGGTTACATCCAATCCTTCCGCAGGCGGCACTGTAACATTATCCCCCGCAGGTGGAACCTATGACTCGGGTACGGTAGTGACGTTGACCGAGGTGCCTTCTTCCGGCTATATTTTTTCCAGTTGGGGCTGGAACGCCTCGGGAACAGGCACTACCACGCAAGTTACAATGACGGCTAATCTAAGCGTGGAAGCGAATTTTTCAGCGCCTTCTGTGCCGCCGACCTGCTACATGCTAACGGTAACACCCAATCCTTCGGCAGGCGGCACCGTAACGCTATCTCCAGCAGGAGGAACGTACACTCCGGGAACTGTAGTAACATTGACAGCTACACCTTCTTCCGGCTACAATTTTTCAAATTGGAGTGAAAATGCGTCGGGCACGAACGCCACCACGCAAATTACAATGACTGGCAATATGAACGTGATGGCGAATTTTTCGGCGGTAGTCACCAGTGTTGGAACAGTGGTTTTTAATCTAACCAATCCTTGTGCGGATGTTGTAACAATCATGCTTATCCCGCAAGGAGAATCTGATACTGTTTATGGCTACACTGCATTTAATGGGACAAATGCTTATACCTCTCTATCGAATGTGGCCATTTTTAAAAATGTTATCACGGGGATTTATGACCTTAGTATCGATATTAACAGCAATGTAAATGTCTTTCCTGTGGAAGTGGCTACTATCGCTGCGGGGACTAATATTATAACCCTAACTCGTACCAGCGGCACCTGTGGCGGAACCGAAAATTGGAATTTATCCTACCCCTAATCTATAGGGGAGGGGTAGGACAAATTTGGGAGAGATACTGCAGGAGTCGAACGAGTATTAACACCATGCGAAATTAGATAATCTGACGATATAATGCCAAGCGGGGCAAGGGTGAGGTTCTCTTGATTCAAGAGCAATCCTTCAACAAAGATGAAAACCCTGCAAATAGAGGCATAATCTTCAAAAAGTAGGAAATTTGGAGGACCGAGCATATGAGTAATCAAACGGGAATCTCCAGCAATCAACAGGTGGATTTATTCGGAGATGTTCAACAACGAGCTTTGTTGGACAAATTGTTTGAGGACTCCAAACTCTATACCAATAGCAAGGACTTCAAGGAACTTCTCGATTTCGTTATCCGGCTGCGTAATTTCGCGCCATTCAATGCCCTGCTCCTCCAAGGTAAGCCCCCCGCCAACGGTGT
>PLTF01000018.1 GCA_003164335.1 Fibrobacterota bacterium
AGACCTCTCCAAGCGGAGAGGTCCGGCCGCCTTGGGCCGGGGTGAGGTAAGGGGTTTGCCAAAGACCCCGCAGCCCGGCTTTGCGGGCGCGGAGGCTTTGGCCAGGGGGAACCGCCGCAGGCGGTTCCCCCACCAAAGGCCTTTAGAATAGCCTCCCCGTCTTTACCCCATTGTCCGTATCCGCAACCCACCGGAATTTCCGGTAATAATACGCTGCACGCCAATGCTCTATTTTCAGGACCGATGTCAAGGAATCAATCCTTGTGGAATCCGCGCGCCAGCTCGAATAATAGTGCGCCGTGATATCGTAAGTATAGGAGAACGGATTTCTCTGCGGCGGCTTATCCAGATCTATCCGGACCCAGCAGGAATCGACCGGCAGCCGATGGTCGAGCGGGTGAACGATCACCTGGATTCCGCAGGAATTGATGTCATGCAGCTTCAAATTCGAGGAAAATACGGGTATCGTATCGTTCGGCCAGTAGGTCTTCAGGCAGACCTGCTTATTTTCTACCATTGACTTTAACCACATTGAAACGGCTTTATCGGCGAAGGCATCGCGATTGAATCCCCGGTATGGATATTTTGTATACACTGAGGAACCTAAGAACCAGTTGGCGGCAATCAGGGTTATTACGACGGCAATGAGGATGTTAATCCTGGATTTTTTCATGGAGCGGTTGTTCAATTGAGCAAAAATACCCTTCCTCGGCAGTTATGGATTTCAGCAACCCGGCACCGGGTTCGTTTCCGGGTCGTCGGTGGATCCTTGATTTTCAGTTACTACTCGGGCAGGTGTAAAGATTAGTGAATTTGCCTTTGGATCCCCCGCCTTCGGCGCCCCCCTTATTAAGGGGGGATAAAGGGGGGATTTAATTAGGCAAGGGACGGCACCTGAGTGGTAACGATTTTTAGAGAGAAATCACTTCCCCTTGCTTTTTATGAATTTTCCGTTGTTCAACTCATCAAAGGCCGTTTCCAGCTCCTCCCGCGTATTCATGACGATGGGTCCGTACCAGGCTACCGGCTCGCCGATCGGCCTGCCCGACATGAGCAGGAAGCGGGCAGGGAAGTCGCCATCCGTGGAAACATTGATCCGGTCCCCGTCGCCGAAAAGGACAAGGTTCCCGTTCGTCATCCATGAATCGCGCTGAAAATCAAAATAATTGGCGCCGAACGCCTCGTAACCGAAAGGATTTTTCTCTCCGCAGAAACGGGCCCTTCCCTCGATGACATAGGCGATGACCGTGTGTCCGGGCTTTGTCGGATGCCAGGTCTCGGTCCCCGGCGGAATCGAAATGTCGAGATACTCCGGATCGGTGACGATATCGGTCACCGGCCCGGTTACCCCGTCCACCGACCCGCAGATGACCCTCGTCGTCACGCCGTTTGCGCCGGTCACGACCGGTATCAGGTTGCTCTTCACATCCCGGTAGCGCGGATCCATCATCTTGTGGGAGGAGGGCAGATTGGCCCAGAGCTGGAACCCGTCCATGTGCCCCTCCGCATTGCCTTTGGGCATCTCCTGGTGGATGATGCCGCTCCCGGCCGTCATCCACTGCACGTCGCCGCTGCCGATCACCCCCGCATTGCCCATTGAATCGCCGTGTTCGACATCCCCGGCGAGCACGTAGGTAATGGTCTCGATACCGCGGTGCGGGTGCCATGGGAAGCCGGGCAGAAAATGGCGGGGATTGTCGGAGCGGAAATCGTCGAGAAGCAGGAAGGGATCGAAGAGCGGTGCTTCGCTGTTGCCGAATGCCCGGGAAAGATGGACTCCCGCACCCTCGATCGTGGGCTTGCTTTTAAATACTTTCCGGATCTTTCTTATGGTGTCCATGGAGCGCTCCTTTTCATAGTGATTAAAATCAGGCCTCAGCCTTCCTTTCCTACCTTTCCACCTGCGCCATCATTTTTGCACCGTATCGCTCGCCGGAGGTCTCCTGCGACAGCGAATTGAGGGTTTCGAGGTCGGCGCCCGAAAGTACCAGGGATGCTGCATCGCAATTCTCCTCCAGGTAACGCACCCGCTTGGTACCCGGGATCGGCACCACATCATCACCCTGATGCAGGGTCCAGGCTATTGCCACCTGCGCAGCGGTTGCGCCGTTCCTCTTGGCAACATCCTCGACCGCGCCGACAATCCGCAGGTTTCTCGACAGGTTCTCGCCCTGGTAGCGCGGATCGGTGCGGCGGTAGTCTCCCTGCGGCAGATCGTCGAAGCTCCTGATCCCTCCTGCCAGGAATCCCCGTCCAAGAGGAGAGAACGGCACCAGGCCGATACCGAGCTCCCGAATCGTGGGCAGAATCCTCTCCTCGATCCCCCGCTCCCAGAGCGAATATTCCGATTGCAATACCGACACTTTACGCTCCCGATGCGCCCGCCGGATGGTATCGGGCCCGGCCTCGGAGAGCCCGATAAAGCGCACTTTGCCGCTGTCGATAAGGTCACCGACCGTGCCGACCACCTCTTCGATCGGCACCTCGGGATCGACCCGATGCTGGTAGAGGAGGTCGATGTAGTCGATCCCGAGCCGTTTGAGCGAGGCGTCGCAGACCTCCCTGATTTTTGCCGGCCTGCTGCACACCGCATAGGGAAAGCTCCCCTGGACATCGAACCCGAATTTCGTGGCAATAATCACCCCGTCACGCCTTCCTGCGAGCGCCCGGCCGACCAGAATTTCGTTGGTGAACGGTCCGTAAATCTCGGCGGTGTCGAAAAACGTGACCCCAAGGTCCAGCGCCCGGTGAATAACCCGGATCGACTCTTCATCAACGCGTTCGGCAGGCGATCCGTAAGCATGGCTCATGCCCATGCAACCGAGCCCGATGCTCGATACTTCGAGGCCTTCGCTGCCCAATTTTCTTTTTTGCATAACCGTCTCCGTACTGCCGTTATGGTGTCGACACTATAAAAGGTAGCTATTTCAGCGGGTAAAAGCAAATGCCGCGGGGTGAATAACGACCAAATCGATGGAGGATGAAGGAAGCGAGGGAATATTCCGAAAGTCGGCGATAAGAATTTGATGATGGTTGTTCATGGCTGAAATTCATTCTTCCAGGGCAAGCGTTGCGCGCCATGAACAACTGCCACGATATCTATACCACCGGACTTGATATGATAAATTATTCTGTACGGCCCTTCAATGACTTCCCTGATTTTATCGATTTGCATCTCCGGAACAATTCTTCCGGATAGAGGAAATTGCGAAATCTGAATTGATCTGTTTGTAATTCTATCAACAACCATTCTGGCATAATTCGGCGAATTCTGGGAAATGTAACGGTAAATTCCTTCGAGGTTCGCCGCAGCAATGTCAGTCCAACGGACTTTCATCAATCCAATCCATATTTTTTTCTTACCTCGGAAACATCGACAGTCCTGCCTTCCTTGCTGTCTTTCATGCCGGCCTCAATGACCTCACGAACATACACCACATGCATCAGATCCTCCCACGATGAATCCTCAGGAAGATTATCGATTATTTTCCTCGCATCTTTTTTAATCGAGGGTAATTTCATTTTTTTTGCTCCCGAATGTTTTTTATCTATCAATCAACAGCGCCGTATTCGGCATGAAAATGGGTCGGTCCATTCTTGATAAAAAGATAGTTACTGCTCAGGTGGGGAAACCTCGCNNACGCTCACATTAGGTAGAAAACACACTGGAAAAGCGGAAAACCGGCACATCGAAACCGGGTGTTTGTTAAGTCAGCCAAGGAAAGCCCTCCTGCATTAATGTCTATTTTCAAATAGTCTTCTGTTGCATTGCATTTGAATTTTGATCTTTTTCGCAGAGGCTTGCGGGTCCCCNNGCCATCCAAATGAATTTGAATTTTTAAAAAAAACTACCTTAGTAGTAACTTTCGCTTCATTCTTGAATCTTCTCTCCCGTCATCTTCTCGATGCCCTCCCGGAGCGCATCCAGGATCTCCCCTTCCGCTACTTTCCCGACCGGCACTCCTTTAACAAAAAGCAGTGCCTCACCCGATCCGCCCGCGATGCCGATGTCCGCTTCACGCGCCTCGCCGGGACCGTTTACCGCGCATCCCATGACCGCAATGCGGATCGGCGCATTGAGGTGCTCGACGAGTGCTTCGACCTGGGCGGCAAGCCCGGCGACATCGATTCGCGTGCGCCCGCAGGTCGGGCAGGCGATGACCGACGGCCCTGCCATGAGACCCAGGCATTTCAGGATCTCTTTTGCCGCAAAGATCTCCTCGATCGGCTCGCCGGCAAGGGACACCCGGATCGTATCCCCGATGCCGTCGGCAAGGAGCGCGCCGATCCCGACGGCCGAACGGATGGAGCCGCTGCGCACCGTGCCCGATTCGGTGATGCCGATATGCTGGGGAACGTCGCACGCCGCGGCAAGCAGCCGGCATGCCTCGATGGTCGTTACCACATCGCTTGCCTTGATGGATACGATGCTATCGCGGAAATCAAACCTTTCCATGAGCGCAATGGAGGCGAGGGCGCTTTCGACAAGTGCCTGCGGGACCGGAGAACCGAACTTTTCGAGGATGTGTTTTTCGAGCGAACCGGAATTTACCCCGATGCGCAGGGGGATGTTCGCCGCTTTAGCCGCATCGACCACCATTTTCAGCCGATCTTCCGACCCGATATTGCCGGGGTTGATCCGCACCTTGTCGGCGCCCGCTTCGATGGCACCGATGGCAAGCGTGTGCCTGAAATGGATATCGGCGACCAGCGGCACGTTCGTCGCACTCCGGATGGACCGGAACGCGAGGAGTGCGGCTTCGTCGGGAATGGCCAGGCGGACGATCCGGCACCCTGCGGCGTGCAACCGCCCGATCTGAGCGAGCGTCGCCTCGACATCGGCGGTATCGGTATTCGCCATGGACTGAATGACGACGGGTGCACCGCCGCCGATGGGTACATCGCGAACCATGATCCGTCGGGTTACTTTTCGGGCAATCATAGATTTTTAAATATACGATCTCTCTTTGAACAGGCACAGCGAGAGCGGTCCCCGGAGCTCTGCTCCGGGGTTAGCGAGCGAATTACAAATATTTCCTCTCCTATAGAAGATGGCAGGCTGCTTCGCGGTCCCCGAAGCTCTGCTTCGGGGAGCTTCAATGG
>PLTF01000143.1 GCA_003164335.1 Fibrobacterota bacterium
GGAGCAGGGAACTTCCGACCTGCAGCTGGGGATCGAAACCGTGCCGCAATCCCCGTCACACGGTTTAGGACCCTCGTCGCATGAACAGGGAATATTGTCATCGCAATCGCACCCGTTTTCATCGTCGGAGGCATTTAATGTGGCCACCGGGGAAGAAGATTTTTCATTGAGTGAAACAATTCGGATTTCCGGACGTTCGTTTTCAAACATGGCAGTTCTCCTTTCTCATTTGGAAAAATGGTTTAAAGAAACGACTTTCATTTTGCCGGCATCGCGTGTTTCAATTATGCCATCGGCCAGCCAGACGATCAGTTGCTTATTGATCCGTTCGGCGATCTCGCACCGATAAGCGTCCGGGAAATAAAGGTCTGTATTGGACTTTCTAAAACTTTTAAGCGGACAATCCCCTGCGCATTGGAACCTGAGAAAACAATCCCTGCACGCCTCCAGGTTTTCGGTAACCCGCTGTGCCAATTGCTGGATCCGGGCCCGGTCCAGCGCCACCCGTTTTTGGACCGGGTCGACCTTGCCGATAAAAAACATGCCGGCGGCCGGGTCCTTGCAATCGAGGACCTCATAGCAGGTCGTGATATTGCCTTCGGCCGTGACGCAGAAATTCCTGCCGCACGCTCCACAAAATTGCCGATAGCGTGGATCGAAGCACCGCAGTCCCGAATAGCGGACGGTAACGTCCAGAGCGAGGCCCCGCAGGTAGCACTTTAAAAAAGTATCGGCAAACTGCCGGGGATCCGGTTTCGTGATCCTCCCGGAATTACCGCGCCCCGTCAAAGTAACGGGTTCAAAGTGGACAATGCCTATTCCCAGCTGCCCTGCCAGCTCGACGGTCTCTTCCATATAGTCAAGTGACTCGCTCGTAACCGTAGCCCGGACATATCCCTGCCTGCCCGCTTTTAGCAGGGCTTTCAGGTTGCGCACCACCACATCATAACTAGGTTGACCGGAACGGAATGGACGGAGTCGATTCTGAATATCACGTGGTCCGTCAAGGCTTATGGTTACCTGAATGCCGTTCCTGATGATCCATCGGGATACCGATTCGTTATAGGTACCGTTGCTGCCCATGTTTACGGAGGGTTTGAGTCCCCGAACCTGCGCCCGGGCGAAAAATTCGTCGACGATCTGTTTCAGCACATCAAATTCCATCGTGGCCTCGCCGCCGCCGTGGATTGCCATGTTCACATCCGGTTTCCGGGCAGGATCAATGGTCGAAAAGTAATAATCCATTGCGGGAAGCCAGATATCCCTACCGATGGTCTTTTGCTCGTCTCCGCCCTGGGCGTAGCAGTAGGCGCATTTGAGATTGCATTTAGACGTGACAAAAATGGCCAGATGATTTATCGATGCCGTACCGTTGTCAATCCCCGGCCGGTCGCTCTTTTCGACGGTTTCCGGACCGATCAAAATACCGAGCCTGTGCAGCCGTTCGGCGACATTCCTCAATTCGTTGAGTTCCCGGGAAGACAATTTGTCCAGAAAGCCGGCGTCGTCCGGCCCGGAAATAAATGAAAACATTGCTTCATTCATCGAGGCACAGGTGAGCGTGATGGGGTCGAACAGATAGACGCCGTCGTTATGCCTGAAAACCGAAGCACGCGGATTCAGCGTCAATTGAGATTTCTTAATCATTGGATTTCATCGATTGCTTGAGGGATGACTGAAGCAAAATAGTAACCGGAAAATGGGATAGGCAAGGTAATTCTTTTCTTTTTCCGGTTACCGCGTGAACCCTGTTAAATCCGCGTTTCCTGCACTACCGTTCCCGGGGGTATCGATGACTCAAGGGAGGGAATCGGGGACACAATCATCAGTAGGGTGAGGGAGCCTCCTCCTCCTGGCCCTCTCCTATTGCCGGACTCTCATTTTCCGGAGCATGCTGCGGATCATCCGGTTCATCCGGCAGAGGCCGATCCCCTTCGTCATCAGGCCGGATTTCAGGCACAACAGCAGGGGCCGGCGGCTGATAGGGAACATGGACGGTGCCGGGTTCATTCCCAGGGTCAACATCGTAGGCAGGCGCATCAGAGGGCTCATTGCCCGAGGTTGGAACATGCTGTGGATTATCCGGTTCGTCCGGCAGAGACTGTTCGCTTTCGTCATCATCAGGCCGGATTTCAGGCACATAGGCAGGGGTCGTCGGCTGATAGGGAACATGGACGGCGCCGGGTTCATTCCCGGGATCGACATCGTAAGGGGGCACCTTAGAGGGCGCATTGCCCGAGGTATTGTCCGTGGAAATATCAGAGCTATTGTCGGAGGCATTATCCGAAGTATTGTCCTCGGAATTATCCGAGCTATTGTCCGAGGAATTATCGTCGGGATCATTCGAATCGTCTGACATCGCGCGCTCCTTGATGACAGGGTTGTTTAGTGATGGATGATAAAAGAGTGATGAAAGCAATTTTTTAAGTGCCGGCTTTATCTTTTTATCATTTTGTCACTTTCTTGATAACGCTTCAATCTCTTTTATTTCCTCCGGTCTCAGCGTAAAGTCCAGGCAGTGGGCCGCCTCGGTCGCCTGTTTCGCCTTGCTCGCACCGGGGATCGCTACCACCGTGTCGCCGTTGAAATTCACCAGCCAGTTGAGCGCCACCTGGGTCGCCGAAGCCGCAACCCCTGCCGCGGAGTACTTCCGACCGGTCTCCTGGAGATACCGTACCAGCGGCTCGGTCTTTTTAAGCCCCGCCCGGGTGATACCCGACATCATGCGCCTGCCGAAGGAAACCTTGAGCGCGAGGGTCGGATCGTCGTGGAAGCGTCCGGTCAAAACCCCCTGCGCAAGCGGCGAATAGGCAATAATTGTAATGCCAAGCTCCCGCGCGGTATCGAGAATGCCGTTAGTCTCTATCTTCCGCTGAATCAGGCTGTACCGGACCTGGTTCGAGGCGAGCATGAACCCCTCCCCGGTTAAAACCTTGTGGAACTTTCGCATGCCTACCGCTGAAAAGTTGCTCACCCCAACCGCCCGCACCTTTTTCTCTTTGAGGAGCTTCGCAAGCGCCATGGCCTGCTTCTCGACACTCGATAGCGAGCCCGGAGCGTGGATTTGCAAAAGGTCGATGGAAAAGGGATCGAGAAACCCCAGCCGGTCAGGCAAAGTCGTAATGATCGAACTCGCCGGACGGAGAAGCGGGAACCATTTCGTGGCCACGATCACGTCCCCCGGTTTCTTCCCAAGCCTGGTCAGCGCGCCGGCCAGGGCAGCCTCAGACTTCCCGTAGCCATACGATTCGGCGGTGTCGAACCAGTTTACGCCGCCATCGAGGGCCGCCTTCACGACAGCGTCGATGGTCGCCGCATCGAGCGTCGACCAGACCTTGCCGATAAATCCCCGGCCCTGCGAGAATTGCCAGCACCCAAGGCCGATGGGAGTGATTTTCAGGCCGGTTTTGCCGAGGGGGCGAAGTTCCATGGGCATTTTTCAGAGCACCTTTCTTCCTTTTTCGTTCCTATTAGTCCTTTTTTTTAGGATTTTTGGACCGGAGGATGGGTGTATATATCGATCTATACGGAAAGGTAGATCATGCCGGAGGGCTTTATATAAAACGACATTTTTATTAAAATCGTAAGTGCTTCGGTGAAGAAACCGAGCTTAAATCAAATGCCTGTGCTGGGGAACCCTCGCTTCGCGGGTTTCCCCTGGTCGGAGCCGCGCAAAGCCGCGTCTCCGACNNCCCCTTCCTGCGGAGGTGCGAGGCGATGCCTGCCTCGCTTTGCTCAGCAGGCGCTCTCGCACCCCCGCAACGCTCCCGTGAGGTAGAAAAAACACGGGAAAGACAGATCCGGCAAATCAAAATCGTGTATGAGTTCAGTCGGCGGAGGTAAATCTTTAAAAAACACTTGAATAGTAATTTTTAACAGAAGAAAGCAATCTGAACTCTGATATCCATGGTTCATGTAATTGAGATTATTTTTAAAATCAGGGAAATCATGCAAATCAGGAGAATCACAGTTCAGACATCATACTCCTTCGACATCCGATCCACCTGCGCCTGCAGGCTGTCCTGGAGGACCTTGAGCGATACCTGCCACTTGTCGTCCTCAACCTTTACCGCACGCTCGACGTTATCGGCTTCGGAGAAACCGACGATGAGCTTGCCGGTGTCGATGTAGGCGATGTGGGGAGAGGAGAGGCCGGAAAGGAAAAAGAAAGTGCCGGCTATGGTTAGGGAAATGAGTGCTGAAATGATTAGTGACGGCACTATTGATGAAACTGATTTTCTTTCTGGGGACATTTTAATCGGCTCTGCGCTTTCTATGATGCGGTGATTAAAGTTATTTCGTGATTGTTGCTACATGCTGATAACATTGTCTGAACTCTGATTTCCATGATTCACGTGATTAGGATGATTTTTAAAATCAGGGAAATCATACAAATCAGAAAAATCACAGTACAGACGCTTTTTCTTATTGCACATTTTAATCAGCTCTGCGCTTTCTATAATATGGCGGTTGCGGTTTGGTGAAGCTATAGCTGCAATTTGAAAACGGTAGCTAATTTTTGGCTTCTATGAATCATCATATTAATTTGTCTTTTTGATCATGTAATTCATTGAAATTATACGAGTTACAGTTTAGAGCATTATTTCGGAACTTTTTGATATATGCATTCTGTGATATGGTTATCGATATTCTTTAAACACTTGGGTTTACAATCATTCTATGCTTCCCTATATAACACTCTCATACCTAGGAGCATTGGAGTTAGTATGGGGCTATATAATACTTCTATTCCCATATAATGCTTCACAATAAAATATGCTAAAACATTTAAAGTTGATAAATAAAAAAATAAGAACATAAAAAAATGACATCCAATAATATATGATGCAGAACCAGTTTTTCTACAAGCTATTTTAATCCAAAACGCAAAGATTAATCCAAAAATAAAGCCAATGGCCATTGCGCCTATAACTGCCTCCAACACTGGAAGCCCGTTTTCAGAAGCTGCATGTGCCGTTACGTTGCTAAAAAAGGCTTCTATCCCGGAAAAGATTATAAGCAATCCAATTAGGATATAGGATATCCATCCTTGCGAGTAAATTTTAAATATTCTCATTTGATTCCAAGTGTTTAAGGGTTAATTGGTTTTGAAGCTACAGTACTAGTTTTATCATAGGTGGCGCCAACATAAGACCCTTGAGCGGCTCCAAATGAATAGTTAAAACCAACAGGTATATTGTTGCCATCATTAAAATTTAAGCTAAACTTAGCAATTAAACCTAGCCATCCTGCTGCACCTGATAATGTCACTCCATAGGTTTTATTGCCAGAGCCACCTACCGTTGCGCTAAGTGTTTCGTTTACCTCTCCACCAAACTGAGGACCGCGACTTTCAGTTACGGTGGCTGTTCCGCTAGCACTTTCTTCATTGGACCGATTACTTACTTGGCCAAAAGAAGCCCAGCTGTCAAATAAGTTAAGCAAACCTATGATTGGCAAAAGTATTGGCGCAGCCAATGGGTTTTCGGACGCGGCTTCATTAAGAAATGAATTTAAATTTATACTGAATGTGGCATTCGAGGCCCCGCCCTCAATTAAAAGGCCCCCCTTTACGCCAAGTGATCCGGAAGCATCAACTGCTCCATTGGGATCAAAGTGACCTATTGGATTAATTGTATATCGATAAGAATCCCAGAATTCCTTTGCAGGATCGCATCCTACCCATCTCCCAATTTCTGCATCATAATACCGCTTCCCAAAATAATTCAACTGCACTCCCGTCACATCATTACTCCCCGCATCCGCCAAATCCGTCCCCACCCCATCCTTATCCAATTCTTTCCCGGTAAACTTCTCCCTCGCCGCCTCATTCGCCGTCGGCGTGATTATCGCCACCTGAATCCCATAGGGCAGGTATCCGGTCGCCTCGACAAGCTGCCCCGAGCCTACATCCGGCGCCCAAACCGCCCTTGTCGACCCCAAGTGGTCCTTCAGGTAATATCTGAATAGATTCGGGGACCCGAACTCTTCCTTCCCCTCCCCGCCGAAGAGCGCATAGTCGCGAGCATAGGCGTTAATTCCGGAATTGGTGGTGAAAATATAGTTGTTATCGACATAGGCAACGCCCGAGCTGAACGGCGTTGAGATCGTCAGGCCGGGAAGGTCCGCATCTCCCAGTTGGTCTATGCTCAAGGCTGCCGGCGTTACGAATGACCCGTTGGCATTGGTAAAAAGCAGGGTAAGGTTGCCCTCGGATTCCGTGGTGAGCGTACTCTGCTGCGTTACCGTTCCGTTGAAATCGATATTGACAGGGCCGTTAGCGGTGAAAACCGCTTCCTCATGCGTGGTCCCGCCGTTATTGGTATAGGTCAGCACAAGCGCGCCGTGTGGAGGCGTACCGGTAAGGGGCGACGATGTGTGGGAGCCGACAATCGATCCCCCGGAATTAAAAGCAACCGGCGTATTCGAGCCCGATCCGATGGTGAGGCTGATGTCGCCGCTCTGGGCCGAGGATGCCCCGTACTGGCCGTTAGCGATAGCCGTATTATCCGCTGTTTCTTTTTTCACCCGGTTTCCCGAGGCGTCATAGGTAATATTGACATCGGTCTTTGAAGATTCGGTGGTTTCCAGGGTTCTGACATCAGCAACGCTGCGTAAGGTTCCGGAATATGCTGAAAGCTCATAAAACGAAAACTTCACGGGCATATCCCGCCAGTCGTATTGAATGCAATATAGGTTTGCCGCAACTGGGCAGTCAATTTGTTTATAATAGCAGGCGCCTGTCATCAAATCATCTCCATATTCTCTAAAATTCCGCCGACACTAATGGCACAAGTCCCAATTCTTTAATATTCGGGTTCAACATTTTGAACCTCTGCATATCCTCGATTAATGCGATGCAAAATAGGATTTTCCACACTTTTGTAGAAAAGCCTCAAATAATGCGATCAAGAACAAAGCATTCCAGGCGGTTCGTGAGCCACCCCTACGAAACCCTCCTGCCTCCAGTTTTTTTATATGCGTTTTCTACCTAATGGAGGCGTTGGACTATGATTTCCCTGATTTCTCTGATCCTGAAAATCACCCCAATCACAAAAATCAGGAGAATCAGAGTTCAGACAGTGATTTATTCGACCGTTAATACAGGGCGACCGCAGGGCGGCCCCTACGAAGGCCGACATCATCCGAAGATGAAATGGATTGGGATGGCCAGCCTGATCATCGGGAATAGCACAGAAAATTAAGATGCTTTCTTTACCGGGCCGGCAAAGCTGACGACGCGCTCCTTGTTCTTTTTCTGCCGCTCCTGTGCATCCGCTGCTATTGCGCGGATATCGTTATGAAGGAGCGATGCGCGACGTTTTCGTGTCTGTCGGACTTCCTCAACAAGTGGATCTTTCCAGATCATAGGGACCCCATGAGGGATTCAGGTGTGCACATGGCGGTTTCCAGATACAGGCGCGTATTCATATAATATTAAATAAAATACTTATTACTGAGGAAAAGAAATTGGGCAAAAACAACGTCAAAGAGGGGCGACCGCAGGTCGCCCCTACGGGTTTACAATATCTTTAATGTGTTTTCTACCTAATAGAGGCGTTGCGGAAGTCTTCAGGCTCCCGGGTCATAGACCCGGGCCACACGATTCTTGCTTTTGCCTTTCCCTGTGTTTTCTACCTAAGGTGAGCGTTGCGGGAGTGAGCGAGCGTTCGCCGAATGGTTTGGATGTTTTTATGCTTTTATTAGACCTCTCCTCGTGGGAGAGGTCCGGCCGCTTCGCTTACTACTGAGGCTCTTAATAATGCGTTTCTTTTTTCCGGCTTTGCGGAAAAAAGGGGGGGGGCCGGGGTGAGGTAAGGGGTGTGCCTGAAGACGCGTGCCTTTCGCGGCTTTTGGCCAGGGGGAACCGCCGTAGGCGGTTCCCCCACCAAAGGCCGTTAATTTTAAACTATTATCTTGCAAACGCCATCTCATGTACCTGGCCCTGATCCCCCGCCAGTGACCGCACCGTCACCCTTCCGTCCGGAGAATACACCTTCAGGGTGGACTGATCGATCGAGGCCACCTTGGTGGAGGTTCCGTATCGGTCGTCCATGAAGAAGGAGCTCGAAGACTTATCGTACCTGACCGCGAACTCCCGGACCGCAACCGTGCCGTCGAGGCGATCCACCACCATGGCGTTGTCGCCCATGGTCAGCTTGTAGGTCTTGCCGCCGGACATGACCACCTTTTCGGTTTTCTGCGGGCTGGTGAAGGCAACGGGGTTTTTCCCGCCGTAGAATTCGATGGTATTGAAGAGTACAAAATCGACGAAAAGGGTAATGTCGTACACCGGCAGGATCCCGAGCACCCAGAGGATGGCGGAATTCACATATTTGCTGTCGGTGGCCTTCTCGTTCCATTTATATAGATTGTTGGTGAGGGAAAATGACCCGATGCAACCATTGACGGCAATGGTTGACGCCAGCACGACGGCTACTAATGCACGCTTCATACAACCTCCATGTTTGGAATGAGTGAGTGAGAATCCTGGTCCGGCATTTATCGGTACCCTTCGGCAGGTCCCGTAATGGGATCGAAGCGAAATTGTCCCGGTATTAAAATATAGTATTGCCTATGGAAGAGCGTTGGTGAAGACAAAGGATGAAGGGGGAAGGATGAAGGATGAAGACTAATTCAAGATCAAGCAAAAGAGCGACCGCGGGGCAGAAAGAAAGGCTTCAGGCTTCAGACTTCAGGGAAAAATATCCTTTTTTAAAGTCTTTCCCTGTGTTTTCTACATAATGTGAGCGTTGCGGGAGTGGGCGAGCGCTTGCCGAATGGTTTGGATGTTTTTATGCTTTTATTAGACCTCTCCTTGTGGGAGAGGTCCGGCCGCTTCGCTTACTACTGAGGCTCTTAATAATGCGTTTCTTTTTTCCGGCTTTGCGGAAAAAAGGGGGGGCCGGGGTGAGGTAAGGGGTGTGCCTAAAGACGCGGCTTTGCGCGGCTTTAGGCCAGGGGCTGGTTCAATTAAAACTAAGAATACCCCGTCCATTTTGCCTGTTGGGCAAAATGGGAAACCCGCGTAGCGAGGTTCCCCCACCAAAAGCTCTTAGGTTACTTCAAATACTTCTCACTCAAAGCATCAAAATATTTCCGCAACGACTCCTTGTAATCCGCAGGATAATCCCCCTGGAACGCCCGTTCGCGGAGCCGCGAGAACGCATCCCGCTCCCTGAAGAGGGTCCCGGAGGAGACAAAGGTTCCCTCCTGGTACGGCGTGGTTGCGCTCTGCGATTTGAACTCGTCGTGTCCCTCGCCCTGGCGGTGCATGGAGAGCGTGGTTTCGAGCATCCGGCCCAGGAACCGGTCCTGGTGTTCGATAACGTCCGCGGTCGGGTGGTCGAGCATCGAAGCCAATCCCTGGGCCTGCTTCTGCAGCTCTTCGGTTTTGCCGGCCAATCCTCCGCCGGCCTTGCCGCCGAATTTTTCGCCGAGCCGTTTCAGGTCGTCGGCAATGCCCTGCTGCGCGGCTTGAGCGGCCTGCCGCGCCTGCTCGTACTCTTTGCCGCTCTCCCCCGGACGGGGCTTGCCGCCCTCGCCGGACCCGGGCGTCGACCCGCCGCCGAGCATTGACTGAAGCAGCTGCGATGTAGCTGCATTGATGGCCGCCTGCCGTCCCGAGAGTTTCCGCAAGCCCGGCATCATGCCGCTCCCGCCGCCGCCCGGCTGTTCGCCGTTGTCCATGTGCGAAAGGGTTGCAAGGAGGGTATTGGCAAGCGATCGCAGCGCCGTGACCGGGCCGCTTGAACCCTCGATGTTCCCGCTGCCGGCACTCATGGCCCCGAGTTCCATCTGCATCGCTTTCCGGGCATCGGCAAAGTCTTTGCCGACGGCAAGCATCTCGTCCGGGGGCGCCATGGTAATGCTGTCCGCCGCCCCCTTACTCTGCTTCAGCGCATCTTCGAGCGCCTGCTGCGACAGCGCCGCCGAGGCGGGATCGCGTCCGGTTTCGGCCTCAGCGAGCTCCTGCTGCCAGTCGGCAAGGGACATCGCTTTCTGCGCAAGCGCGAGAAGGCGGCCCTTATCCCGTTCGAGGCGCTGCTGCGTGCCGAAGTTCATCATCCGCATCAGGTCTTCCGAAAGCGAAAGAAGCGATCCGCTCATGCGGTTCATGCTCTCGTGGGAGGGGGGCTGTTGCCGGTTAAGGGACGACTGCATGGCGCGGCCAAGCGAATCGAGACCCGCTTTCGAGGGCAGGGAGTCCTGCCCTGAGGAGCTTTCCCGCTCCTTCGCCCGGTCAGCCGCCTCTTCGGAAAGTTCCTGCGTGCGGGTCAGGATATCCTTCTCCTGGGCCATGGCCGAGGGGCCGAGCGTGTCGCCGCGCGAGAGGGTTTTCTGTTCCTTTGCCAGGGCCTCGGCCCGCATGGCCAGTTCGCCGAGTTTCCGGTCCTCCCTGAGCATCTTCAGGATCTTCAGGGCGTTGTCGAGCTGCTGATCGAGTTTCGGCAGTTCGGCCTGCACCTTGTCGATTGACTGCCGCAGGTCCTGCGGCGAGACCGGCTTGTCGAAGTCCTTCATATTGAAGAGCAGGCTGTCGCCGAACTCCTTCAGGAGGTCCTCCATCGCCTTGCGGACCTTATCGAGCTTCTCGGCGAGTTCGGTCCCGGCGGTTCCCTGCTGCTTCATCTTTTCGATGTTTTCCTTGAGTGAAGCGATCGATTGACGGAGCGAATCGGCCTGGTTTTCGGCCTCCTGTTTGACGTCCTGCAGCGCCTGCCGCTGCTCCCAGGTAAGCTCCTTCCGGTCGCTGCCCGATCGCCGCGCCTTGTCCATTTTGTCGGCAAGGCTTCGCTCCTTTTCCTCCATGCCCCCGAGCGTCTTTTCGGTTTTGTCTTCGCCTTCGGCAAGCGCCCGGTGCATCTCCGCAATGGTCGGAATCCGGAAGGTAAAGGTATCGCTTCTCCCGGTCTGCGGGCTTCCGGGGCGGGTATCGGTCACTTCGGCCCAGTAGAAAACGGTGTCGCCGGGATAGAGCGAGAGTTCGGCAAGGTGCCATATAAACGAGGTCCGGATGAGGGGCGTATCACCCCGCTCGGCAAGGATTTTCGTGCCGGTGTCCCCGGCGCGCTGTCCGCCCCCGTGCCATTTCACCGCCATGGAGCGAATGCCGATATCGTCGACCCCTTCGACAACGAGCGTTTCGACCTGCGCCGGGGCAAGGTCGCGGCTTACCCCCGGCCTGAGGATCTGGACCGACGGCGGCAGGTCGGGCGTGCACTCGATATGAAACGGGGGGAGAGAGTCGCTCCGCTGAGCGAGCGAGTCCTGCAGGGCGAAGGTATAGTTACCGGTTTTGTGAACGACAAACTCCCCCGAGGCGGACGCTCCCTTGACCGCCAGGGCGAGCGTATCGCTGCCGAGAATAAGCCGGGCGTCTTTCAAACGCGGCCCGGACTTGACGGTACAGGTGACCATGGTCCCGGCATAGGCTTCAAAATCGCCCTGGCCCTCGGGCAGGCTGCGGATGCCCTGATGCGTATAGGCCGGGGGCCGGAGGGTGACGGCAAGCCCGGCGAGTTCCGGCGGCACCACCACGGTAACGGTATCGGCTGCGGGCGCGGTGCGGCCGGCACATTCAAACCGGTAGGAAAAGTTGCGTTTTACGCTATCGATCCGGAAATTGAAGGCACCGAGTCCATCGGGCCGCAGGAAGATCCCGACGCCATGCTCCCCGCCGATATCGGCGATGTTCAGGCGACAGGAGGGAAACCGGGCCGACCCGGTCGTCAGGCGCAGGCGGACGGTTGCATTGAGAGAAACCGTGGTGGTGCCGGGAGTAACGACGAAGCTGCCCGGTGCAACACCGGCAAGCGGCAGCGACCAGTAATCGAGGAGTCGCGGCGTAAAGGCATGGTTGACGCCGCCCCAGAGCATGAGGACGAGGGCCCCGAGTGCAAGAGGAATGGTGAAGCGCGACCGGGCAGGCGCCGCCGGGAGGTCGCCGAGCCGGTCCGCAACGCGCGAACAGGTCTGGTCGGTAAAGGGGTTGCCCGAGGTCCGGGCATCCTGCGAAAGTTCGAGGGCAATAGAGAGGAGCGGGTTGACGAGCCCTGACCGGAGCTCGATTCTTCGGGCGGTTTCTATGAGGCCGGGCGCCCGGACCGTGGCAGCCACCACGGCAAATCCCGCAGCAAACAGCACGGTTCCCAGGCAGGCGGCATCGAAGATTACCGGCAGGGCAATCCACGGGAAAAAAGCGAAGATCGCTTCGAGAATCGCCAGCAGAAGAGCGAGGAAAAAGAGCGCAGCCGCGGATGCCTGCACGATGGCAGAGGTTATGAGCCGTCGCCGGTACGTGCGGACGAACAGGAATAGCTGGTTGCGGTCTTCGGAAATCATTCAGAGATTCATTTTCTTCCTGATATTAGATGAGGAGAAGATAATAAAAATGGCATGCGGGAGGAGGTTAGATCGATTCATTCGGGTGTTTCATAAAAAGTTTGGTTATCCTGCTCAGGTGGGGAAACCGTTCTATAGGCCTTTTGTGGGGGAACCTGGCTTAAATCAAATGCCTTTGGTGGGGGAACCGCCTACGGCGTTTCCCCCTGGTCGGAGCCGCGCAAA
>PLTF01000062.1 GCA_003164335.1 Fibrobacterota bacterium
TGTCCAACGATTGGGGTCCACCTCAATCCAATCGCTACTTTCCCGCCAAAGTAGTCTATATGGATCCCAATTACGACGTGGCACTGATCGCGATCAATGCCCAGGGACTCCCGTTTTTTAATTTGACCGACGATTGGCTTTCCGGCTGTCAAAAAGGATCTTCAATTACCATTATGGAATATGGATCCGACCTGTTTCAGAAATCACCCGCCGCACTCTCCGGCTCTATTGTCAGGCAGGTTGAACTGAACGGGCGAACCTTGCTGCAAATTGACGCGCCGGCGAAGCGGGAAAGTTACGGTGCTCCGGTTTTTGACCAGGCTGGCAAACTTGTCGGCCTGTCCTCCGGGGCCGAAAACAAGGGTCAAGGCACGACTATGGTAATTCCTGCTGCCGATTTAAAAGGTACCGTAAGCGATATGACCATCGGCGGAGATTTACAGGTTGCCCGGAAAGCCATGGAGGGAGACCAATGGAAAGTGCATGAACAATACTCGTTGCTGGGCATTGCCATTGCAAAAGGCGCCTATCCTGCGATGCAGGCGTCATTGCAGCAGCTTATGGCGATCCCTTCCCCGGAAGCCTGCATTCTGCACAGCGGTTTTCTCTATGCTTCGGCTCTGGCCGATTTTAAAAATAAAAAAAATGAATCGGCCGGAGTATTGCTGAACCAGGCGGTCGGGGAGGTTAAAAAAGGAGTCCTGTTAAAATCGTCGCTGGGGGCAAACCGGTTTGTGAGCTATCTGCTGGCGCTCAATGATACCCGGGGGACCGGCCAACCAGCCGTGAATTCCATGAAAAACAGGAATTCCGCAGTGTCGGGCATGGAGCCGAATGCTATTCCGCAAGCCGACGGAACAGAAAAACCTGCAGGGAAATCCCTCTCGCTCCTCCCCGACTCCGCTGCAAACGGCGGGTCGCCGGTCGCAAATATCTATGAACGGGGTTCGGCATCGCCTTCCTTTACCGACGGTCAGTCTGCCGTTCCGGGCAGGAAAACCCTTTTCCGGTTGAGTGGTTCAAATACTATCGGCGCTGAACTGGCTCCTGCCATGGCCGAAAGATTTTTGCTGTCGAGAATGAGTGCTGCCGACGTTTCCGTCGAACCAGACGATACGGCAATTGAAAAAGTAATTACCGGTAGAGCGCACCATGATACGCTCCTGATCACCATTAAAGCGCACGGGTCCGCCACCGCGTTCAAGGGATTGGACAGCCAGACCTGCGATATCGGGATGTCTTCGCGACCCATAAATGCCAAGGAATTGAATGGCTTGAAAAAACTCGGCGATTTAACCTCATCCGCCTGCGAGCATGTTATCGGCCTGGACGGAATCGCTATCATTGTCAATAAGGGAAACGCAATCAGCGCGCTGAGCGTACCGGATATTGCAAGGATATTTTCGGGTGAAATTACCAACTGGTCGGCGATCGATTCGACGATGCAAGGATCGATCACCATCTACTCCCGCGACAGCAATTCAGGTACCTTTGACGGTTTGAAGCGCATGGTTCTTGAGCGGGACCCGAATGCAAAAAAACACCTTTCTGCAAGTGCAGTGATTTGTGAGAGTAACGATCTCATATCCGAAAAGGTGTCGGAGGATATTAATGCGATTGGTTTTGTGGGGCTTCCCTTTATCAAAAATACGAAGGCGCTCGGAGTATCCGAACCCGGATCTTCGCCCCTGGTCCCGACGGTATTTACCGTGCAGACCGAGGACTATCCGCTGGCCAGAAGGTTGTTCCTGTATATCCCGACTACGGTAAGCAGCAATTATGTCAATGATTTCCTGAGTTTTGCAAAGTCATCGGAAGGCCAGAGAATCGTTGAAAGCATCGGGTTTGTATCCATGGAAATCCATAGTTCAAAAGTCGCCCTGCCGACTAACCCGGATAGGGAGTATCAAAAAATTACCCGCTCGGCGGAACGGTTATCCTTGAATTTCCGTTTCAGGCTCGGCAGCTCGGAACTGGATAATAAAGGGGTAGACGATCTCGGGCGATTGATCTCTTTCCTGTCGGATCGCCAAAAAAACAGTTGTCATATCTATCTGCTCGGGTTTGCCGATGGGATCGGCACCGATGATGCCTGCCGTAAGGTTGCCTTGATGCGCGCCTCTGCGATTTCAGAGCAGTTGAAAGAGCGGGGAATTACGCCCTCCCTGGTCAAAAGCTTCGGAAAAACAAACCCGGTTGCGGATAACAGTACTGATATCGGCCGCGAAAAAAACAGGAGGGTCGAGGTTTGGATCAGCCAGAATAATGTTCAGAGTTCCTATAATAATTGACATTTTCAAAACCTTTGGTGGGGAACCTCGCTTCGCGGGTTTCCCCGGGGCTGAAGCCGCGAAAGCGTCTTCAGCCACACCCCTCCCCTTATACGCTTCTACGTATTTTATGCTCTTTTCGCCGAGGCCTCGTGGGTCCCCGCCGCAGGGTGCCTGTTATGAAGCACTCCTACCTCGTGCGGGTGACCCGGCTCAGCCATCCAAAAGAATTTTATTTTTCTTCTGCTTTTGGATTCCGGCCCGGCCATCCAACTAAACCAGGAATCTGTCAAATCTTCCCCACCCGCCAGACCCCTTCTATGGTTGCAACCACGTAACATGAATAATATTCCGGGCTAATTTTTTACTAATTCCTGAAACCGAGATTATTAAACGGATGAGGCGGCCTGCACGACAAACCATGAGGCTTTATGCACGAGAAACCATTGAGCGAAACATCGGGAGATTGAATGCTAAAAAAGAACTGCTGGGAAGCTACAAACTGCGGGCGTAAGGCGGGCGGCAGGAAGGCCGCAGAATCGGGTATTTGTCCGGCAAGTCTTGAGACCGCAGTCGACGGACTCAATGACGGAAAAAACGGCGGACGGGTGTGCTGGGCTATTCCCGGAACCTTATGCGACGGGGAAATTCAATATTTCGAAACGCAAAAATGGGGCAAATGCCGCAGATGTACCTTTTTCTGGAAAGTGCACCGGGAAGAGCGCGCCAATTACGCGGGCGTTGCCTGTATTATGGAAAGACTTATTCTCAGGTTCCGTTTAGCAAAACGTGCCGGCACCGGGATATCTGCCGGGATGATTCTATCGTAAAAAGACTATAGGGGACTTCTAAAAATCGCTTAATTCGTCCTTCGACAAGCTCAGGACGAACGGTAATTCCTTACAATAGAAGAAAAGGACCGTTCGTGGTGAGCAAGCCTGTGCTGAGCCTGTCGAACCATGAACGGAAATTTCAGGGGCCCCTTATACTGCATATCAATAATCAAGGGAGGCTCGTATGGCCAGAGCGATGCAATCGGCCCTCAAAAACGTTTGGAATATCCTGGCGCGGGATGAACATGAATTTGAAGAGATGCTTGCCAGACTGAAAAATCACTACGCGATTCCCTATACCGATAAGGATCACTTGACCTTTCCGATTGCCGCAAAAGATATACAGTCTATTGCCGCGAGGCTGTCGAGCGAGCAGCCTCCTATTGACCTCGCCTCATGAGTCGGTGATACTCACAAACGGTTATATTTGAACCGGTCAGTCCCGTTCATCCTCTTCGATGAATGCCATTGCAGGAGCGTTGCTCAAGCCGGTTTGCCGGTCTGCTACCCACGCCCTGACCGATTCCCCTATAGAAAACGGGGCATAACGGCTGCCACCATGCATTGCATTTTTTTCGAAATGCTGCAAAGCCCATGCTAAATCGGACATTTGAAAAAAGTTATCCGCGGTAATCGTGTCTTGCTCTCCGGCAATGATCAGCATTGCGTCGCAAAGAGCAAACGGTACGGCACTTGTCGACTTCGGCATAGATTTCCTCCCTGCCTGGTTACAAGCTTAAATTAGTCTGCGCGGCAATGGAAAGCAAATCAAGTCGTTACGGTCTCGTATGCCACCGCAGCCGCCCTCTCTTCCGGGAACGGCAATACCCCTGACGTAACGATAAACTATTGCAAAACTAGCCTATTTCTAACGATAGCATAATACAATATTATTTTTTTAGTGCTATCTTTTTTGTGTGAAGATTCATACCGTTAAGGATTTTCTCATCCGCTGGTTCCTGGGGACCATGCTCTCGGTTGCCGGTGCTTTAAGTGCCTGGTACATCGGGGGCGGCGGCGAATACTCTTTCCGGGAGCTGAAGAACTTTACTATTTTTCCGATTCATCAACCCGGTGCGTTTTTCGTCACCATAACAGTTACCGGATTTCTGGTCGGCCTCGGGTTACCTCGGGATTAATACGGCTTTTGCCGCACCTGAAAAAAGAAACTTATATAGTGCACTCAATGTTGCAGACGAGTTCCACGGCATCTCCCCGGTGCGACAGCAGGTATACCCGTTCAACAGGGATTCCTTATCCGGAAAACTAGAAAAGCCCGACGATCCTCCGTATGGCAAGTTCCTCTTCGATTCCCTCAGCCCTTATATCCAGCGAGCTGCCCAGTCCGGCATCGAGAAGCAGAATTTCCAGAATTGAAGTAGCGTCGGCAACTTCCTTTCCCTTACTGATAGTAACTTTGCTGTCAATGTCCCGGCACGCCCGTGCAATTCTTGCAGCCGGCCGAAGGCGAAGGCCATGATAGTCTCGAACAACAACTTTTCGGTGCAGCATTCCATGCTCCTTGAGAGGATGTCCTATCAATTCTCAAAATCGGAAATCCGGATTTGATTTTCTATCGGTCGCAACTGAATGACTATAGATCTCTTGAGTCGCAAAACGATCCCATTCCCGTTCGATTTGGAATTTGCCCGATCCCTGGCAAAATATTGAGTTTTTGCAGATTGCTTCAATTCCTGAGTATTATGACGTTTCATAACTGTAGTCCGCTTTTTATATCCATCGCAGGAAATTCTTTATGAATACAATCATATTGAGTTGGAAATAAAGCGATTTTCGTGCCAATTATTGATTTGGGCCGGAATTGCCACTGAAAGAGGGTTGCGGGGCGGCGGCGTGGATCGTGGGCAGAATAGCCCTGCACACTTTTTTTAGTTTTAGTTACAGATCAGGAGGGATAGGTAATCATGGCGGAAACGACTGACAAATTAACGAATGCGGCATGAGATAATAGGTGGTGATGCAGTTCAGGTCCCCTGCTAAAACACTCCCCTCTCGTTGAGATACGTCGAATACTCCCGGTCGGTCCTCTGAATATGATTAATAAGCATATTCCCGATAAAATCGAGGATCCCCATCATATAGAGCAATGGCTTTCCCCAGGTGGTTCTTTCCATTATCTCTTCGGCGTGACGGATCAGGGCAAGATGGTCATGACGGTGCGTTACCAGTCCGGGAAAGGTGTAGCGCTCCATCAGGTCTTCCTCGGTCCTGAAATGCAGGGAGGCAAATTCAAGAAGCTGCCGAAACTGCGGCTGAAGGATATCGGTTGCATAATCGGCCCGCATCCCCCTATCCAGTTCGCAGGCCATTTCGATCAATTTTTTATGCTGTTCGTCGATAGTTGCGATATTGACGCTCAGGTGCGGATCCCATGTCAGCATAGCTCGACTCCGGTAATGGTACGATATTCGCGAAAAGGCGCATCAAGCGCATTTAAGTATTGAAGCTCCCCGCAGCAAGCTGCGGGGAAGCTTCTACAGGTAAAGAAATATTTGTAATGCGCTCGCTAACCCCGGAGCAGAGTTCCGGGGGATACGCTCGCTCTGCCTATTCAGGATTTTCCCGAAGAGCCGGTCACCATAAGCACAATGATTCAATCTTATTATACCATGCTAACGTATGGAGTGCCAGACGGAGAAGTGTCAATTTGAAGGATTGAAGGCAAAGGTACTGGAGGGAAAATGGAAATTATCGTTCAAGGTTACTGTTCAGGTGGGGTCCGGAGATGTCCCATAATTAGTTGAAATTTATAAAAGAGAGAATGCTCCTAAGGTAGA
>PLTF01000117.1 GCA_003164335.1 Fibrobacterota bacterium
CGATGTTTGCCTCTGGCAAACGCTCTCCCACTCCCGCAACGCTCACATTAGGTAGAAAGAACATAAAGGAATAGGAAAATCAGTTTTTTCTGTAAATGTGTTTTCTACCTATTGGGGGCGTTGCGGGGGGCCGAGAGCGCCCGCCTGAGGCGGGCATCGCTCTCGGCCCCCTGCTGGAAGGGGTGTGCCAAAGACCCCGCAAGCCCGGCTTTGCGGGCGCGGAGGCTTTGGCCAGGCGGAACCATTTTTAAATGGTTCCCCCACCACGGGCTTTTGATTTAAGCTCGCTTCCCCACAGACATGAAAAAATAGTTGCAGGCAACAGACCCTGCGGATTCTGCCGTCCGCTTATTAAATTCTTCCTTTTATTATCGAAGCGTTTAGTAATTTAATACTCTTCAGGCATGGTGGCCGCTGATTGTATCTCCGGAACAGCGCCGATCGCGAAAAAATCAATGAAAAGCAGGTATGAAACCCGATGAACAGCTACTGCTATGCCGACCTCCTCGCCCATGTCTGCGACCGCTATGCACGTCTTCCTGCCCTGCATATCAAACGTGGCGGAGCGTACCGGACCTGGACCTTTGCGGCCTTTCACAGCGATCTCAACCGGCTTGCGGCGGCCCTCAAGAGCCTCGGCCTGGGCAAGGGCAAAAATGCCGCGGTAATCGGGGAAAACTCGCCGGAGTGGGTGCTTGCCTACCACGCCATCTTCCTGACCGGGGCATGTACGGTCCCGATCGATCCAGGCATTCCGCCCGCCGAGATCGAGGAGATACTGACCGTTACCGAAGCGGAGATCGTTTTTTGCTCGCAAATGTATGAAGGGCTCTTCAAATCCATTATGAAGAGGCGCGGACTCCTGAAAAAAGTCATCACCTTCGGCGAGGAACCGGCTGCAGATCTCGAACGGTTTCGGGATTTCATCGCCCGGGATGACGACCGGGTCGATGCCTTCGCCGGAAAATTCCATCCCGATGACCCGATGGCGATCATATTTACCTCCGGAACTACCGGCAAGGCCAAGGGCGTTGTTCTGGCACAGAGGAATTTCACCCCGGTTGCAAATTATGCCATTCCGAGGATGAAACTTGGCGCCGGCGATACGGTGCTGGCCGTACTACCCCTGCACCATGTCTTCGGGTTTGCGGCAGGTGTCTCAGGCCCCCTGTGCGGCGGGATGGCGGTGGTGCTCGTCCCCTATGTCAGCGCCCCGCTCATACTGGAAGCGCTTCGTGACAAGGGCATTACCATGCTGCCGGCGGTACCGAAAATGGTCGGGCTGTTTTACGAAAGCATTATCCACAACGTCAGGAAAAAAGGTACGGTCGCAGGAATGGCGTTCGCCTCCATGCAGGGGCTTGCCTCGCTTCTCGGGAGTTCGGGATCGCAAGCGTTCCGCAGGCAGCTTTTCAGCGCCGTCCATAAGGGCTTCGGCGGCCGGTTGAGAGTTATTATTTCTGGCGGGGCGGCTCTTAATAGACGGTACTGGAACGGATTCCGGCTCATGGGGTTCAATATTGTCGAGGGGTACGGACTCACCGAAACTTTCGGGCCTATCACGGTCTGCCCGACCGGGGATGCCCGACCGCTTTCGGTCGGACCGGCCCTGCCGCAAAACGAGATCGCCATTCTCCACCCCAATGAGGAGGGCATCGGCGAGATCCTGGTACGGGGCGCCTGCGTTTTCCTCGGGTACTACCGGAACGATGCCTTGACCAGGGAGGCATTCGACGATAACGGCTGGTTTCATACCGGCGATCTCGGACGGCTCGACCAGGACGGATTTCTCTATATTTCCGGAAGGAAGAAGGATGTCATCGTTCTTGCTACCGGGAAAAATGTCTACCCCGACGACCTCGAAAGTTACTATGAACAATCGCCCCTCATTGAAGAAATCGGCGTTTTCGGGGTGTTGCAGGAGGAGGGAGAAATGGTCGCTGCGGCAATTTACCCAACTGAGGAAATCCGCACGGCGCACTCCATCGCCCAGGCGACAGCACTGCTCAGAGATGAACTCCTGCGGCTTGCAAAGGCTCTCCCGGTCTACCGCAGAATTGCCGATTTTATCGTGGTATTCCAGCCATTGCCGCGTACCTCAACCCGTAAATTAAAGAAAAGAGAAATCCTCGGTCTTTACACTTCCATCAAGCGCCGCACTTGCAGCCGTCCCGACCTCGGGGATCAGCTCACGGTCGTGGAGCTTGCGCTTATGGAAACAGGAGAATACCAGCTGGTCGCCGAAGCGCTTGCAGGCGTTGCACCAGGGCTCGACAGCAGGTCGCTTACTCCCCGCTCGGGTTTTGAAACGGACCTGGGGCTGGACTCACTGCACCGCGTCGAACTTCTTAACGCCGTCGAGGTGCGCGCCGGTGTCATGGTTCCCGATGAATTCTACGACAAATTAGAGACCGTCGGCGATCTCACCCTGTTTCTAAAAGAGCGCTCTCTTGACAGCACCCCTCTGACAATCGAAAAAATGATGAGCTTCAAGGAGCGGATGCTTGACATTTCGTTTTTCCGCGTAGAACTGCCGGATCCTGAACTGGGGCCGTTGCGACTTTTCCATTCGCTGCTGCGAAGCTCGATCCGTCTTCTCCTGCGGGTAGCATCGGCACAATCCGAACGGCTGTCCGACTCCGATGCACCCTATCTCTTCGTCGCAAACCACACCGGAGCGCTTGATTCGGCGCTTATCCTGTATTCGCTCCGGGGCTCCCTGGCCGACCGTACCTACTTCTTCCATGAGGACGTGAACTATCCGACAATGCCCTATGCACCATTCAAACGTAACGGCATTGCCGGGAAACGTCCCGCAGATCCGCTGGAGATGCTGAAGACGTCCATCGCGGTCCTTAGGGAGGGCAGGAATCTCATCCTCTTTCCCGAGGGGAAAACGGGCATGAAGGGAGGCATTGCGGCGTTCAGGCCGGGCATCGGCCTCCTGGCAAAGGAAACCGATTGCAGGATAGTTCCCGTGAGAATTGACGGAAGAAGGGTTTCAATGGGTGTCGCATTTTCATGGGGAACACTGGTCGAATCCGGCGAATTGTCGGTAAAATCCACTCCGCAGGAAATTTCGGCGATGATACGGGAAAGAGTGAAGGCAATAGAGGGGTAGATGGTTGGATGGTTGGTTGGATGGTTGGTTGGATGGTTGGTTGGATGGTTGGTTGGATGGTTGGTTGGAAACACCTGTAAGACAAGCTACTAGAAATTAAACGAGAACGAAAAGTGAAGCGGGAGCAAAAAGAGAATGAAAAAAAGAGGGGGTTCAACATGTTGAACCCTTACAGATTGGGCAACCACATAGGGTTGCCCCTACACAATCTTTCATGTTTTTTCTACCCTGAAAGAGGGCGTTGCGGGAGTGGGCGAGCGTTTGCCAGCCGAAGCACAGGATGTGCGAAGGCCACTCCGAAGGAGCCCGAAGGGCGCGAGGCTGGACGCCGAGCGTGAAAGGCAAACATCGCCGCCCACTTCNNGGCTTTAGGCCAGGGGGAACCGCCTAAGCGGTTCCCCCACCAGAGCAGTAAATTTGCCTTTTGTATTTCCCCTCCAACTCTCCAACCCTCCAACCTGTTTTCACCCCCCAATAAACCTTACCATTATCACTCCCTCGGTAGACTTCAGCGTCGAAACCGTCGCATCGTCAACTTTCCCGTCGATATCGATGATATTGTACGCCATGTCTCCCCGGTGCTTATTTATCATGTCGGCAATATTGATCTTCGCCGAAGCAAGAATCGTCGTCACCTGGCCGACCATATTCGGAATGTTTTTATTGGCAAGAAGAATGCGCCCGCCGTCGCGCGGGGTAAGCCCCATGTCGCAATCCGGATAGTTAACCGCATTCCTGACATTGCCGTTTTCAAGAAAATCCCTCAGCTGGTTGACCGCCATTACCGCGCAGTTGTCTTCCGCCTCGGGCGTGGACGCCCCGAGATGCGGAAACGCGACGACGTTATCGAGTTTCAGGAGCCCTTCGTCCGGGAAGTCGGTGACATAAACCGAGACCCGGCCGGCGGCAAGCGCTTCGCGAAGGTCGGCGTTGTTGACAAGACCGCCCCGGGCGAAATTCAGCAGGCGCGCCCCTTTTTTGAGATCCGCCAGCCGTTCGCGGTTGATGAGGCCCTTGGTCTGGTCATTGAGCGGCACATGCAGGGTGACATAGTCCGATTCAGCAAGCAAACTTTCGAGCCCCCGGGCCCGTTTGACGTTGCGCGACAATCCCCAGGCGGCATCGACAGAAATGAACGGATCGTACCCCGACACCTGCATGCCGAGCTCAACGGCATCGTTGGCCACCATGACGCCGATGGCACCCAGACCGACAACACCGAGCCGTTTTCCCTTGATCTCGGGCCCGACAAAATCGCTCTTGCCTTTTTCGATGAGTTTGGGTACCTCATCGCCCTTGCCCACGAGTCCCTTCGCCCATATGAGGCCGGGAACGATCTTTCGCGACGAGAGCAGGAGCCCGGCAATGACGAGCTCCTTGACCCCGTTTGCGTTGGCGCCGGGAGTATTGAAGACAACAATGCCGCGCTCGGAGCATGCCGGCACCGGGACGTTATTGACCCCGGCTCCGGCACGGGCGATTGCCTTGACCGAGGGCGGTATTTCCAGGGTCAGCATGTTTGCGCTTCGTACGAGAATGGCATCCGGGTTGAGTATTTCCGAGGCTACCTCATAGGAATCCCTGGGCAGCAGTTCGAGACCCAGGGTCGAAATCTTGTTCAAGGTCTGTATTTTATGCATGGCAATGCCTCCTAGTGCGCGAGCGCGGTTTCGAATTTCTTCATGAAATCGACGAGTTTTGCGACGCCCTGTTCCGGCATGGCGTTATAGATGCTGGCACGCATGCCGCCGACCGACCGGTGGCCCTTGAGGTTGACAAAACCAGCGGCGGCCGCCTCCTTGACAAACTTCTTGTCCGTCTCCTCCCCGGGAGAGGTAAAGGGTACATTCATGAGCGAGCGGAATTCCGTCACTGCGGTCCCCTTGAAGACCTTCGAATTGTCCAGATACTCGTAGAGCAGCGCCGCCTTTCTGACGTTCATCTGCTGCATGGCGGCAACGCCGCCGCGCTCCCTGAGCCACTCGAAGACCAGCTTGGCAATGTAAATGCACCAGCAGGGCGGGGTGTTGTACATCGATTTTTCGTCGGCATGTACCTTGTAATTGAACATGGTCGGCGTAATGGGAAGCGCGTGTCCGATGAGATCGTCGCGGACAATCACCACGGTAACACCGGCCGGAGCGATGTTTTTCTGGGCGCCGGCATAGATGATCCCGAATTTCGAAACATCGTAGACTTCGCTGAGGATATTCGACGACATGTCGGCAACCAGCGGGACCTTGCCGGTTTCCGGCAGCTGCGTGAAGCGCGTTCCTTCAATAGTGTTATTTGTGGTGATATGCACATAGGCGGCCGCAGGATCGAACATCGAAGAGTCCAGGACCGGAATATAGGAAAATTTCTTATCCTCCGACGTGGCGACGACCCGCGCAGTCCCATAGCGCTTCGCCTCGGAAATGGCCTTTTTGGACCAGGTCCCGGTATTGACAAAATCGGCAGCCGTCGCAATGCCGAAGAGATTCAGCGGCACCATGGCAAACTGCGCCGAAGCGCCGCCCTGGAGGAACAGCACTTTGTAATTATCCGGGATGTTCATGAGTTCGCGCAGCAACGCCTCGGCGCTGTCGATAATCGCCTGGTATTCCGGCGAACGGTGGCTCATCTCCATGACCGACTGTCCGCTGCCGGGATAATCGGACAGCTCCTTCGCCGCTTTTTCAAGTACGCTTTCGGGCAGGACCGAAGGTCCGGCGGAAAAATTATAGACTCTGGCCATTCCAGTCTCCTTTGTTTAAGGTGAATTAATAGGTCGAGAGTTCGAGAGTTGGGTAAAAATCAAAAAGTTCGTAATATAAACTTTTATTCTCTCCAACTTTTTTAGTTACTACTAAGGACACACTTTCCTGCGGATGTGACCTCACCCCGGCCCAAAGCGGNNGCTCAGCCATCCAAAAGAATTTGAACTTGCTCTTTCTTTTGGAATCCGGCTCAGTCATCCAAATGTATTTGAATTTTCAAAAGAAACTACCTTTTTAAGCTTTTTTATTCCCGATCATCGCCGAAAGAATCCTTAGCTCTCCGGCAATATCGATATTCCTCACAAAACAGCCGCCGGCAGGCACCGTTATCGGCGTCGGCGCAATGTTCAGAATGCCGCGAATGCCCCCGGCTACCAGCCGGTCGGCAATCTCCTGGGCGTGATCCGCCGGAACGGCAATGATACCGAGTTCAATAGTCATTTTCCTGACGATGTCAACAATCTCATGTGAAGGAAAAACCATGATGGCGGTTTTAATCGTTTCGAGTTTATTGACATCGGAATCGAACGCGGCCGCGATCCGGAATCCCTCGCCGGCGAGATTGGGCGATGCCAGGATAGCCGCGCCCAGCCGACCGAGTCCAACCAGACATGCCTTCTTTTCCCGCTTAAGCCCGAGATTGGAAAACAGGTGATTCCTGAGGCGCGATATCTCGTAGCCGGCTCCGGTATCGCCGATTTCACCGAGGAAGCTGATATCCTTCCGAATGGTGTGCGCCGGCAGTCCGGTTCGCCTGGCGAGCTCGGTTGAAGAAGCCCTCGGAATTCCCTCTTTCTCCATCCGGCATACTAACTGATATAAAGAACAGAGACGGATGATTGCGGGAGTAGGGATAGACGTTTTCATGGTTATTGTGAAATATTTCACCATCAAATATACTAATTTTCACTATGAAAGTCAATTTTCTTTAAATCATTTGGCCTTCTGACTGATTTAGTTACAGTATTGTGTATTTTTTCACAGCTAAAATTGATGCCCTTGGTGAGGGAACCGAGCTTAAATCAAATGCCTCTGGTGGGGGAACCATTAAAAAATGGTTCCCCCTGGCCCAAAGCCACGAAAGGCACGCGTCTTTAGGCACACCTCTTACCTCATCCGGCGCGAAGCGCGCCGCCCTCTCACTTCAGGAGAGGGAAAACAAAATAACCTCATTCTTGGCAATGAAAATGCCTTTGTATCTTTTCGCAGAGGCTTGTGGGTCCCCGCCGCAGGGTGCCTATCATGAAGCACTCCCACATCGTGCGGGTGACCCGGCTCAGCCATCCAAAATGATTTGAATTTTCTTCTGCTTTTGTAATCAGGCTCAGCCCTCCAAAAGCGGGACCGGTATGTTGTATTTTATTATTCAGGGATTATCTAACAAAGCGGGGTTATTATCAAAAATATTTTCAGCGAAACAAACGCTTCACTCGCCGTCACCGGAGTGGGTTCGGCGTTAGTTGATATTTGCGTCCAGGAATCCGAATCGTTCATCGACCGGGCCGGAGCCCGTAAGGGAGGCATGACCCTGGTTGAAAGCTCCCGGATTGCAGCCGCTCTTGCGACCACCGACGCTAAACCATCCATTGTGCCGGGAGGATCGGCATGCAACACGATGCTGGGGCTCGGCAAGCTTGGGGCACGGGCCAAATTCATCGGCAAACGGGGCAAGGACGCCTGGGGAGCGCTCTTCGAGGCAGGGGTCCGCGAGCACCGGGTTGAACCGGTACTGTTTACCTCTTCGACGCCGACCGGCCACGTTCTTTCCATCATCACGCCGGATGCGCAGCGCTCGATGCTGACCTATCTCGGCGCATCCGCCGAAACCCATCCTTCCGAAATCACGACCGACCTGTTCCGCGACACTGCCCTTGTCCACCTCGAAGGATACCTTCTTTTCAACCGTGATCTTTTGATGTCCGCACTTGCAGCCGCCACTTCCGCCGGCGCCAGGGTATCGCTCGACCTCGCCAGCTATACGGTCGTCGAGGCTTCCATTTCCTACCTTCCGGGCATTATCAGGGAGTATGTCGATATTCTGATCGCCAATGAGGATGAGGCGCGCGCCTATACCGGCCACGAGGACGAGGAAATGGCAATCGCAGTCCTTGCGCAACATTCTCCTGTCGCAGTAATTAAATTAGGAAGTAAGGGCAGCCTGATAGCCTGTGACGGAGAGGTAGTCCGGATCGCCGCGATCACTGACGAGTGCGCGGTGGATACCACGGGTGCAGGCGATCTCTGGGCCTCGGGGTTTCTTTATGGGCTGCTCAGGGGATTCCCGGTTGAAAAATGCGGCGAGCTCGGCTCGGTGTGCGGCTATGAGGTTTGCAAAGGAATCGGCGCGTCAATTCCCGAAGCGGGATGGCAAAGAATCCGGAACAGGCTTGACTGTAAAGAGACATCTTGACGGGGGGCCTTACGCATAGCGGACAGAGGCGATTCGCCTGGCAGTGAGTGAGGGGCAAAGCATAGTGGAGTTTATTCAGCGCTTCGATGATGGAGCCGATGCAAGCGCCGTTGCCGATTGCATCCGTTGATACGGCGGTCATTGAAGCGTCCACCCTTTTCGCGGAGGTACGAGTGTCTAAGAAGCTTTATGTAGGCAACCTTTCTTTTTCGGCGACCGAGGATCAGCTGAAGGATTATTTCGGCCAGTTCGGTGAAGTCATTTCCGTCAAAATCATTACCGATCGCGCTACGGGACGTTCCCGCGGCTTCTGTTTTGTCGAAATGGAAAATGCGGATGCGGCGATGAACGAGCTTAACGGTAAAGAGTACGACGGTCGCAAACTCATGATCAATGAAGCTCGCGAACGCGAACCTCGCTCAAACCACGGCGGCGGCGACCATGGTGACCATGGCGGCGGCGGTGGCGGCGGCGGATACAATCGAGGGCATCGCAGAGAGTACTGATCGAGCCATAGCCATGAGACGGTGCCGCTTCGCTCCTCCCCGAAGCGCCCGAGAGAATGCACGGTCACAAAGAAGACAGGTGCCTCATCTCACCGTCTCATCTATCGGCCTCCAAATCCACCTCCCCTTCAATGTTATTTTCCTGTTCCGTCTCTGGATGCGGGTATCCGGAGATGGAAGGGAATTTTTTATATTAACACAAATCGGTAATTATTACTTAATAAGGTAAATTCGTCCTGTAATAAAACTCCTTTTTTTTGCTCCCCGGTATGGCACTTGTCGTGTTTCACTGCGGAATTATTAATTTTTAATGGCCGATAGCCAAGATGGCACGATTATTGCATTTCTTTACCACGTAGCCATGAAAATGGCTAACGTGTGTGTGATGATGATGGGGTATCAGGTGAAAATCCTGAAGGAGAAGGGGTTCGCAAGAGCCCCTTCTTGCTTTAGAGCTTATCCATTAATAAAATTTTAGGCCAGAGGACGAGCGAAAAACCCCAGGGCCAGGAGCACGAAGCAGACGTATCCACGGTGATACGGCGATGCAGTGCGACGACGCCATGGGGTTTTGCAGCCGGCCGAAGCCAGAAGGCTTATTAATGGATAAGCTCTTAATGGCTGTGGTCAAGCCCTTCCTGTCTTTCAGGCTGCCCGATTACTGCTTCGATATCTTTTCTTACCCTTGCCGCAAGGTCGGCTTTCTCCATCCCGGCAATATCGATGGGACTGCAGATATCCAGGTAAACCACTCCGGGCTTTACCAGAAAACTCTTCTTCGGAAGCCGTTCTCCCGTCTTTCGCAGGACCACCGGCACCACTTCCACCCCGGCTTCCTTGGCAAGTGTAAAGCTTCCCTGCCGAAATTCGCCGAGCGCCCCGGTCGCGCTTCTCGTTCCTTCCGGAAACAGGACGAGCGAGAGACGGTGCCGCTTGAGGAGGCGCACCCCCCGCGTGAGCGATTCGCGCGCCTTGCGTGCGTTTGCCCGGTCAATCTTGACGTGTCCCATCGCCGACATGCCCCACCCGAATATCGGGATGAGGAAGAGCTCCTTTTTCGCGATGAAACAGATGGGACAGCCTATCCCGGCGAACAGCACCGGCGTGTCAAGATTACTCTGGTGGTTGGAAAAGAAAACATAGCGTTTTCCCGGCAAGAGGTTCTCCCTGCCGGTAACGCTCAGGCGTATCCCGAAAAACACGAGCACCAGCTGCGCCCAGGTTCTGCAGATAACCTGAGCGGTGTTTTTGGAAAAAAAGCCCGTGCCCAGGCAGCCGACGGCAAACACGGTGGTCATGAAAACAAACACGACGCACTGAAGCGAAAGTTTCAGCCACGTGCCTATGCCGCGGACTTGCCGATCCATACATTGTCCCTTCCCACCTGTTCCCGGAGTTCCTTGAGCGCCTCGGGCGCCGGTGAAATTTTCACCGAACGCGATCGCATCCGGTACTCATTGCCTTCTGAAGTGACCACGTGGAAGATAACTGCGCATGAGCCGGCGTTTTTCTCGCAGCGGCGGCGGAAGCTTCCGAGGAAATCCTTTTCGAGCCCGGCCGTGGTGAGCCGCACATGGATGCTGCGCGCAAGCCGTTCCCGGGCTTCCGAAAGTGCAATGCAGTTATCGAGGCGTATCTTCGGGCTCTCCTCCCCTTCGCGCCGGGAAACGGTTCCGTGCGCCAGGACCATGGAATCCTCTACAAGCAGGTCACGGTACTTCTCATAGGCGTCGCCGAACACGAGGAGTTCGACGGTGCCGTCGAAATCTTCCATTGACATAAAGGCCATCGGTTTGCCGTTTTTCTGGATATGCTGCTTGACCACGGTTACGAGCCCTCCCACCGTGACAACCGCTCCCTCGCGAACTTTGGCAAGCGATTCCGGCGCGAGCGACATAGTGGCGAATCCGCGGATTTCGTCCTGGAACCGGTCGAGCGGATGCCCGCTGACATAGAAATTCAGGAACTCCTTCTCCTTCTGGAGGGTCGCGTTGTAGGGCCAGGGCGGCACATCCGGGAGCGGCGGTACCGGGAGCGACCGGCCTTCATCCGGCCCGCCCGGAGCGGCGAACAGGTCATCGAACAAGTTGACCTGCCCGGCGGCGCGGTCCTTCTGAAACCCATCGGCGTAATCCATGGCCTGATCGATTGCCGCGAAAAGCTGGGCCCGGGTTCCCCTGAGGCAGTCGAGCGCACCCGCGCAGATGAGCGATTCGAGACACTTTTTATTGAGGCGGCGGCCGTCGACCCGTTTGCAGAGGTCGAAGAGCGACGTAAACGGGCCGTCCTTCAGGCGTTCCTCGGGAAATACCTCTCCGGCCTGGCCCACATTTTTGATCACCGAGAGCCCCAGCCGCATGGCGTTGTTTTCGATGCTGCACCGCTCGTCCGAGGCATTGACATCGGGCGGGAGGATGGTAATGCCCATGCGTTCGGTCTCGATCTTGACCTTAAGGAATTCGTCCTGGTTGCCGATGTACGAGGTAAGGTTCGCGGTGAGGTATTCGAGCGTATAGTGTGCCTTGAGCCAGGCGCTCTGGTAGGCGATGTGGCCGTACATGGTTGCGTGGGCCTTGTTGAACCCGTATTCGGCAAACTTTTTCATGAGGTCGAAGATCTCGACGGCTATGGCCTTGTCGATGCCGCGGCCCGATGCCCCGGCAACGAACTTCTTCCCCATCTCCTCCATGGTGTCGATTTTCTTCTTGCTCATTGCCTTGCGCAGGATATCCGCTTCGCCAAGGGAAAATCCGGCAAGCCGCTGGGCGATGCGCATCACCTGTTCCTGGTAGACGATGACGCCGTAGGTAACGTCGAGTATCTCGCCGAGTTCCGGATGGAGGTAGTGCACCTTCTCCTTACCGTGCTTGCGGCGGATGAAGGTATCGATGTTGTTCATGGGTCCCGGTCGGTACAACGCAACCATGGCGATGATGTCCTCGATATTCGTCGGCTTCAGCTTCCGGAGGTAGTCCTGCATACCCTGGGAGTCGAACTGGAATACGCCGATGGTTTCACCCTTGCCGAACAGATCGTAGGTCTTTTCATCGTCGTACGGGATATGCCAGAGGTCCAGAGCCTTCCCGTGGTACCGGGTGATGAGCCGGAGCGTCTCCTGGAGCACGGTGAGCGTGCGGAGCCCGAGGAAGTCCATCTTGATGAGCCCGACCTTCTCCACGTAGTTCATGTCGAACTGCGTCATCAGGATGTCGTCGGTGCCGGGTTGTTTGAACAGCGGCGCCCAGTTCACCACCTCGCCGGGAGCGATAATGACCCCGCCGGCATGCATTCCCGCCTGGCGGGTGAGCCCTTCAAGTACGCCCGCGTGCCGGAAGAGCTCCCCGACCTGCTGGCTGGACTTTATCGCCCGGCTGAGCTCGCCGTTTTTCTCGATCGATTCCTTCAGGCTCTTTTCATTGACCATGGCGGAGAGGCGGATAGCCTCGGGCAGCGGAATGTCCATGGCCCGCGCCACATCCTTCACCACCATCTTCGCCTTCATGCGGATGAAGTTAATGATCTGGGCCACCGCCTCGCGACCGTACCGGTTGATGACATATTCGATCACCCGGCCCCGATCCTTGTCGGCGAAGTCGATATCGGCGTCGGGCATGGAGATGCGCTCGGGGTTGAGAAACCGCTCGAAGATGAGGTCGAACTTGATCGGATCGACCGCGGTGATGCCGATGACATGCGCGACCAGGCTTCCGGCAACGGATCCGCGTGCGCCCACCATAATGCCGAGCCTCTCCGCCTCCCGGACGAAATCGCGGACAATGAGAAGGTAGCCGGTGAACCCCATGGAGCAGATGATCCCGAGTTCATAATTGAGCCGCTCTTCGAGCCCCGGCGTCACCTGGGCATATTTTTCCACCAGCCCCTGATGCGCGATTGCACGCAGGTACTCTTCCGCCGTGGCGTAGCCTTCGGGAAACGGCGGCGTCGGCAGCTGGGGAGCGATCTTGATGGAGACATTGCAACGCTCTGCAATATCGAGAGTGTTGGCGAAAGCCTCCGGGAGGTCGGGAAAAAGTGCCGCCATCTCGGAGGGCGATTTGAAATAAATCTGGTCCGACGAAAAGCGGTAGCGCTTCGGGTCGCTCATGGTCGTCTGCGTCTGGATGCAGAGGAGCACCTCGTGGGAAAGGGAGTCCTCCCGATTCAGGTAGTGGGCATCGTTCGCCACGATAAAGGGAATGCCGAGTTCGCGCCCGAGGCTGAGCATTTCCGGCAGCACCGCAATTTCTTCGCTGATGCCGTGGTTCTGAAGTTCGAAGTAAAAATTCCTCTCCCCGAAAATCGAGAGAAATTCGAGCGCAATTTTCTTTGCGCCTTCCCGGTCGCCGCTCAGGAGCAGCTGGGGAATGACTCCCGCAATGCAGGCGGTAGTGGCGATAATACCCGCGGAATACTTGCGCAGCAGCTCCATGTCGATACGGGGCTTGTAGTAAAACCCCTCAGAGTACCCCAGCGAGCTCAGGCGCATGAGATTTTTCCAACCCTGATTGTCACGGGCGAGCAGGATAAGATGATGGTTGGAACGTTCCTCCCTGGACGACTGCCGGTCGAGGCGCGAGCCGGGAGCGACATAGGCCTCGAACCCAAGGATCGGCTTGATTCCCGCATGCAGGCAGGCCTCATAGAACTCAACGGCCCCGAAGAGGCCCCCGTGATCGGTAATGGCAAGCGCCGGCATGCCGAACGACTTAGCCCGCTCGACCAGGTCGTCGATGCGGATGGCCCCGTCGAGGAAGCTGTACTCGGTATGGTTGTGAAGATGGACAAATGCCGGTTCTTTTTTCATGGCCTGCCGACCCCGATGCGGACGATTTTTCTGATGGTAAACTGCCGGGTCTTCCCGCCCGCATCGTTTCCGTCCAGCATCGGCTCGGCGCTTCCGGAAATGGCGGTCGGGAAAAAGGTATAGAGCCCCTTCTTGATAAGCGGGCTACCGCCGTACTCGATGGTCAATTCATGCCCGGTCAGGATTGCATAGTCGATGATATGCATGGTTTCGTTGAGATCGAGCGCCTTGAGCCCGCTGCCGTATTTCTTCCCCCTCAGCATGGCGTTTTCCGCGGGCCGGCCGCTGCCGAAAACAACCGGTTCGAAGACCCGCGCGGAATCCGGGCGCGCCGCAGGTTTCCGCACATGCCCGGCGGCAGGCGGTTCGACCGTCGGCATGCGGTAATCGTACCCCATACTCGAAAGCACCTGCCGGACCGACTCCCCGGCTCCCGGCTTTATTCGGAATACCGCAACCGCCGGTACCCGTTCGATGAGCCCGGCAAGAGGTTCATACGAGGCTATTTCTCCGGTTACCTTCTCGTCGCAGCTTACCAGCACCGGCTCATCGGCGATATACAGCCGGTAATACTCCCTGATCCATTCGCGCAGCGTTTCAACCACGTTCGCCGGGGTATTCCATTCCGCAAGCCAGGCGAGGATCGTCGCGGCTTCGGTGCCCCTGGCAAGGCTGTCGTTCAGGGTGGAGCGGTGGATTGCCCCTTTGTATACCCGGTCGAGCGAATGCAGCATCCCGACATGGCCGAAACGGTACAGCTGCTCAGGAGGCGTCTCCTGCGGAAGTACTGCGGTAAAATCCGGCAGCACCATAATAGTCCGTATCAGGGATGGAGTCGGAGGCTGCTCCAAGTCAACCGTTGCATCAGTCCGGGGCTCCGGAATGGAGCGCACGGCCCCGAATAGCAGCGAACCCCCTGCCCCGGCACATTCGATGATGCCGGCCCATTGAAGCGTCAGCAAAGTTTTAAGCGCCTCGTGCCGGGCTTCTTCCGGAAAAACAGCGATAGGGAGCCGGAAATCTCCCGCCTGGCGGAGCAGTTCGGCCAGCAGGTCGGAGCACCAGCCTCCTGAAAAATTGGCGACAAACGCATTCAAGTCGCGGGTCCGGCTATCGGAAGACCGTCCGAGCCAGAGAATCGCCTCCGCCTCCCGGCACCTGAATCCAGTTTCGTCTTCCACGATAATCCCGCAGTGCTCGGCATACCGGATGATGCACTCGGCACGATCCTGAACCGTAAAACCGGGATACGATTCATGGATCAGTTTCCCGATTTTTGAAAGCGAGTTCTTCGTGAGACCGCCAAGCTTCTTCTTTTCGAGCAGCCCCTGATGCGCCAGCACCGTCACCGCGGTGATATCGCTGAGGCAATAGCCGCTTCGAAATGATGCGGCAGCTGTATCCGCAGTCGCTTCCTGCCTGGTCTGGAGCAGGGTTTCCACCATGAGCAGACGCAGAGAGGGTTCGAAACCCGAGAAACCGAAGTAGCGGGCGGTGCCGCCTGCGTCGCGACCGATATATACAAGAAACGAAAGAACTGCCGGATCGCTGAAATAGTCGTTTTTTTCCGGCGCCGGCAAGCCGCTGTTGCCGCAGAGGTAAGCAAGGCTGCACAGCCGCTTTTCCTCTTCGCTGAGCTCCCCGAATCGATGTTGGAGGGCGGCCGGCTCTGAAAAAATTGCAACCCTGTCGGCAAGGGCGTTAGACGAGAGAATTTTGCGGGAATCTGCCCTGCTTTCCAGAAAATGATCAAAAAGCCAGGGCGAAGGAAACATCCTTATATAGTCATTAAAGCTCAGTGAAAAGGGCGATACTGCAACGTCTGGATTAGTCATGGGATAAGCACTGGCCGATGCGGTGAAAGAATCGGAACCGGCGAACCGGACCCTGATCAGATTTTTAAATAACCAACGGGAGACCTTCAAAATACATGTCGCGGAGGGGGGATCGATAGAGTAGGATGTGGGAATTTAAGGCTTATAATAGATAGGAGGTTTTTTTTGATGGAGAAACCTCGCTGCGCGAGTTTCACCTGGCCAAAGCCTCCGCGCCTGCAAAGCCGGGCTGCGGGGTCTTTG
>PLTF01000004.1 GCA_003164335.1 Fibrobacterota bacterium
TACACCGTTGGCAGGGGGCTTACCGCATACCGATACTGCGAGTGCTCCGGCGAATAATAATTTGCGAATGTTCAATAAAGCCTACTCCTTTTTAAAAAGGGTAAAGAGGGCAAGAGGATAGCGTACCTTTATCTCAGGAATCATATCCGGGGTAAATCGTCCCATTTATCCAGAAGGGGTCCTATATCAGGATCTTCCTGCCGTAAAATGTCTCTTATTTCCGCATAGTGTTCCTCGTAATATTTATTCATGAAGCCAAGAAAAACTTGCTCGTCTTCCATAGCTTCAGGCTTAAAAAGTTCCCGGTACGGCTTAGCGGTCCCATGAGGCTCTCCAAGGTTCCAGTGGTATTCAACAAACTCATAATTATTGCCGAATTTGACCCGGCTGATGCGGAACCCTCTCCTTTTGGCGACATAAAGACCAAGTAATGCATTTCTTGCATAGATAACGTAGAGATAGCCATCTTTGCAGTTTTCCAAAGGAATCATAAGATTACCTGCCTTCCTCATCTGTTTAATACAGAAGTACATCAAGGGCAGCTCGTTATCAAATTTGACCCAGGCATTCCTGTCTTCCTTTTCTCCTTTCTTACCAATACTGGTGCACCAGCGGCTTTATTGACTCCTCATAAATCCTGCCGATTTCGGCCATTACCGCCGGGGAAAGCGGGGGCAGATCGGCAGCTTTAAGATTTTCCTCGACCTGCGCAGAGCGTTTTGCGCCGGGAATGGCGCAGGTAACCTCCGGAAACATCAGGATCCATCGCAGTGCCAGTTGAACCATGCTCATACCAAACGGGAGCAACCGCCGAAGTACCTCGACTGCTGCAAGGCCCGTATCATAATCTACGCCCGAAAAGGTCTCGCCTCGATCGAACGACTCGCCATGGCGGTTGAAGGAGCGGTGATCGCCGGCCTCGAAAATGCTCTTTGATGTCATTTTTCCGGTCAGAAGTCCGGATGATAGCGGCACCCGGGCCAAGATACCCACTTTGCGGCGTTTTGCTTCGGAGAAGAACAGGTCGGCAGGCCGCTGGCGGAAAATATTGAAGATGATCTGGACAGACTGTACAGCAGGATATTCCATGGCCTTCAACGCCTCCTCGACCTTCTCGACACTCACCCCGTAATAGCGGAGCTTGCCAGCCTGAACAAGTTCGTCGAGAATGCCAAACACGTCCGGTTGGTAGAAAATCTCCGTCGGGGGGCAATGGAGCTGCAAGAGATCTATTGCCTCGGTGTTAAGGTTTTTCAAACTTCGCTCAACAAATGAGACAAGATTGGCCCGGTTGTATCCTGCCGCGACATGCGGGTCGAGGCGCCTGCCGGCTTTGGTTGCGATATAGAACGGCTCGCGGCGTTCGCGACGGAGCTGCGCCAGCAGCCGTTCGCTGCGGCCATCGCCATAAACGTCGGCGGTGTCGAAAAAGTTCACACCATGATCGAGTGCGGTGTGAAGCGCGGCGATGGATTCGAGATCATCAACATCCCCCCAAGCCCCGCCGATTGCCCAGGAACCGAAACTGACCGTCGATAGCTTCCAGCCGGTACGTCCAAGTTCACGATAGTGCATTTCTCTTCTCCATTCCTGCCGGTATTTCTGGTGAAATCAATTTGTTTTGTACCTTGAATGCAATGAAAATAGGTTTTTTATTGCTTCCCAGGAAACAAACTTAACCTAAATCCGACTCTTCATCCTTTTGCCGGACTATTTGATGATTACTGATCGACATTATAGCTCGCCCATCCACGTTGTTTTCCTTACCTCCTCAGCCTCATACCTCGGGTGGTAATCCCTCCTCACCGGCTTCGGCGCTGCCCTGGCAATGTCCCGCCTGAGTTCCGATACGATGAGGCAGAGGCAATTACAAAGCGGTGACTCTGGAAGTTGATTAGTATCAGTCAGCGCCCAACCTGCGAATGCTCCCCCAATCTCAGGTGCCCTCTTCTCTACAACAATTGCCCGTTTATCATCCTCGTCCACAACCTGAGAGAATAGCATCCCTGCATAGGCTATGGAGCCGTTCTCATCGTAGAGGTAGGGTTGGGTCGGCCCGGTCTTGATCCCGGCTTTTCGTAGAGCCGGCCGCAGGAGCATCGCCGGGTTTCGTCCTTCCTCGAACATTGCATCGTTACCAAGGAGCCGTGTAATATTGCTCTTATCGACGTGCATGGTTTTGGCAGTGTCAAACGCTATTTCCTCGGCGAAGAACGAGTCGTATCGCCGTGCGTTATAAACGTAGAGAATTTCGTTGATGCTGTCCCAGAGGGCACATAGAAGATAGATTTTCAGGTCCTTCGCCCAATAGTAGGCGCCGTAATTCAGCTTTCTGTGACCGGTCTTGTCCCAATAGATGGTAATCTGTTTGCACTGGCTGGCGCTGAATGCCGGCCAGACCCTGCGAGTCGATTGAATGATTTTGCTTTGCACTGCGTACCTTTTGGCGTCGAGCAAATGGTTGAAATCGTCGATTGGCTCATTGGTGATTTTACCGTCCTTATCCTCGACATACCGGTAATTGCGCAGCTCCTTGATAAGATTCAGGCTGCGCTTAGTTACGAACTGAACGAACTGATTAACCCTGTCGATGCCATTCCGAACACTATCTTTACCCTTTGGCGCTGGTCTGATATTCCACCCCTCCAGGCCTATCTCGGCAATGCTTTTCGGCTCGGCGCAATCCGCCCATATCTCATCAACTCCCCTGCGAACGCCAGCAGCTTCCAGGTGCTTAGATAACTGTTGATTGGTGAGCCCGGTCTCATAGAGGCACTCGTCTGCGTACATCTCCTCGCCTTTGATAACAACGTGCACCAATGCGCTCGGGTCATTGGTAAAGCCGAAATCGAGGCCATAGAATGATATGCCATCCTCGGGCAGAGATTCGACCTGGGTCCAGCAAGGGTGTACGAGGCCAATGATATTGCCGACCAATCCCAGGCCAAAAATGCGCCACCAGTTCGGGTCCCGCTCGCGGCGTGACTCAATATCCATTACCTGCTGAAGAGGCAGGTATTTCCTCGCATCAAGGTAGGTACTGTGGATGTAGGCACTGCCCTGCAGGTGGATGAGTTCCATCGCCCAGAAATCGGAAACCGGATTATAATCCAGAAAAATGGTTTTGCGGGTTCGGATACTCAGTTCATTGAAAATCTCCTTTGTGATGTTGTTGCACTCATTGATGAACAGAATATCGCGCCGGCCACCGCGCATTTTCGATGCCTCATCCGCTGAGAAAAATTCCATCGTGCAGTGCGGAAACGTGTAAATATGATCGGTTTTATTCCATCGAGATTCCTGATACCGGAAGCCCATGATGGCCAGGAAATCGCGGATGCAGCCTCGTTTGAGGTGAGGCATGGACTCAGAGACAATCGATATGATAATGTCAGTGGTAGTAAAAAATGCAATCTCCACGAGCACTTGAATGATGGAGTATGTTTTTGAGGATGAGGTTCCCCCCTGATCGATTATCAGTCGGGCTCCAGCATTGTAGGCAGCGGCGTTTTGCTTGAAAACTGAACTATAGCGCTGCGCCTTCTGGTTCGATTTCTGTTGCACTCGCATTCCTCCTGAGAATGGTCAGCTGGTCTGCCGTTTCCTGATCCTCCACAATTACCGCTCCTACGTTAATAATGCTGCCATTGATTTCGTGCCGCTCGGTGAGCATCCCCAAGTGTTTCATCATAAGCTCAGTGGCTCGGTTGGCGCCGTTGGAGTCAAAAACATACTGGCCCGTTTCAACCATCTTTTTTAGTTCTCGGTTGTATTTCGTGACCGGCACGGCTTGGAGGGATTTATCCCGGATTTCCTTGAGGGTGGTGAGAACATATTGGTGAGTGATCCCAAGGCGTTCGCAGACCGGGATTTCCAGCTCTTCTATACGCGCACGGATTTGAGGTTTTTTTAGGTTTTCGGCTCCTATTGCTCCTGCGGTTTTATGGGAGTATCCCGAACGAATGGCGGCTTTCGTGGCGTCATGGTCGGTGATGTACTCCCGGCAAAAACGCTCCTGTTTGTCGGCGGGCACCCAAAGTGTACC
>PLTF01000090.1 GCA_003164335.1 Fibrobacterota bacterium
GTCCAATTTTTGGGGTCCATTACAAGGCGTAACCGGGATAATCATCCAGCAGATCAGGAAGGAGGGGCTGCGCCGGCAGAAAGAACAAGGTATCCGATTCGGTGGTTTAGGCTGCGGCCCCAAAGATGCTATTAAATTATTAAGAAGATAGAACCAAGTAATCTAATATTGCTGAAGGACCGCGATTAATGTACTTATCCATAAACCCATCCTCTGCTGGAAAATTAAACTTTAGTCCAGCAAATACGAAATCTTTGACTACATTGATAATAGCAACATCAATTTCACCAGGATTTGCTTCTCTCAAGGCACAGTAATAAGCGACTTGCGGCATGTCCAGCTTTAAGAAATGATCAATCAGATTAAGGGTGCCAACACGGTCACCGTACATATCATAGAGTATTGATAGCCCTGTTATACCAGTGCGAGAATATGAATCCTGCCGTTTAACCATCGTATCAACCATTGAGACCGTAATCTGGCCACCAAATTTTCTTAGGAGCGTAAAAAGTTTATCAGCAATCACATTCCCCTCATGCGTTCCTCTTAGATTGTTCCCCAGTAAAATGCCTTCTTGAAGAACAATGTCTAATGAACTGTGCGCTAAAATCGGGGCAGTTTCAGAGAGTAAGGCGATAATCTGATCGACAACTTTTGTGTTGTACGTTGCTGTCGCTGCATGCATAGCGTCTAACAAACTGAGGACAAGCTGGGTTTCCCCACGCCACCTTGCAATTTCAATTAGGGCTGAATCTAGCCCTGATCTAAGTGTCTGAGAGTCATCAACCCACGTTGTAAACGTACTCTGTTCGTCAAGTAATTCGTTTCCTATTGATTTTTCGATAAGAATCCATTGTTGGAGCCATAAATACCATGCCTGCCTTAACGAAATATCAATTCGGATGAAGATTACAGGGTAGCGACACGATTTTGCATAATTTATGTACCTTTTTGCAATATCAAATTTTACACGGTTTTCTTTTCGGAGGACATGCTCGGAAGCCTTAAACTGCAATTTTAAAATCTCTCCTTTAATTCCTTCGGCGCTCAATTCGGCTTCCGCGTCAATCCCAAAGTCCTCTAACAACTCCCGAGAGAGCCATTTGGGGTGATTTTCAATTTCAGAAATAACCCATTTATGCCCTATGGCTCCAATCTTCTGAGCGCGTCCGCGATCTGCCATGAAACTGCTCCCTTACTGCAGGAAAAAATGTTTTTATAAATCGACCAGGCTATCTGCACTTTCAACCAGCTGGGTCAGAATAACGATAGAATCCTAACCTGGAAAAAATATAAAACTCGCAAAAAGGCAAAGCGTTAGCAAGAATTCATTCTTCATCTACAGGATTGAGACCACCCTCTGGTACCCCAAGCTCCAGGAATTCGGGGAGGACATTCTTCAGGAGTGCGTGATCTTTGCATCCGCCCCCGACGCAGATTAAACCTTCTTGTAAACATTAAGACCGATTTTTACGTCATTTTTTTCCGGTATGGATATATTGCCTTCGGTTGAAGCAATGACGATGCTCTTACCGGAGGATGATTTTCCGAAATCCTTTGAGACATCGACGGTAATGGTCAGCATGTTGCCGGTCAGCTTCATTTCACAGTTTTTCATGGAAAAATGCTCCTTGAACTGATAAGTGTTTTTTCGGGAATGGGCGAGTCTATAAAGGATTACTCCGCAAACGCCCATATTTTTCATGTCCCCCCGGCTGAGGTGACAGCCATAATCCTATAAAACGCTGGATGAAAAAATATAAGTATTCCAGCACTTCATTGTCAAAAATGAAAATAACGGACTTCAGACTTCGGGTTCAGGCTTAAGAACCACGGGATAACCTAAACCTTTCTGCTATTTCAATGAGCCTGGCCGCAATGACCTGATATTCGAAGCCGAGCAAATCTCAGTGTTCGGCGGCGCGATACTCCTTACCAGCGGCGGTCGCGGTATAGACTCAAAGGCAGCTACGGAATTTTCTCAGATTTCCCTTCGATGAAAAAGATTTTATCACCGGGCGATGAAAGCGCAGGGGATTTTTCGAACATCGCGGAATATCCCAGCCCATAGATATTCCCTTCCTGATTATTTCGGTTCCGGCACGGTAATTGTACCGCCGCTCCCGGCACCCACCTTTTTTGTTCCGGAAGTCCTGTAATTGCCACTTTCGACGGATTCGACTAACGATTCCCGATTACAAATGCAAGCCCCATTTTTTAACCATAACCCAAAACAAGAAAAGGAGCATAATCATGAACGGCGAAAACGAATTGATTCCACAACAGACCATCAAGGCCCGTATTGAGGCGAGAAATCGAATCCTTGCCGATCTTGCGGAAATTGCTCGACTACGCTCAGATATTCAGCAGATAGCAGAATTGAACGCCGAATTTTATGGCCCGATCTGTGACCGAACCCACGAACGTCATTACAATTCTTCCGCCTGCCGGCAGGTTGTCGATTTTGCTTTCTGGTGGGCACTCATTGAAAGCGGAGGCCTTTGCAACTCACTTACCTCTGCTGCGCAGAACGAGCTATACAAAAAATTCGAGCAACTCGCGCCTGAATTTACCGAGGAAGAGATTATAGGATATGCCCAGAACTTCGCAACCCTCTACGGGAATAATATTGAGCAGACCGTGAAGGAGGTTTTCGCGAAATTCATCAACTGCCATTACAATGGGTCAGGCAGGGTGCACAATAAGCGCGATAACTGCCAAAAGCTGGAACTTCAGTTCCGGGTATCCTGGACTTCACTGCATTGGGAAGTTTATGGTAGATGGCGTTTTGATAGCTGGAACCGTCAGGGTAATCTTGAAGACCTTTATACCGCTTGCCTGCTTCTGGATGCAAAACCGCGAGCGGATTACGCGCATACTCTTTCTGCGAAATGGACTGAGCAGGGAGCGAACGACATCGTAACTTGCGAATACTTTACGGCGAAATCATTCAAGAACGGCAACACAAAAATTACTTGGAACCGGGATAAATCCCTTATACTTACGCTCATCAATTCTATCGGGACTGGCGGAGGACTGCCGGAACCCTTGCGGAAAAAGTATAAGCCCGAACATTTTCAGCAGAAGGAGGCGGCATTAAATGAGGGAAAAAATGACCGTATCAATCCACGGCGGGACCTTTTTTGAGGTTCCCATTATTCGCAAATTTTCGGCCTTCGGGTTCGATTTTGGGGTGCATCATGCCTTTCGGAGGTTTGAGGAGGGTGTCGATAATGCCATTACCTTCAAAAAGACATTTACAGTATCAGAAATATCCACGGGTCAGAATATTGTTTATGGGTATGAATTTGATCGCGGACCCCTGGCGGAAGCATACGCAAAGGGGACTCTGGAAAAGAATGGACCCAAGGCACTCAGTGAGGCAATTCGCAATTATCGTCGCTATCTGCAAAAACAGAAGAAAGCGGCATAATCGCGGCACGGGCAGATTGGGTACAGTCGATCCGAAAGGTTATCCAGGAACAAAGACGACTACGAAATCTGGCGGGCTCCCATCACACACAGGTAGAACCATTGCAGGTCAGGTGGATTGCGACCGCTAAAGAAGTGAAGGGAAGACGGGGCCTGGTACTTGGACGGGGCCGGGACCGGGACCTGGTCCCGGCTGATCGACTTCGTTACAAAAGTAATGCCTGTAGACGCTATTCGACGGCTACTGCCCGCTGAGGAACAACGACCGGGTACGAAAGCCCATNNCGAGGAACCTTGGACATGTCAGGGGTAAAGGGTCGAATTTGTGAGAAATCCTTTTTCTGAAGAACAGGGGATGAACGATGGTAGGGGAGTGATGAAGACGCACCATGATTGCTCCAGCAGTGGAAAAGATTAAAAAAGCGTTTTAATCACTTCGTTCAGAACTTCCACGCCTTTCCGGGTCTTGGCTGATAACCTACGTGCAATTGCGTCTTTAGACCGTGCCTGATAATTCTTCAAGGCTGTTCCCACGTTATAGTGTCCAAGAACATTGTCTATTTCGTCTTCTTTAAATCCTGCACTTTCAAGCATATCGGTTGCTGTGTGCCTCAGATTATGCAACTTGACCTTCTTAGTCGGAGCATAGACCTTGCAGGTTTTTTTGAACAATTCGCTGAGATAGTCGCCATTTAAAAGTCCTACTTCATTAAAGGTGGTTTTTCTTAACGATTCATCCACTGCAAAGATAAAGCCTGAAGTTCGACCGTCTATAATTCTTTTGAAAGTCTCTTCCATTTCTGTTGTCATCCAAAAGGCCTTCCGGATTTGGTAGCTATTCCCACGACTGGAGTTTTTAAATTCCTCATAGGTCACAAAATGTTCATCAAAATTCAGGTCTTCAATCTTCAGGTTGATGATTTCCTTTCGCCGCTTGCAGGAACAAAAAAGAATTAACAGGAAATCTAACAGCCTGAACGGCATTTCAAGTTTCGTAGCCCCTGACATTAAAAAATTTTGCTTCCACTTATCGTCTGATAAAACGTCCATCAGTTCCTGTTTGCTTAAACTCTGTTGAAGTGGCGGGGTGTGTGGTATAGGCTTCCACCGTTTAACAGGGTTGAACTTCATATATTCACGCTCTACAGCGAGGTCGAAGGACTTGCTCAGAAAACGAATGTGTCGGCGTACAGTCAGGCCGCATGGCGGTTCACCTGCATAATTTGCCCGGCTTATAGGAGTCGATAGTCTCCAGTCCTTGAACTCCCTACAAAGTGCTTCATCGATTTCAGACCAAGACCGAACACCTTTTAGTTTCAAGAACTGAAGCCATATTGCCCCATCCCTTTTTGCAGTAGGTTTATTCAGGTATTCACTTATTATAGTGTCAGTGTAAAATTTCTCCAATGCTTCTGTGTCGTTCGATTGATGCAGGATTTTTTTCACCTGGGTCAGAGATTGCACTAAGTCCTGATCTTCGTTTTCAGGGGTACGGGGGAGCTTAATTCTCCAGGACTCCGTGACCTCATCGTACACTGCCTGACCCTTCAACAGTGCTTCTTCAATGATAGGTGCAAGATTCTTTGGAGACGTTTTAAAGATCGGGGGTGGATCTAACTTTGTACCCTTCACTGACAGTGCCGTGGCAGTAGCCATGCCTTCTAAAGACCTCTGATAATCATCCCAAGATTTTCCAAAGGATTGCACGATAGGGTAGCGCAAGTAGGCCTCTTTCGGGTCTTGTGTACCTAATGAAAGGAGCACTCTCCGTTTTCCGACATACCACCTTGCATAGTAGTTTGATCCCCGCTTGAAGATCGGATTTGCATCCCTACCCATAGTAAGACCTCCATTTAGTATTTTATGCTGTTATGAATCTCAACACGTTTAAATTATACACTTTTATTGTGACGAAATACAAAATATCGTCACAGTTTGGCAAGGATATCGTCACAATATCGTCACATCATGTGATGAAACAGAGGGGTGTAACGAAATAGCAAGTTAATGTAAGTGTTTTAAAATAAATAAGTTATAATGTTTCGGAGGGGTGTCAGAGTGGTCGATAGAGGCGGTCTCGAAAACCGTTGCGCGGGGTTACCTGTGCCCAGGGTTCGAATCCCTGCCCCTCCGTTTGTTTTATAGAAGGCAAAATGAAGGCAGAAAGAAGGCAGGGGGAAGGCAGAAAGAAATTCATTTTCTCAGGTCATCCGATTTTTATCCCCTGATTCCGATCTTTTCTTATCTTTATCTTTAACTTTGTCACTCCGTCACTTTGTAATTATTATTTCTCTGGAGAGGTGTCCGAGCGGTTTAAGGAGCACGCCTGGAAAGCGTGTGTGCGCATCGCGTACCCAGGGTTCAAATCCCTGCCTCTCCGCCACTTGCAAAAAAGGGGACTCTGCCGTTTGACTGGAGAGTCCCCTTTTTCATGATAAATCGCCTTCTTATTTTACCGGTTTTCCCGCAAGCTTGATCACCACGCTCGCATCGATGGGCTGGGCCGGCTGATGCGGGCCGCCGCCCATTCCGCCCCCACCCATTCCGCCCCCGCCCCCGCCGCCCATGCCTCCTCCATGGCCACCTCCCATGCCGCCGCCCATTCCTCCACCGCCTCCGGCGCCGGGCCCTCCATCGGATTCGTGCTCCGTTGGCGGTGCTTCAGGAGCAGGCACGGCGATCTTGACGGTAAGCAGGGAATCCCTGCCCGGATTGACAGCATAGGTCATCGAAGAATCCGGGAAGAGCGGTATCCTGGCCTGGTAGATGAATTCCCCATGTGAGGATGCAAACTTCAATTGTATGCCGTACTGTTCGCAAAGCGCGATATTCCTGAGCAGGGAGTCGTGCTTTCCCGGCCCGAGGATTTCCAGCTGCTGGCAGGCAGCCTCGATCCGGTCACCGAGTCCGGATGTGTCCTCCTCCGCGTTGCGGTGGTGAGGGGGCATTTGGGGGACAACATTGCCGAGAGGAAAATGGATGCCGAAGAGCCGGTTTTTCGCTGCCGGGGTTTCAAACCACACGGTCATGCCGCTTCGAAGCACCTGCATTGCAATTTTACGGTCTTCGATCACCGCGCACAAATAAAGGTACCGGTCGTCATTGGCAATTCCGAGGCCGAACGGGTCGAAGAGCGAGTAGTTGATGAGTCCCTCCCAGTTGGTGATGGTGCCGTCGGCGACGATCTCCTTCTTCGGCCAGGTGCTGTCGATGGTCGGCGAGGCGCAGCCGACGCAGAGCAGTGCCGCGGCGGTAACGGCGAAGAGGAGAGACAGGAGGGATATCTTTCTGCGTGTGGGGATAGACGTCATAATAAGCAAGGTCTCCTTTATAAATTAAGGGGTCGGAATAATAAGGATCGGAATTTAAGCTATGATAAAATACCGTATGGATTTATTCGCGGTCACGCTATTTATTTCTTATAGTTTGCCGGATTTAGTTCCGGTCTCCGGCAGGCTGATTATTGAGACCGGAACAATTATGAGATCAGCAAGTATTAGACGGGTAATTGGGAGGAAATATTACGGAGGAACGGAAGGAGAGGAGAAAAATTAAAGATTTGGAATGCAAGACGGTAGTGAGGTAGCCTGTATAGGTGTCTTTGGTGGAAAGAACAGGACAAAATTGAGAAAGCGCCTCACTACTACCGACTTACATTTTCCCCGCTCTTCCCAGCCGATCACCTTGATTACTCTCTGCGTCGTTCCCCGACCACCACGGTTTGCATATCGATCGTCCCTGCTTTGAAACTGACCAGGAAAAGCCCCGATCCGAAACCCGGGGTTTTCAGCGAAATCGAGTAGTTTCCTTCTGCCTGCACCCGGTGCAGATCGAGCAGCGTTCGGCCGAGGATATCGCAGATCCGCAGGTCGACCGGGCATTCGTGCGCAAGAGTGTATTCCAGCCTGTTTCCGGCGATCTTGAAATTTGTCCGGCGCGATAGAAGTCCGTCAATCGCGATCCCGGTTGAAGCGGTAGTAAAGCTCCAAATTCCTGACCACGCACTGGTCCCGCCACTCCCGCCTGCGCTAACTCGCCAGAAGTACGTCGTTCTCAGCGACAGTACGCTTACCGTGGCGGTGTTGTTTGCGAAATCCTGGTCGACTACGGTAGTTGCGAATGAACTCGACGTGGCGATGCTGAGTTTGTAGGCGATCGTTCCTGCCGAATTGGACCAGTTAAAGGTAACCGGGATCGAAGCGATGCTTCCATTGGTCGGCGAGGAGAGCACCGGCACGCCAGGGGGAGGCACAGCCACGAAACTCCAGATGCCCGACCAGACTGTCTCGGTTGTATTCGAAGAGGCCACCCGCCAGTAATAGGTGCCGCCGGACAGCGGGCTGTTTACCGTTGCGCCGGTCATGCCCTGGCCCGTTTCGTCGACCAGCGGCGCGCCGAAAGCACTTGACGTGGAAACCTGCAGTTCATATCCGGTGGCGTTCGTGCACGTTCCCCAGGTGAAGTTGACGGGTAGCGTCGATGACATGCCGTCCCGGGGCGACGATAGCGCTGGCGCGGCGATGATGGTTGTGAAGCTCCACGAGGTCGACCAATCGCTTGAAACCCCCATATTCCCGGAAAGCACGCGCCAATAGAAGGTTGTGCCGTTCGCAAGACCGCTTACCGTGAGGCTGTCGGGCTGGCAACTCTGATCGGACAACGTGGTTGCAAAAAAGCTCGATGTGGAAACCTGTACCCCGTAGGAGAGTGTGCCGGAAACGGCGGTCCAGCTCAGATTAACGGTCGGTGGCAGGCTAATCGATCCGTTTGCAGGGGAAATGAGTGTCGGGGCCGATTCGGGACCGAGCAGAATGAAGTTCCAGGCAGCCGACCAGGCCGTAACGCCGACGGTCAGCGCCGCCGCGCGCCAGTAGTAGAGGGCGTTCGCCGTGAGCCCGGAGACCGAGCCACTGGTCAGTGTCTTTCCAGATTGGAAGAGCACCGTGTTGGCGAACGTGCTGGACGCGGAAACTTCGACCTGGTAGGAGGCAGCGCCGCTTACCGTTCCCCAGCTCAGGGTAAGCGGCTGGGTATAGGACATGCCGTTGGCCGGCGAGGAGAGTGCCGGTGCAGCTATGACCGTTGAAAATTTCCAGATGGCCGACCAGCCGGTCGTATCGGCCGAATTGTCGACGGCGCGGACCCACCAGTAATATCCTTTGTTGTTCAACAGAGGGGGGATTACGGCCTGGGTCGAGGTGGTCCACCCCTGGTAAATAGTGGAGCTGAGCACGTTCACCGTAGAAACCTGGACCTGGTATTGCGACATGCCGCTGACTGCCGACCAGGCCAGCGTGGGCGTTACCGGCAGGTTGCCCGTCCCGTTTGTAGGTGAAGAAAGCGCGGGAACGGTCGAAACCGAGCTTGTTGTGAAGCTCCAGACGCCCGACCAGCCGCTGAGGGGACACGAGCCTTCGCACGCATCCACATTGACAATGACCCTCCAATAATAGGTTTTATTAGTGTTGAAGCCGGCAACGGCACAGCTCATCTGCGAACCGGTTTCGCCCAGTTGCTTCAAAAGCAGGGTGTCGGAGAATGAACCGGCAGAGGAAATCTCAAGGTAATCAAGACCGCCGTTGTAGTCTGCACTTGACCAGACAAAGGTCGGGTAGGTGGAGACATTGCTCGCTCCCTTGGAGGGCAACAATTGCTGGGCATGGACGGAGGAAATCAGAAACGGCAGCAGTAAGGAAATCAGGATTTTTGGCATACTATTCTCCCGGCTTGCTGATTTAATCAAATTACTTCGGGCCAAAGCAGAGCGCAAGCTGAAAAACGCAGGATGAAAAGAAGTTGTTCCTATCGGACGGTTGCGGTTTCCTGCAAGCTTGATCTATTCTGCCCCCGCCCCGAAAAATTAGGAGGATATTGAATAGTATTCCGCCGGAACACGATATTTTACGAAAATCCCCGAAATTTCTTGATTTGACTTTTGACCGCGGTTATATTAACCATATGGCCTTAAAGTCGAAAGTATTATAGTTCCTGGAAAGAAAATAATACAGGGAGGAATGAATGAAACATCGGTCGGCAGGGATGATAATTGCCGTTGCGATTATTGGGATTTGCGGGGGAAAAAGCCGGGCGGATTATGTTGTTGCAACCGTTCATGTGGGGTCGGGGCCTATTGCCATTGCATTGGATACAGTTACCAATAAAATCTATGTCGCCGACCAATATGCTAACACAGTGACGGTGATTGATGGAATAACCTACAATACCCTTACCATCCCTGTCGGAACTCAGCCATGGTATCTTGCGGTCAATCCTGCTACTGATAAAATTTATGTTCCGAACCGCGGAAGCAATAATGTCACAGTGATTGACGGATCAACTAATTCTACCACCACTGTAAATGTTGGTTCGGCGCCTCAAACAATAGTCGTAAATATGATAACAAACAAGATTTATGTTGCGAATGGGAATAGTAGCAGCGTCACTGTTATCGATGGAACGACAGATTCTGCAACTACCATTGGTGTCGGGGCGAATCCTTTGTTTATGGCGATAAATTCCGTAACTAACAAGATATATGTGCCGAATAACGGTGGCAATACCGTTACGGTAATCGACGGTGCAACCAATGCGACCTCAACAGTTACGGTGGGAGCCAATCCCACGAATGCGGCAGTCAACCCCATTACCAATAAAATTTATGTATCCAATTCCGGGAGCAGCGTTATCACGATAATCGACGGCAATACCCTATCCACGGTTTCAGTTAATTCGGGGTTAAACGGTGAAGGGCTTGCAGTAAATTCCGTAACCAATAAAATTTTTGTAAACAATCAAGGCAGCAGTACTGTCACCATTATCGATGGTGCGACCGATTCTGTTTATACTATCGCTTCCGGAGCTGAACCGGCTGGAGCGGCGGTAAACACCGCGACCAATAAAGATTATGTGGCAAATTATGGCAGCGGGACTGTAACAATAATCAATGGCGCGACCAATGCGACCTCTACCTTAACCACTGGGAATACTCCAGGCTCTATTGAACTGAATTCATTAACCAACTATATCTATGTGGCAAACAAAGGGGACAATACCATATCGGTTATCTATGGCTCCAGTCTTCCTTCCGCTCCCATCCTCTCTTCCCCCTCCAACGGCTCCATCAACATCCCCCTTTCTCCTACCCTCTCCTGGAACTCCAGCCCAAGTGCCACGTCCTACGAAGTCCAGCTCTCCAATTCCACGAATTTTCTCTTCGTCTCCGATACTTCCCAGACCGGTACTGCCCGGTCGATCAGTTCTCTTTCCCTGGCAACTACCTATTACTGGCGGGTCATTGCGTCGAACTCCTACGGGGCAAGTCCATGGAGCGTTGTCGACAGTTTTTCAACGATGGGAACACCCCCCGCGGTACCGATTCTCTCGTCACCCTCGAATGGCGCCATCAACATGGCAGTGACGCCGACGTTATCCTGGGGAACCGTAGCCAACGCCTCTTTCTACCGGGTCCAGATATCGAACAGCCCGCTCTTTACCCTGGTGATAGACACCAGCCTTGCGGGAACATCGAGACGGGTTCCGCAGTTGCCCGTCAGTGCAACCTATTACTGGCGCGTCAATGCGGGAAACACCTATGGAGAGAGTGCATGGTCCGATGCCTGGAGCTTCACTACCGCCTCAACCGGCGTTGCCGGTGTCCCGGCGCAGTTCATGCCGGCAACCTTGGGCTATGATGGCGTTATAGCGGTTTATTCCCTGACCGGAAGGCAGGTGAGCCGCATGCCTTTCAACACGTCTGCATCAAAAGCTTCCCTGCTGCGCCTGGCTGGAAAAAACCTGGCGATGGGATGCTACCGGTACCGATTCCTCAGGAACCTCCAGGCAGTGGATGATGGGACATTTGTAGTCCGATAGATGCCTGATGACGGCATTACAGGCTTTGTTATGCTTCGCATCCGGAGGGCTCTCTTCAGAGCCCTCCACACGCCCTGCTCCAGTTATTCACTATAAAACGATCGACCATACCGGCTCGAACTCCGGTCATCATCATGATTCGTGGATTAAATCGGTCGCGCAGCATAGTTTTTACTATGGAAAAGGTGCCCCGGAGTTCGGTTTACAAGGGTAATCCCGGCAGTCTAATGGGGAGAGTTTTATCATGAAGAAGTTTCTTCTGCTGTGCTTTTTAGCGACATTTGCCGGTGCTCAGCAATACTACCAGGCATCCGGCCAGACTACGGTTTTCACCCTGACCGCCGGAGCCACGGCCGGGCCCGGCGGCAGCGCGGTCCGAACCGTCCGTCCGGTCGTTTCCCTTGCGCCGCACATGCTGGTGGCAATGCAAGGCGGTCTCCATATTAGTTTGGCAGGTAATCGTGGATTGGCACGAATCTCCATTTACAACCTGGCCGGCAAGCGGGTTCAGAAAGCGGAGATCACCGGCAATGCCATGCTGCCGATTCGGTCCGACCTTGGATACGGTGTCTATTTCGCCCGGCTCGAAGCCAATGGCCGCCTGGTTCAGACCACGCGGTTCTGGAAGGCGAGGTAAGCTATGGCAATGCGAAGTCTTATCTCACTGATAATCCTCATGGCTGCGGGAGCCGCATCGGCGCAGCAGCTGCAGGTTGACTCCGTAGTCGTCGATTCGGTCTGGAACAGCGACAGCATGGTGGCCGTTGACAGTCTTGGAGACACCGTGACGGATACCCTGCGATACAGCCGGGACCTGTACCTTTCGTTCATGCCGGTGGGGAAGGGCATGGCGCAATGCGCGGTGTCGCTCTCCATTGACAGCGGACGTACCTGGGTGCAACCATTCGATTCGCTGGACTCGGCAAGCTCCGGGCAGAGCCCGATTGACACCTTTTCCGATTCCTTCTTCGTGCTGGACAGCGGTCTTGCCTACCTGATACCGTGCGGCACGACCGGCCGGGTCAAGCTGCGCGTGCTCGGGCAGGACCGTCCCAACGTTGCGTTCAGGATCACGGGGGAACAGTGGCAGCCAATCCTTGCAGGTAACCCGAAGCTGGTAACCCTCGGCGTCACCGCGGCGCCCGTTCCAGGCGCGGCAAGTAATGTCAATTTTCAAATGAAACTTGAAAATTGGGCCGAAGGGCTTGGCTATTCGTCGATTGCCATGGTATGGTGGGATGTGTACGGCAATGGAACCTGGGACGACAGTACCCCGGCGCTCTCCTTTACCTGGCAGACTTCCGTGCCGCCCGGGCCTGCCGCCCAGCAGCGCTCGGTGATTGCAAAAGCGCGTGACGCAAACGGCTTATGGAGTGCCCCCTGCACCCTGAGCGTCCAGTTCGGGATGACGTCGCGGCTTTTGACCATGGTATCCATTCCGGCGGGGACGTTCCAGATGGGTTCCGTAATCCCCGCCGTTCCGGCGCTCGTATCCCCGTCCGACAGCGCCTTGAATGTTGCGTTGGCACCAACACTGTCCTGGGGCATAGCTTCGTCGGCAACATCCTATCGCGTGCAGGTATCGAAGGATTCTTCATTTGCCTTGGTGATCGATACCACCCTCAGCGAAACCTCCCGGCGGCTCCCGCAATTGTCCCTGGATTCAACCTATTACTGGCGCGTTTACGCGAACGGCACCTATGGCGGAAGCGCCTGGTCGGGCGTCTGGAGTTTCATCACCGTGACCTCCGGGGCGGCCGGAACTCCGGCGAAATTCCAGCCCGCGACGTTCGATTCCACGAACCTCGGGTTCAATGCAAGCCCGGTACACAGCGTTACCATCGGCGCATTCGCCATGTCGCAGACTTTGGTGACGCAGGGGCAGTACCAGGCGGTCATGGATACGGATCCCGCTTACTTCAGAGGTCTTTCGACTGCAGCCAATCCGGTCGAGGAGGTTTCATGGTACGATGCTGCACTGTTCTGCAATGCGCTCAGCAAGTCAGAAGGGCTCGATACGGTATATGAGTACAAAGGAACCATCGATTCATCCGTAGTGATCGATTCAACCAGAAACGGTTACCGGCTGCCGACCGAGGCTGAGTACGAGTACGCGTACCGCGCAGGGACAACGACCGATTACTACTGGGGTGGGAATTACCCGCCGAAGACCTCCGGAGATACCCTTGCCATAGACAGCAATGTGGTCTGGTACCTTAATTCACCAAACGGCCCGCAGCCGGTTGCGACGAAGAAACCCAATGCATTCGGATTATATGATATAAGCGGGAATTTATGGGAGTGGTGCAACGACTGGCTCGGCAGTTACCCGGACACCAGCCGGGTCAACCCGACCGGACCGGCGACCGGCACGCATCGCGTGCTGCGCGGTGGTTCATGGTATGGTTCCTACGTTGCCGACGATATTACTGCGTCATATCGCGTGGGCAATGACCCGGCAGACCGGTACGACCTCTACGGTTTCCGGGTAGTCAAAGGTGCCCGATGAGAGAAAGTCTGGTTGTCCGGGGAGCTTCAACTGGCGTAGCGGGCGAATTTCAAAGATCTCCTTACTTATGAAAATAAGAATTCACCGTTCCCTGGACCGCAATTGGATTTTCGGGGCTATGTTGGTCATTGCGGCCTTTGCCGCTTACCAGCCTGCTTGGAACGGCAAACCGGTATTGGACGATATTTCCAATATTACTATTGCCAGGATTACCGATAATCCTTTCGGAATTTTGACAAAACCGGAGGTCATGTTTTCGCACGATATCCCACGGTATCCGGTGACATTCTGCTTTTTCTGGCTGGAAAACCGTCTCTGGGGCGATTGGATGCCCGGATTTCACCTGGTCAATATCCTTCTGCATCTCTGTTCCGGGTTTTTATTGCTGGTGATTTTGCGGCGATTGGCTATTCCCGGCGCCTGGCTGGCAGTTGCCATCTGGGTTCTGCATCCTGTTCAAGTTGAATCCGTGGCCTGGATTACCGAGTTGAAAAACATGCTGTCGACGGTTGTTTTTCTCGGCTCATGCCTGGCATACCTGAGATTCGACAGGGCCCGGGAAAGAAAATACTATGCATTGGCGCTGGCTCTCTTCGTACTGGGAATGGAGGCGAAAGCCGCAATCATACCCCTGCCGGCAGCGTTGCTTGCAGTGTTATGGTGGAAGCGGAAAAGGCTTTCGTGGAAGCGTGATTTTTTGCCGCTCATCCCCTTTTTCCTTGCCGGGATAGTATCCGCGGCGGGAACCATCTGGCTTGAGCGAACCTATTATGGCGCCCAAGGGAACGGTTTTTCCTATTCGTTTTTAGAACGGTGTCTCATCGCTGGTAAAGCTTTCTGGTTTTACCTGGGCAAGGTTTTCCTGCCTTCGGATCTGGGCATTATGTATCCCCTCTGGAATTCGGACCCGGCGCTCTGGCGGAATTACGTTTTTCCTGCCGGGGTACTGGCGGCCGGAGCGGCGCTCTGGGGGATGCGGCACCGGTGGTCGGCTCCGTTTGCGGCATTTATTTACTTTGGAGTAATGATCTTTCCGGTCCTGGGTTTTTTCAATATCAGTGCATTTACTTTTTCTTTTGTAGCGGATCGCTGGCAGTACACGGCCTGCATTGGACCGATTGTCCTGGTTTCGGCCGGCTTGTTCGCCATTCCTGCAGCCCAAGAAAAAAAAATCCGTCTATTGATTCAAGGGTCGGCCGGCGCGGTGCTGGTGCTGCTCGCCGTTTTAACCTGGAAGCAATCCGGAATCTATGAAAACGGGGAAACGCTGTATCGAACCGTTATCAGCCGGAATCCCGCATGCGGGCTGGTTTACAACGGTCTCGCCGATGAGCTGTATAAACAGGGGAAAGAGAGTGAAGCTCTTGTCTATGTGCAAAAAGCGATAGCGCTTCACTATGACGAAGCGTATTACAATCTCGGCGTGATCCTGGCAAACAGCGGGAAAACCGGCGAAGCCCTGGACGCTTTCCAAAAGGGAACAGAGTGCAACGGGTATGGGGTGCAGTGCTACGAATTGGCCGCCCGGTTGATGGTGCAAACCGGGAATGTCGGCGGGGCCGTCGCACTTTACCGGAAAGCGGTACGGCTCCATCCCGCCGTCGCGCAGCTGTGGAACGGCCTGGGGGAAGTCCTGCTCAGGGCCGGGCTGAACAATGAGGCGGTTGATGATTTCAGAAAAGCGCTGGAAATCAGTCCCGGCTATTTCGACGCCTGCCTGAACATTGCAAATGTCATGCAAGGGGAAGGGAACGGCACCGAAGCCGTTTTCTATTATCGTAAGGCGCTGGGAATGGCTCCGCAATCGTTTGAAGCCAACTATCAGTTAGGTCTCACCCTTTTAAAAGCCGGCCGTTCAGCCGATGCAATCGCCGGCCTGGAGCTGGCGCGTAAAATCCGGCCGCAATCTGCAGTTTGTGAAGAGAACCTGGGCATGGCGTATCTGCAAATGGGGAGAAGTACCGACGCCGCCGGCCATATCCAGAGCGCCATGGCGGCAAACCCCGGGGACCCCTATGCTTTTGCCGATATGGCGTTTGTCTATGATCAGGTGCGAAACGTGCCGGCTGCGATCCGGTCTGCGCTGCAAGCTCTCCAATTGGCGCAGCATGCGGGCGATACGGCTTTTGCCGCCCGGATTCGGCAGCAAATCGTTTATTTCCAATCGGAACGGCAGCGATAATCTTCACAAAAAATTGCCCTTAATGTCTTTGATCCCCGTCGCATAATGCAGAAGATTGCATCGAACCGGCATAGTTTTCCAATCTCCCTGCGTCCCGAATACCTCCCTCTGCCCTCTATTGCTCTTTTGCCCCCATAGGTGTATATTTTGAAAACATGCCCAAATGAACAGTATATGCCACGTAATCTATAGCAGGATAGGACGCGCGGGCCATTTCGTGGCTTCAATTTTGATGATAAAAGATGCCAGGAACGAGTATTCTCATGGATTTCGTGCCCTTACACTGCCATTCCACCTTTTCATTTCATGCCGGGGTCTGCACGGTGGACGAACTGGTGACGCGCGCCAAAGCGCTGGGATTCCCGGCGCTTGCGCTCACCGACACCGACCGCATGAGCGGCCTCATCCTTTTTTACTGCGCCTGCCGTAAGGCCGGGATCAAGCCGATCCTCGGCGTGGAATTGACCGACCCTTCAAATGCGGCGGATCGGCTGGTCTTGCTCGCCAGGGATGCGCAAGGGTACGGCGACCTGTGCGAGATCATCACACACCGCCAAACGGACGACAGTTTTTCCTTTGAAAAAGAGTTCGCAAAGCCATGGCCCAGGCTCGTCTTTCTCACCGCTTCGCCCCGACTCCTTACCATGCTGGCTGCAACGCCGAACGGGCAAAGCCTCTATGGGGAACTCATCAATACTTCGGATGCCACGCGCACCCGGAGCCGCCGGCTCGAAGAGGAGGCGGAGCGGTTGACCGTTCCGCTCATGGTGTCGAACGATTCCTACTTCCTCGACAAAAGCGACCATGGGACCCACCGGCTCCTGGCGGCTATCGGCCATGTATCGACGCTTTCGCGGCTGAAAGAAAGCGAGTATGCGCCTTTCGGAGCGTTCTTACGCAGTGGGGCCGACATGGCGGGACTGTTTCCCCGGCACCGGAACGCCATTGCCGAAACTCGCCGCGTCGCCGACCTCTGCAACGTGGAACTTGACCTCGGGAAATGGATCATGCCGCGTATAGAGGTTCCCGAGGGTTTTACGCCGGAATCGTACCTTGCCAAACTCGCACGCGAGGGGCTCAGCGCCAACTACGGCGGAAAAGCCGCCTTCGAACAGGCGCGCCGCATCCAGGAGATGGAGCTTGACACGATTGAGAAACTCGGCTACCCCTCGTATTTTCTCATTGTAAAAGACGTGCACGATTGGGCCTCGTCGCGGCTTGCGGGCGGGTACCGGCGACCGTCCGACACAGCGATCCTGCGCGGCAGCGCCGCTAACTCAATCACTTTTTATAACCTGGGCGTCAGCACGCTCGACCCCATCAAAAACGACCTCTATTTCCAGCGCTTCCTGAACGAAGAGCGCGCTTCGCCTCCCGATGCGGACCTCGATTTCGGCTGGGACGAACGCGAACACGCACTTGACTATATGGTGGAGCGCTGGGGCAGGGAGCGCGTGGCCATCACCTGCACGATCAACCATTTCCGGGGACGGGCCGCGCTGCGCGAGGTTGCCAAGGCCATGGGTTACGGCGAAGAGCAAGTCACGGAAATAATCAAATATCAGAAATCAAAGAACAACAAAATCGATACCGGGGAGATTCACCTGATTGCCGGGCGCGCAGCAGCGATCCAGGGCAAGCCGCGTTTCTTAGGCCAGCATCCCGGCGGCGTCCTTGTCACGAACGACCCGATCTGGCGCCACACCGCCTGCGAATACACGGTAAGCCCCCTGCCAACGGTGTA
>PLTF01000003.1 GCA_003164335.1 Fibrobacterota bacterium
TGATTTTCGTGATTACCGTGAGAATCCCCCGCCTTCGGCGCCCCCTTATTAAGGGGGTCAACGGTCAAATTGTCAAGAGGTTGTTGTCTTTTATGTGTTTTCTGCCCTAAAAGAGGGCGTTGCGGGGGATGCGAGCGCGCCTGCTGAACGTAGCGAGGCAATGTCAAAGAAAAACGCGATAATCGACACTGAATGCCGCCGCAAGCTTCTTTGCCGTCTCCTTGCCGATTGGCCGCTTGCCATTTTCCATTTCAGAGATATGATGCTGAGGAATGCCGGTCATCTTCGAAAGGGTTGTCTGGGTCAACGAGCGCTTAAACCGCTCGGCGTCGAGTCGCTTGCCCGGCGTTATGGCTTTGACCGTCTTCCGGTACCAGGCCGTCGAAAAAGGATTAACGGTTTCCTGCTCATCGGCCTTAGTGACAGGATCCTCGATCCACGGATCAACATCATCAGGGATAAACCGAACCTTGAGCCCGGCAATTCCTTTCTCCAGCTCATGAACCACGCTTTTGATGCCCCGCCCGGAAATGGTCACATTAATACGGGGCGCTTTCACGACTGCCTGCATAATACACCTCGATGGTTACAATTTCTTTTTGATACGACCAGCACGCCACCCAGCTATATCCGAGGTGGCAGTGATAGCGGTCATCGCCGAGCGGCGAATAATTCGGCCACTCAGCCCGGAATGGCCCGCCTCCGGCAAGGTCGCCGAGAAGCAGCGCGAAGCGTTCCTGAACGCGCTCCGGCGCTTTTCGAATCCTTTTAAGTGCCGCCTTACGGGCAATGACCCGGAATGCCGCCATGATTATAATATACCATTTATTGGGATAAAGTGCTTGATTTTTTTGATTTATTCGGATGGACCGAGAAGAGCATCATCTTTGCCCGGTTCCGCCGGATCTCCATGAATTATTTCCTTCGGCCTTTGCCTTTCTCAATGCTTTCCTTCTGCTGCTTAATTCTCTTCAGCAGTTCGCTTGCCCGCTGCTCCACTTCTATGAGCGGTTTGCGGGCTAAGGCCTACTCTGCCTTGCAATGCTTGAAAGAGGATCCCCTTTCCAGTTAGGAATTTGATAAGGTTAGTTATCTGCATTTACCCAATAATCCGCCATCACCTCCGCCTGCTTGAGCACCGTATCCACCGCCCGTTCCTGCCGATCGGGCGGATAGCCGTACTTCCGTAACGTTCGCCTGACGATAACCATAAGCTTTGCCCTGGTCGACTCCTTAAGAGTCCAGTCTATCGAGGCATTCCGCTGCACCTTTTCCGCGATTTCGCGCGCGATGTTTTTCAGGGTCTCATCGCCCAGGACCTTGACTGCGCTGTCGTTGACCCCGAGCGCGGAGTAGAAGGCGTATTCGTCTTTCGACAGCTTGAGCTTCGAGGCGATATCGTCGGTTTCGCGGACCTTCCGGGCAATCTCGATGAGCTCCTCGATTATTTCCGCCGTAGTCAGAAGATTATTCTGGTACTTCTTGATCGATGCTTCGAGCATGTCCAGGAGCTTTTTGCCCTCGGTGATATTGAACTTGAGGCGGGTTTTTATTTCGTCGTTCAGGATCTTTTTCAAGAGCTCCATGGAGAGATTCTTATGGTGCATCCCCCTGGCTTCCATGAGGAACTCTTCGGAAAGCAGGGAGATATCCGGCTTCTTGATGCCCGCAGCGTCGAAGATATCGATAACGCCGGTCGATTCTACCGCCTGGGTAACGATCTGCCGGATGGCAGTTTCATAGTTCTTTTTCGCTTCGCCCCCATCGATTTCGAATTTCATGAGGCGTGCGCGCACCGACTGGAAGAAGGCTATTTCATCCGATAGCGTCAGCGCCTCTTCATTGGGCACGGTGAGTGCGAAAAGCTTTGAGAGCGCAGTCGATTCCTTGATGAACCGTTCCTTGCCGTGCTCCCTTGCAATGACGAACTCTTCGGCCTGCAGGATGATCGACAAGCGCTGCGAGGTAGGGGCGGTAAAGAAGCGCTTGTAATCGAAGCCGTGGAAAATCTGGCGCACCACTTCGATCTTTTCGAAGAGGAGCTCAATCGCCTTCTCCTGCGTCTCTGCCGGATCGCCCTTGCCGCCGGAGTTGGAATAAAAGGCGAGCGCCTCCCGAAGCGCATTCCCGATACCGATGTAATCCACGATGAGCCCGCCCGGCTTGTCCAGGAACACGCGGTTCACTCGGGCGATTGCCTGCATGAGCGTATGGCGCTTCATCAGCTTGTCGATATACATGGTATGGAGGCAGGGAACATCGAAGCCGGTAAGCCACATGTCGCGGACGATAACGAGCTTCAGCCCGTCCTGCGGATCTTTCATGCGTTCGGAGAGCAAGCGGCGGTCCTGCTTATTTGTGCGGTGGCATGCCGGAATGACGAGCCCCTCCGGATCCTCGGGGTCGAACTCCATTTTATCGGAGGACGATGAGGTCATGACGACCTTCAGTGCGCCGGCTTTTAAGTCGTCGCTATGCCACGCAGGCCGCAACGCGATTATTTCATCGTAGAGCGCAACGGCAATGCGGCGGCTCATGGCAACGATCATGGCCTTGCCTTCAAAAACCTCCGCGCGCTTTTCATAGTGCTTCACGATATCGAGAGCAAGATTTTTTAACCGCTTCGGCTGACCGACAATCGCCTCCAGCTTTGTCCACTTCGCCCTGGCCTTCTTCATATCGGCTGCCGGATCGTCGGTCATTTCGCGGTCGAACTCTTCTATGATCCGCCTGCCCTCTTCGGTAAGATTGATCTTTGCGAGGCGGCTTTCATAGTAAATCTTAACCGTTGCGCCATCCTCGACCGCCTGGGCGATGTCGTAGATATCCACGTAATCGCCGAAAACCGCCGGCGTATTGACATCCGTGCTTTCAACCGGCGTTCCGGTAAAGCCTATAAACACCGCATTCGGCAGCGCATCCCGCAGGTATTTCGCAAACCCATAAGCACGGCGTTTCCCGGTTATCGTTCCAGCTTTGTCCTTTGTATCGATAAACTTTGCCTTGAACCCGTACTGCGTGCGGTGCGCCTCGTCGGCAATGACGATGATATTCCTCCGGTCGGAAAGCAGGTCGTATGCCGACCGGTCGGATTCAGGAAAGAACTTCTGGATGGTCGTGAACACGATGCCGCCCGAGGCGACCTTGAGTAAAGATTTTAAATTCTCGCGCGACTCCGCCTGAACCGGGACGGTGCCGAGCAGGCTTGTAGACCCTGCAAAGGTATCAAAGAGCTGCTCATCGAGGTCGTTACGATCGGTAATAATAACAATGGTCGGGTTATCGAGGTTATGGATCAGCTTTCCGGCGTAGAATACCATAGAAAGGCTTTTTCCCGAGCCCTGCGTATGCCAGATGACGCCGGCCTTACGATTGCCCAGCTCTGCGGTTGCAATGCGCGTTCTTTCGATCGCTTTATTGACAGCATGGTACTGATGGTACGCAGCGATCTTCTTTACGGTCTCGACCTGCATGATACCCGTTTTTGTATCGGTCTTCTTATCTTTTTCGAAGACGATGAAATTCCGGATGAGGTCGAGGAGGGTCGTCTTATTGAGCATCCCCTTGATCAATACTTCGAGCTGGCTCATGTGCGGCGAGGACTCTTTTTTGCCGTCGATGGTTTTCCAGGTCTGGAACCGGCTGAAGGGCGAGGAGAGCGTCCCGGCTTTGGCTTCGAGCCCGTCGGAAATGACGCAAATGGCATTATAGAAAAACAGCGAAGGGATGATTTTCTTGTAGGTCTGGATCTGGTCGAAAGCCTTGCGCACCGTTGCCTGCTCGTCGGCAGGGTTCTTGAGCTCGATTACCACGAGCGGCAAGCCATTAACAAAAAGAATAATATCCGGGCGCTTGGTCTGGTTCTTCTCCTGGACCGTATACTGATTTATGCAAAAGACGACGTTGTTCTCCGGGTTCGCGAAATCCACCAGCCACACCCGCTCGCCGCGTTCCTCGCCATTCCTTCGCACCGTGACTGGTACGCCAATGGTAAAAAGCAGGTGAAAGGCCTCGTTCGCTGCAAGAAGCTCAGGAGAATAAAGTGATAAAACCTTCTTGAAAGCCTCCTGCCGCGCGGATTCCGGCAAAGCAGGATTCAGCCGGTTGATAGCCATTTCAAGCGTGTGCTTTAAAATGACCTCTTCGTAACTTCCGCGTTTCCCCGGCTCTCCGTAAGGCGGGGCGGGTTCGGCGAGGAAGGAGGGCTGGAGGGCATCTATGTCGGGCGCTATAGACGGGCCGGGAATATAGGAATAGTTCAGCCCCTTGAGCTCGTCGAGCGCGAGGATTTCGATATCGGATTCGGTGAAGGAGGTCATGGCTTTCGACCCATATTTTTACGCGCCTGGTACATCCGCTCGGTAAAGCCGCCATTTTCAAGAAATTCTTTTTCCAGGACTTTCATCTGTTGCCACAACAGGTAGCCGGCCTGGTTTATCAGGCAGATAAGG
>PLTF01000034.1 GCA_003164335.1 Fibrobacterota bacterium
TGACCATCAATTCGAAACCTGACAAGCCCCATTGCCTGGGCCGCGGCGAGGAGCGCGCTTTTGGAGAGCGTCTTGCTGCCGGTGATAACGTTGAAAACGAAGGATTTGGATTTGAACCCCGCCTTGTTCGCGAACTGCTGGTAAGAAAATGTTGGGTTGGCCTTTTTCCGTTCCTCGTAAAAGTCCTTGAGGAACAGGCGGCTGTCACTGTAGGCGAAGATATCCGGCATGGGCTCCTCCTGCTTGTTCACTATTAAATTACCGCTCAGCGGAAGCGGTGTCAATAGGGGAGGTGCAGAAAAGGTTTCCTTTTGGAGAACGGTAAGGCTGGAGGGAAGGAGTTATGAACCGAGAGATATTCTATGTAGTTACTGCTCAGGTGAGGGAACGAGGCTTAAATCAAAGGCCCTTGGGGGGGGAACCATCAAAAAATGGTTCCCCCTGGTCGGAGCCGCGCAAAGCNNTCTCCGACTCACCCCTTCCTGCGGAAGGGAGAGGCGATGTTTGCCTGAAGGCAAACGCTCTCTCCCTCCCGCAACGCCCTCTTTTAGGGTAGAAAACACATTAAAAGGCTATACCAAAGGCATCAAAAAATCTGTGATGGTCTTAATTTCTATTTGCTTTTATATAACCTCTCCTTGTGGGAGAGGTCCGACCGCTTTGGGCCGGGGTGAGGTTCGCACCTCCGCAGGAGAGGGTGTGTCTGAAGACCCGCTTTGGGGGCTTCAGACCAGGGAGAACCCGCGAAGCGAGGTTCTCCCCTCACTATCATTTGATTTAAGCCCGGTTCTCCCCTCGCCGACATCTGATCTAAGCCCGGTTTCCCTGCCACACCGGCAACTTTATTTTATTCTTTTCTCTATGGTATAATTCATTTCAAATCAATGTATTATCCCTGTTAGCCCGAAGACGCCCGAAAAATAGACCTAAAGGTTTGTTCAAAAATGCCGATCAAAGAAGTGGGGAAGTTATGGGTTACTCATTTCAGGGAGGTGCGATATGGACGTCCAGGGCACGGGCAGTCAGCCGTTTCTTACCGGATCAAAGAAAAGTGAAAACGCTCTCAGCAAAACCAACCGTCAATTAGAGAAGATTCTGTGCCGGTTGGCAACCGCCAGGCGCATTAATGCCGCGAACGCCGATGGTGCCGGAGACGGTATTGCGGAGCAGCTGACCACGCAGGTGCGCGAATTCAAGCAGGCCTCGCAGAAGATTTCCGATGCCTCGGCGGCGCTCGATATCGCCCAGGGGGCGGGTACCGAGATTTCCGACCTCCTCGATCGCCAGCACCAGCTTGCACTGCAGGCAAGTTCCGGCACCCTGACGGATACCCAACGGTCCGCGCTTAATACCGATTACCAGGCGTTCAGCCAGGAGATAGGCCGCATCGCCGACGTAACCGGCTACAATCAGCAGTCCCTGACAAATGGAAGCGGACCCGGCTCCGGTTCTTCGCAGGTGCAGGTCGGTGCGGATGAAGCTAACACCGTGGAGCTGCCGGCTGTGAATTTCGCATCCCTCGCCAAGAGCCAGCAGGCAACCTCGATAGCAACCGCATCCCAGGCCGAAGCCGCATTGGGCACCATCGCCCAGGCGCTTGCCACGGTTAATCAGCAGATCAGCAACCTCGGGGCGGTTATCGACCGGCTCGGCTCCGCAGGCGATACTCTATCGGCGGCGATGATCAATTCGCAGGCGGCGGAATCGGTGGATCGGGATGATGATGTCGCCACCGGGCTCGCCGATCTTACGCGGCAACAGATAATGCAGGAGGGTGCAATGAGGACCTTCTCCCGCTATAGTGAGATCACCCAGAACCACATTTTAGGTCTTTTGCAGTAAGCGGGCGGGTGCGATTCGCAACCGGAGAGCGCAGTCGAGGAGAAGGGGAGCGGTATGACGAGACGTGCGGACATTGCCGGCCGGTATGCGCTCATGCAGCTGCGGACCGCGACTCATCCACGGATTGTCTGGATGATGCACTCCCGGGCAACCCTCTGGATCCGGCAGTCGGCATTATTCGACATGCCCCATTGCCGAAATCTGCTTGCCAGAGCCCAGAATCTGCTCGCTGAACTCGAAAGCTCCCTCCGGGTCAGCGACGATCTATCCCAGGGCCTCTTCTACCTTTATGATTACTGCTACCTGCTTCTTGAAACAAATGAGCCGAAAGACCATCTCCTGGCTGTCCGGGTGCTGTCGATCCTCGGCGATGCCTTTGGACTGCTGCTTAAACGCTTGTGAAAACGTAATTTCGGCCCGGAATTTGCTGGTATTCAATTTTCATACCTATATACGGTGAAGCCTTTCCGTTAAACCCTGTTCGGGGAGAAATGGTTCGGGGCTTCCCGGGCGCAGGAGCGGATCCGTGCCGCTATACTTTACCGGCAGGCAGGGGGGGAGCGCGGCTGCATTTGCAATCCGGCACAGCCGATTTTATATTAATCAGGAACAATAAAGAGAAAAAGCCTTCGTAATAAATATTTCAACCGTGGACGGATAAAGATCAGGAGGATCCCATGAAGCCGTTTTATCGAGCAGCAGTTCTTACCATTGCAGCGCTGGGTTTAGGACTTGGCGGATGCCACCACGCAGCAAAAATGCCGCAACCCGCGCTTCCGGAAGCAAAGCCGGCGGCGCCCGCACCGACCCCTAAAGTCGAAACGCCGGCCCCGGCGACCGCACCGGAGGAGTTCAAACCGGTCGATATGGATGCCGAAGCGCGCCAGGCTCTGCAGACCGTCTATTTTGATTTTGACAAATATGACCTGAGGAGCGATGCCGTCGCGAGTCTCGGCGTTGCTGCCAAATTCCTGCAGGGGCATGCGTCATTCCGCGTGCTTGCCCAGGGCAATTGCGACGAGCGCGGTTCCGAAGAGTACAACCTGGGCCTCGGGGAGCGGAGGGCCAAGGCGGTCAAGCAATACCTGACCTCCTACGGCATTGCGGCCGACCGGATCGAGACTACTTCCTATGGCAAAGAACAGCTGGCTAAAACCGGCTGCGCCGCCGACGATGATGCCTGCAACCAGGCTAACCGCCGCGTCGAGTGGAAGGTTCTGGCAAAATAGCGCTTGCTCCCGAAAGGGGTAAAGGCGATGCGTAGTACGGGGGCGACCGGCAGGTCGCCCCTTTTTTTTATCCCATTGAAGCTCCCCGAAGCAGAGCTTCGGGGACCGCGAAGCAGCCTGCCATCTTCTATAGGAGAGGAAATATTTGTAATTCGCTCGCTAACCCCGGAGCAGAGCTCCGGGGACCCCGAAAGCAGCCTGCCATGCGCTCGCTGTGCCTGTTCACAATCTCTTTGGCTGCGAAGGAGCAGCATCGCCTATCATGCGTCTCGGTACTAGAGCGGGCGATCCTAAACGTGTCACAGAAGATGCTCCTTCATCCTTCATCCATCCAGCTATCTGCCCATGACCACCATTTGCTTTTCCAGGCTCCCGGCCTTGAAATGAACAATAAATTCACCCGCGGAGAGATTCAGGCTCTTTACCGACACAGAATAGCTTCCTGCCGACTGCAGGCGATTGAACGCGAACAGTTTTCTTCCGAGCATATTGTAAATCATGATTTGTACCGGACACTCCCGGTTAAGGGAGTAGGTCAAGAGTCCATTTTTCAGGCAGAAAGATTGCCCGACCGCGATTTTGTCCGCCGGTGCCACCGAAGTTGCGGCAATGGTAAAACTCCACACCGCAGACCACAAGCCGGCTCCGCCCGAATTCGAGGCTTGAACCCTCCAGAAATACTGGCCGCTGTTGGCAAGGCCGCTCGCCGAACCGCTACTTGAGGTCAGGCCGGACTGATTGACAACCGTCGTTAAAAAGGTGGAAACAGTCGATACCTGCAGGTCATAGGAGGCGGCCCCGCGCACCTTGCCCCAGGCAAGCGTCGGCGAGATCGACTGGTTGGCGGCACCGTTGGCCGGCGACGAAAGCGAGGAAATCCCACTGGTGTAATAGAGAGGATACACTCGTACATTTCCGGTAAACGATGTGCCCATGCCGAGGTTATTCATTGTCCCGCACTGGGAATCGGTCGCAAAGATGCAGAGATAATTTTGTCCGAAAAGCAATGAATCGGCATTTCCGAAGCTCCAACTCCACATCGTCGAATCGGTGCCGGCCCCGGAAGTAATGGTAGCTCCGTTCCAGGAGCTCTGAGCCGTGTTCACCCGGTTAAAGACGCCCTGGATACCGCATTTCCCGGTAAAGGCGCCGTTGACCGCCTTGCCGATCAGTGCCGGTTTAGAAACAAAACTTATTTGCCCGGGTAACGAATCGGCAACCGCCGCGACCCTGGTATCGTTTACCGATGCCGGCGTCAGGACAGTGACGCTGCTGCTTCCGTTATTGGGCACATACAGTGCACCGGTCACGGGGTTCACCGCTACATCGTTCGGATAGCTCCCTGCACTATAGGTAGTGGTTGCATTGGTCGCTCCGTCGATAATGGAAATAGTGCCGCTGGTATTATTTGCAACGCTTACGGTATTGGTAATGGGGTTAACCGCCAGTGCCTGGGGACCTGACCCTGATCCGAGATTTACGGTTGTCGCTGCGTTGTTCGTTCCATTAATTACCGTGACGCTGCCGGTTGTGTAATTCGCCACATAAATCATATCGGTTGCGGTATTCACCGCTATGGCCTGCGGTTCAGAACCGACAGTCACCGATGTGGTTGCATTGGTAGCCCCGTCGATGACGGTGACGTTGCCGCTGTTTTCGTTCGCCACATAAATCTTGTCGGTCACCGGGTTCACCGCGATAGCATCGGGGACATTGCCTGCCCCGATAGATTGCGTCGAGTCGGTAGCTCCATTTATCACGGTAACCGTGCCGCCCGCATTCGCAACATAAATTCTATTGGTTACCGGGTTTACCGCAATGGCACTGGGCCCCGTTCCCGTACCGACGGTTGTGGTCAAATTGGTCGCGCCATCGATCACCGTTACCGAGCTGCCGCCATAATTCGCAACATAAATCTTATTGGTTGCCAGGTTCACGGCTATCGCAAAAGGATTGGTTCCTGCGCTTACCGTCGTTATCGTATCGGTTGCATCGTCGATGATCGTAACGCTTTTGCTGCCCTCATTCGCAACATAAATCTTTCCGGTTATCGGGTTGACCGCAATCGCATCGGGATCCGAACCCACACTCACCAGGGTCGCCGCATTGGTAGCGCCGTTTATTACCGTGACATTATTGCTGCCGTTGTTCGCGCTATAAATTTTGTTGGTCACCGGATTCACCGCAACGGCATAAGCGCCTGTTCCCCCGGTAATCGTAGCGGTCGAAATGACCCCTCCATCGATGACGGTAACGTCGTTTCCGTTTTTATTCGCTGTGTAAATTTTATCGGTTACCGGGTTTATCGCGACTGCGACCGGAAAGCTGCCGGTAGGGAGGGACGACGTTGAATCGTTCGCTGCATTGATAATCGTGACCGTTCCCCCGACATAATCCGTCACATACACTTTATTCGAAATCGGGTTTACCGCTATGGCATAGGGATAGTTTCCGGCGGGAATGGTAGCTATCGCGTTGGTCGCTCCGGTTATGACCGTGACATCATTGCTGCCCTGATTTGCCGCGTAAATCATATTCGTCACCGGGTTCACCGCCAGAGCATAGGGATTGGTGCCGGCGCCGACGGTATTTGCGGTACCGGTGGCGCCGGTAATGACCGTAACATTTTTGCTGCCGTAATTTGCCACATATATCATGTTGGTCACCGGGTTTACCGCTATTGCCGTGGGTGTGGTTCCGGCTTGGATGGTCGTGGTACCATTGGTCGCTCCGCTTATTGCGGTAACGTTGTTGCTGCCGTTATTCGCCACATAAATCATGTTCGTAACCGGGTTCACGGCGATCGCTTCCGGAGTTGTTCCGACGCCGACGGTGGTCGTCGTATTGTTCGTTCCATTGATTACGGTGACATTATTGCTGCCTTGATTCGCCACATAAATTCTGTTGGTTACCGGGTCCACGGCAAGGGCACACGGAGTTGAGCCGACAGTTACGGGAGATGTTGCATTGGTTGTTCCGTTAATAACCGTGACCGTGCCGCTGCCGTTATTCGCCACATAAATCGTATTGGTCACGGGATTCACCGCAACCGCGCAGGGATTTGATCCAACGCCGATAGTCGTTACGCTATTGGCAGATGCGTCTATGACCGAGACCGTGCTGCCGCCATAATTCGCAATATAGATTTTATCGGTCGACGGGTTTACTGCTACGGCAACAGGACTTACCGAGGTATCCGAGGCAAGGATGGCATCTGCCCTGGCAATGGAACAATAGGAAATCATCATCGACATGGCAAAAAATGCCGTCTTTTCCATCAAATTCATAGTACAGTCTCCCCCTCACCCTTTATGGTTTTAAATATTTTTCTGTCACAACCTTTTGATTTGTAGCGACTATCGGCTCACAGACCGCGTCGGCCCGGCATCTATCGGCAATAGGATCGCCATTAATGATTTCTATATAAATTAAGCTCCGCAATTTATTAAATCAAACTTATTCTGTTCTACCGGCTTGAAATTTCGCGATTTAATGCCGAAGGCCTGCTGCTGGAATCCAGATAAGGTTCATAATAAATGCCGATGGTCTTGCTTTCACTGGCTGAAGAACCCGGGCAGATAATTGATATTGCTCGATAACACCGTCCGGGCAATGGGCGACCGGTCGGGACTTCCGATGAATGCCCCTCCCCCTAAGGGAGCACGCAGGGGCCAAGATAGTCGGATTAGAAACGCAGGAGGCAGCCCGTTTCTGTTCATGGCCACTCACAGCCTCGCGGCAAACTATTTCACGAATAAGGATTTTCTTACTACCTCATCAAACAGGGCAATGGAATTATTTCCCGGGTTATATACCAGGCGATTAAAATACCCCTGAGCTATTTTGCCTTTAATCCGGCCATAGGAAACAATCTGCATTAGTGCATAATCCCAAAGTGCAAATTGGAAAGAGCAGTCTACTCTGGTCCCCTTCACATTGGCCCATGCAACAAAAGTGACACCGGGAAGGGGTACAACCGCGAGCGGGATGGGCGTAGAAGTATGCTTCGACTGGATTTGGAAGTCACCAATGGCGAGGAGATAATCTACCCTTCTATTATTGACATACAATGAGTCGGGAATCGTGAATGATAATGAGTCATGTCCTTTAAACGGCAGAGTTCTGGTAATCGTCGGCTGCCTTCTCGAAAGGCTCTCCGGAACTGCGGCGACATTGCCGAAGCTGGTTTTTGATTTGAAGTAAACCGGCAGATTTATGTCAAGTGTATCAAGCAAATCCGCATCAACGAACATACCGGGCTCAATCGGGAGAATTCCCAACGTTTTCCGGGGATAGTCGTCGGTCATCATGTGCCGGAGAACAATTATCTTCGAGGCAGAACATCCAACCAGAAAAAGAAGTATTCCCGCGATAAATAATTTCACAGCATTACCATTTTCCTACCGGAAATCCTTCAATATTCCCTCTAAGAGCCCCAAACTTCCGATGTTGTCAATTATTTTCCAGGGATAACGGGGTGCCGGTTGGGCAAGTACCTGTTCCTGAAGCCGCATTCTTTCTTTGACGTCATCCTCGCCGAGGCCGGAACGGCCGGACAGAATGCGGTGAAATCTCATCTCAAAGGGAGCCTGCACCCACAGGCAGGTATCGAAAAACGATTCGAGTCGCCACAGGGGAAGAAGTGCAGCATCGAGAATGAGGGTATGGTCATCGGACTCCGACAGGCGATTCCGGAGAAAATTGATAAGCGGGGGGTGGACGATCTCATTGAGCTTTACAATGCTTGTCGCCGAGGCAAAAGCGGCCCGTCCGAGAAGATCGAACCTGATCTCGCCCCGCTCCACTACCCCGGCACCGAAGGTTTCCTCGAGGCGACTCCTGATCTGGCGGCTCTCCTGCATAAGTGTTTTTGCCGCCCGATCTGCATCGATAATCGAACCGCCACCCTGCGCAAGTAACCGGGCTGCGGTCGATTTGCCGGCCCCCATATACCCTGCAATCCCGAGCCGCCTACGTGCCATGGTTCTTGAAGCCGGAGTGATATTTCGTGATGGTAACGCGATTTCCCGATGCGTTATAATCTATTTTGTCAACAAAATGCCGTACCAGGAACAAGCCCCTGCCGGAATCCTTTTCGAGATTTTCCGGCAATGTCGGGTCGGGAACGCAATCGGGCTCAAATCCCTCCCCCTCGTCCATGATGGCGATTATCGCCTCGTCCGTGGTCACCACATTGCCCACAAGGATTTTCTTGGTAAAGTCTCTTTTGTTGCCATGCAGAATAGCGTTGGCAAGAAGTTCGATAAGGGCTATCTTCATCCTGCGGATAGTCTCATCGGCAAATCCTGATGCATCCATCGATTTCAGGATTGCCCCGACCACACGGTCAATTTCGTCAAAGTAATTCAGGGTATGCAGGCACATCGGCGCATCGGCAGGAAATCCCAGGAATTCTTTGATCCGATTCCGTTTCGATTGCGTCAGGACCTCGACCGCAAGCAGGGAGCCATCGTCATGCAAACCTGCCGCTGGGTCCGGCCGTTCTATCCGCGCGCGAAGCCGGTCGGCAAGGATCTCCGGGGCTGCATCAGGCAGTTCCTCCTTGAGGAGCTCTTCAAAGCGGTTATGGCCGGCATGTGCATCCCTGTCGCCGAAAATGCCGGACATACCGTCGGTAAAGAGCAACAGCCAGTCGCCGGGAAAGATCCGCACGGTCGTCTCTCCGAAAAAACCCCTTTCGAAAATTCCGATAACGGTGCCCCGGGACGGAAGCTGTTCCATCGTACCGGTTTCTTTGCGGTAGAGAAGCTGAGGGCAGTGTCCTGCGCCGGAATAGGTGAATGTCGATTTTTCGAGATCGAGGACCCCGACAAAGGCTGTCAGGTAATATCCGGCAGCTATTCGGCTGAGGATTTCGCTATTGACGCACTCGATAATGGTGCGCGGCGATTGCAGCGCCCGGATGTGGTCCGAAAACTTTAATACAGCATACAGAGTAATGAGCGAGGTCGGAAGACGGTGTCCGCACGTCTCAAAAATGAGGAAGACAATTTTATTCTCCGACAGGGGAACTATTTCAAGATGATCCCCGCCTGCGGCGGAGCCCCGACAAAAGAGAGTCGCCGCGGCGAGTCCATCGATGGTCGGCAGGCTCCGGGGAATCGAGGCTCCCAGCACCCTGCGGGCAATTTGAATATCGGCATCCTCGCCGCCCAACAACGCTCCCGAACTCCCCTGCAGCGATGAGGCATCTCCTGCCGATCTCTTTGATGTCAAATTATGCACGATGCCCGATTCCTGCCTGGTCGTTAGGTACCCGGTATGCCGATTCTGCCGTCTCCGGGATGACAATTTCGCAACCGGGATGAGACAGGAACAAAGAACTCCGAAAATTAATTATAATATACGGCGGCCATGATGCCTAATTGTTCCCGGCGCGCTGAGGCGAATCGCTCCGTGAAGCTGCAATCGTTGCACTTGTCATTTGCCCTGAACTTCCGTTGACCGTCTCACCACATCCTGTATAACGAGCCCTGCCATAATAAAGCCGAAGGTGCCGGTTATATGCACTGCCGAGCCGTTGATCTGTTTTTTGCGCGAGCACCACTCTTCGCCCTGTTCGCCCTCCCCTTCCCCGGCAGCCCGTTGGGGGCAGAGGCATGCGGCGGTTCCGCAAAGTTCCTCACCGGGAAAACGCCGAACCTCCTCAGGGCTGTAGACGCAGGTGACCTCACCACTGAACCCCGCCTGCCGAAGTCTTTTTCGCACGTATCTTCCAAGCGGACAGTTGTACGAGTCCCACAATGAGCCGACGGCGATCTGAGTCGGATCCAGTTTCGCCGAGGCTCCGAGGGCCGTGTATACCCGTGCTCCTGCCTTCGAAGCACGCATGATAAGTTCAACCTTGCAGGAGATGCTGTCGATACAGTCAAGGACATAATCGTAAGCCGCGAGGTCGAACCGGTCGGCGGTGGCAGGACGATAGGCAGCCTGCATTTCGATGATGGCTGCCTCCGGACGGATTTCGCGAAGCCGGCGCCCGAGCTCGGCAGTTTTGGATTTTCCAACCGAAAGCGACGTTGCCTGAACCTGGCGATTGATATTGGTGATGCAGACCACATCCGAATCGACGATGGCGATCGTTCCAATGCCCGACCTGGTGAGTGCCTCGGCGCACCAGCCCCCTACTCCCCCGAGTCCGAAGACGATCACCTTCGTTCGGGCAAGAAGTTCAAGGGCACTGTTTCCGGTTAGAAGCGAAAGACGTTGCAGAGCGGGATCGGATGCCAAAAGTCGGTAAACCCTTCTTGAAAACGTAGGTAATCAATGGTCTTAGTCATAAAAAATTACATCATTCGGGAGGCCGATTCGGTTTCCGGTCCAGAGATTCATTTTATTTGACGAAAAATTCTGCCGCAGTATATATTTCGTTATGTGGCGAACCATAGAACTGTCTGTAATTCCTGAAATAGGGTAGAATCAATGGATGATTTAGTTGCTATCACCGGTGCCCTTTCGGATAAAAGCCGTGTGCGGGCACTTCTGGCTCTGCGGGGAGGGGAACTCTGCGTCTGCCAGATCATCGAGCTTTTAGCCCTTGCTCCCTCAACCATATCAAAACACATGTCTATACTGAAACAAGCCGGTCTCGTGGATTCCCGGAAAGAGGAGCGATGGATTTATTACCGCCTTCCTTCGACCTCGGACCATGCCGGAATCGTTCAAAAAGCTCTGGATTTTGTGTTTGCATCCCTCGAACGGGATCGGCAAGTAGTCGGCGACCAGGACCGTTTGGCTGAGATTCTCCGGATGGATCCGGAAATTCTCTGCAGAAACCGGCTCATAAATACCATGAGGAAAGGTACGGCAAGAAATGGCAGAAAAAAGTAACCCCTGCTGCGGATCAGTGCCCGCGGAACAATCGTGCGGATGCGGTACCGCCCCGGTATCCACTCCGAAGCATCTTACTTCTGAATTGACATCTGCTGATCGCCGGGGGTTCGTTGCCTGTAGGATCAGCAACCGATTTCGCATGCAGTACACGGTCGACCCCGGCTTGTATGCACTCGGGAATCCGGACGATGCTGCGCCGGTTATAGTAACCGCAAACTATTGCCTGACTCTCAGCCATCTTCGAAAAGAACTGGCCGGCAGGAGCGCCTGGATCCTGGTGCTCGACACGAAGGGCATCAACGTCTGGTGCGCTGCAGGAAAAGGAACCTTCGGGACTAATGAGCTCGTAAACAGAATTGAAGCTGTTCATCTCTGCGAAGTGGTAAAACACCGCACGCTGATCCTGCCGCAGCTCGGAGCGCCGGGTGTCGCCGCGCATGAGGTCAAAAAGGCAACCGGATTCAGTGTCAACTACGGTCCGATCCTGGCACGCGATCTTCCGGCATACCTCGATAATGGGCAAAAAGCAACAACGCCTATGCGAACCGTCACCTTCCCGGTCTGGGACAGGCTCATCCTGACACCGATGGAAATCATTCCGGCTCTTAAAAAATTCTTCTGGGTCATTCTCGGATGTTGGATAATCATGGGGGTTCAGCCTGCAGGCATTCTTTTCAAACCCGCACTACTCCACTCCTGGCCGATTATAGCCGCCGGACTTTTGGCGATGATCTGCGGGACAATCATTACTCCGGTACTGCTCCCCATCATCCCCTTCCGAAGCTTTGCCGCAAAAGGTGCCATCATAGGCATTGTAATCATAGTGCCTTCTATTTTGTTAGTTGACCGCTATTTTTCCAGTAGTATATCGTTAGTTGCAGCAACAGCCCTCTTTTTTGTTGCTGTTTCATCATACCTTGCTTTAAATTTTACCGGGTGCACGCCCTTCACCGGCATTTCCGGAGTGAAGAAGGAAATGAAGGTTGCCGTTCCGGCATACCTTATAGCCTGCAGCATATCAGGTCTTCTGTTGATTTTTTACAAATTGCATGAATGGAGCATACTGTGAAATACCTGAAAAATGTCACCACCTTGAAACTTGACAGCGATAAATGCATCGGATGCGGGAAATGTTTAGAAGTATGCCCGCGCGGCGTATTTTCGATTCTCGGCGGGAAAGCCGTAATCGTCGACCGGGACCTCTGCATCGAATGCGGAGCTTGCAAACAGAATTGTGCTTTTGCAGCAATTTCTGTCAATGCCGGGGTCGGCTGCGCACAGGCGCTCTTCAATGCAATGATTACCGGCGGGGAACCGGTTTGCGACTGCGAAATCGGCGCAAATAAAAGTAAAGGGTGCTGCTGATCATGGGCAAATTAAAAATCCTCTTTCTCTGCACCGGGAACTCCTGCCGGAGCCAGATGGCCGAGGGCTGGGCGCGTGTCCTCAAAGGCGACCTCATTGAGCCCTGGTCGGCAGGGATTGAAATTCATGGCCTCAATCAGAATGCCGTGAAGGTTATGGCTGAAGCCGGAGTCGATATTTCACGACAGCGTTCAAAACACGTCAGCGAAGTAATCGGCATTCCTTTCGATTATGTGATTACGGTATGCGATTCTGCAAATGAAAGCTGCCCGGTTTTTCCAGGAAAAGCAAAGAGAATCCATATCAGCTTTGATGATCCGCCCAGGATAGCGAAAACGTTGGAATCGGATGCGGAAATACATGCAGTGTACCGCCGAGTAAGGGACGATATCCGGAAATTTATAGAAAAGCTTCCACAAAATTTATCTCCTTTAATATAGAAAGCTGGGAATAATGGAAAATCTGGAAAATAATGAACACAAGTCCGAAATACCATGCGGCTCGGACTGTTCCTGCAATAGTAAAAAGGGAGTATCCTTTAAAATGAAGATCATACTTTTTGCGATAATCATTATCGTTGCAAGTGCCGCGCTCGGCCATTCTCTGCTTCGCAAAACCCTTTCAGCGGCAACGATCTCCCCGACCGGCTATCCTGCGGCTCTTGCGCTGAATACCAAATCAACCGCCTCACCGCAGGAAGAAAAACAGAACTCGTCATCTCCATATGAGGCATTTATTTCGCTGGCATCCTTTGCTTCCCTTGATACGGTTGCACAAGGAGTAGGAGGTGTCTTTGTTCTTCTGGTTGATAATGAGACGGAAAAGACTCCGAACATCGCACAAGCGATTCTCGCCGCCAAAGCTGCCATTGAATCAAGAGTCATGAAGATGGGGGTTTTTCAGCTTAAGCGAGATTGTCCGGACTTCGCGAAGGTTTCTTCGCAGCTGCCGCCGCCGGGCGTCCTTGTGCTCATTAAAGGGAAGGGTATGCATGGCGTTCGAGGTAACCAAATAACGCAGACGAACTTGCTGCAGGCCTTTATGGCAGCTATGCAGCCATCGAGCTGCTGTTCATCCGGCAGCGGGCACTCAAGTTGTAAATAATTTTCCAAAAAGAAGATTCCAAAATGCAGCCCTTGCTTACTACAGTCAGAGCATTGTTTGAACAGGCTGGATACGGCCCTGCTGGTGCTGTTGCGGCGCTTTTGTTGGGTGTGTTCAGCGCAGCAGCAAGCGTTTGCTGTACATTGCCCTTGATCGGAATTGTTGCCGGGTATTCTATCGCCCGCAAGGAGGAGCGGCGAACGATACTGCGAACCTCCTTTTTGTTTATGGGCGGAATTGTCATTACCCTGGTGGTAATAGGTGGTCTTGTCGCATTTGCCGGACACACCATCCAGAAGGCTTCAGGAGGTTACTGGAAAATCGTTGCAGGCTCTGCAGCTATCCTATTTGGTATAGGTGCCCTCGAATTGTTCCCATTCAGCCTTCCGAAAATAAAATTTCCACGATTCCTTCGGTCTGCGGGCGCTATTGGCCCGGGAGTCTCTGGAATCGTCTTCGGCGGCGCTGTTGCGGTCAGCTCCCTGCCTTGTAATCCGGGCATTTTCATTATCCTGGGTGTAGCAGTGCTGCAACATCATATTCTCTGGGCTCTCGTGACCCTTATTTCCTATGCAATAGGCTTCAGTATACCATTATCGTTCTTAGTCTTCGGATTTTCGTTAGGGAAAAACCTTGTCAAAATTCAGAAAGTTGAAAAACTTATCAGAACGACCGCAGGTATACTTCTGATTATCGCTGGAATTTACTTATTCTATACATTGTAATCCAATGAGGAGGCCTGTAAATGGCCGGTGTTGCCCCAAAACGTCTTTCATTCCTTGATAGATATCTTACCGTATGGATTTTTGCCGCCATGGGCCTTGGTATTATTATCGGCCGGGTCTGGCCCGGCATGTCGGAGATCCTGTCCCGTATAAGTGTGGGGACGACCTCTGTGCCGATCGCTGCGGGTCTCATTATCATGATGTATCCGCCACTCGCCAGGGTCAACTACCGGAAAATCGGCCGGGTTTTTGCCGATAAGAAAGCCCTTCTCCTGTCGCTTATCCAGAACTGGGTCGTCGGACCGGCCCTGATGTTCGCCCTGGCACTCATATTCCTGCATAGCCATCCGCATCTGATGACCGGCGTCATCATTATCGGCCTTGCCCGGTGCATTGCCATGGTTGTCGTCTGGAACAGCCTGGCGCAGGGGGACGCGGAGTATGCCGCGGCACTCGTTGCATTCAATTCCGTGTTTCAGGTACTCTTTTTTGCCCTCTATGCGTACATTTTCGTCACGATGCTGCCGCCCCTTTTCGGTCTCGCCGGACAGGCCGTGCACGTGTCAATGCGGCAGGTTGCGATCAGCGTCGGGATTTATCTCGGGATTCCCTTTGCAGGCGGTTTTCTTACCCGGATGATCCTTGAACCCCTGAAGGGTGAACAATGGTATGCCGGGCGATTCATGCCGACAATCGGCCCCTTTGCCCTGGTTGCGCTTCTCTTCACCATCCTGGTCATGTTCATATATAAGGGGAAAGCCATCATTGCGCTTCCGCTTGATGTACTTCGCGTGGCCATCCCGCTCTCGGTTTATTTCCTCATCATGTTTTTCGGGTCGATCTTTGCAACGCGCCGGTTAGGCATCGGTTACAAGGAATCCGTCAGCCTGTCATTTACCGCTGCAAGCAACAACTTCGAGCTGGCGATCGCCGTTGCGGTCGGTGTGTTCGGTATCGGATCGCAGGAGGCCTTTGCGGCGGTCATCGGCCCGCTCATTGAGGTTCCGGTGATGATCGGCCTCGTCAATGTTGCTTTGAGAATGAGGAAAAACCTCTTTAATGCCCCTTAGCTCGCTCAGAGTACCCGCATCGCCGAATCGATGGTCATCACCGGAAGCTGCTGCTGCTTCAGGTATTGCAGGAAACCCCGCAAAATCGACTCCCGTGAATAATAGGTAGAAATGGCAGGTGCCGAATCGGTCAGAACCGCATGAAAGCCGATGATCACCAGCGGCGATCCGACGGCGCGCGCCCGCTCGACGCGGTCGATGATGTCGGCGGTCGTGTGGGTTCCTTTGACAGCAAAGTATCCGAGGTCCTTCCGGTTGACGCCATCGGTATAGAGGTAATCGTGCGCGGTCCGGATGTTGGGAAACAGTTTGGCGACCTGCGCCTGGATTGCGGCGTTATAGTTCCCCATCGGATAGGCGAAGCTTGCATGGTGAAGGCCGTTCCGCACCAGGTAATTGTAGCAGGAGGTGATCTCCTCCTCCGCCGAATCCGGCGTCAGCGCGCTTAAATCCGGATGATGCCAGGTGTGGCCGGCGGTCTCCCACCCGGCTGCTTCCATAACTTTCAGGTGTGCAAGGGTAACCCCTGTCCCGTTGACGTTCGTATCCATGAAAATCATGGGACAGAAGTGGGTCGCACGAAAGTTTGTATCCACCGATCGCATGCAGGGGAAGGCGACTGTCCATACTGTCGGGTGCGCATCATCGAAGGTAATGCAAACTATAGGTTCACCGGAGGTTTGGACCGGTACATTGGAGCCGGGAAGGCAGGAGCCGACGAGCGCAAATCCGAAGCCGGCAATAAAGAGCCTGGTCAGAAAGCGACGCATACATTCCCCGTCAATTCGTAAAGAGGCGAAGAGGTGCCGGTCCACGTGCGCTCGATGCCGATGGATAGCTGCGAAGTGGGATCGGGCGCGGGAGCCAGAAATATGCGCAACCCAGGAGTCCAGGTGATTATTCCCAGATCATCGAGGCTCTCGGGACCTCCGCCGATTCCCCAGATCCGCCCGATGAACCACCTGAAGTCAACTCCGGTGAATACCTGCATCTGATTATAATATAGCGTCGTACGGCGATAGATGCCAAGCAGGTCCGCAATGAAGCTGCGACAGGGCGATATTTCCATTTCAAGGAACCCGTTGAAACGATTCCCCGGCACCACGGCGGTCTGGGAATAGAGGGAATAGCCTAAATTGCGCTCGAAGCACAAAGCGGTATGAAGCTTGATTGCATCGCTCCCTGCCGATAACTCGAAACCGAGGATAACGTTATTATCCTGGTCCTCGAGGGAGTAGGTCTGGAATCCGCCGAGGAATCCGGCCCGAAACGACGGCGTTTCGATGCCTGCGAATGCATTAACTGAGCCGTTTTCGCGGGAGTTCATGAGGGCGCACCCCTGCAGAACCGCATAACCGGAATGCCAGGCAACCGACCCTCCGAATCCATAGTCATTCCAGATGATTGGATTCTCGAAGAGCGGAGAATAGGTTGACCACGGTTTATAATATTTGCAGATCCCGTAGCGGCTGGTCAGGTACCCGCCGGAGATTTGCAGAGTGCTGTCGCGCCATGAGAGAGCCCCGGTTTCCAGATACGGAAGTGGTAGCGCCTGATAGCCTCGTATACCGATGGTGGCGTACCATTGGTCGGCGATATTGTGATCGAGAACCGCACGCAGGAATCCGTTTTCCTCTCCCTTGTACCCCGATGGCTCCTGGTGGGTTACCAGTGCATCGCCTGCCATGAATACCGAAAGGCTGTCTTCCAGAGATATATCGATTGCCGAGGTTGCATGGCCGGAAAAAAGCAGGGCGCCGCACATTCCGGCGAGTATCGGGATTGATCGGCATAAACCTGCCCGGATTGTATCGATTCTTTGCATTGTGGTACAAAATAATTAAAATTCGTCCAATAACTGCAAATAAAATAAGTTACTGCTCTGGTGGGGGAACCTCGCTACGCGGGTTCCCCCTGGTCTGAAGCCCCCAAAGCGGGTCTTCAGACACTCCTCTTCCTGCGGAGGTGCGAACCTCACCCCGGCCCAAAGCGGCCGGACC
>PLTF01000017.1 GCA_003164335.1 Fibrobacterota bacterium
AACTCGTGATCTATCCGCCCCGGTAAGCGGCTAAACCCTGAACTCTCCGCCCTCATAAATCACTACCCTGCTGCCATCCGTCAGCGTGGCGGTCACCGTACGATCAGTGGTGGCAATCATATCGGTGTGCTCGGGGGAGTCGTTGTATCCCAGGCGATCGAAATCTTCGGCGCTCATTTTCCCGATATCCAGGCTGCAGGCGTCGTGATATGCCCTGCCGACGGCAAGGTGGGTGTTCCCATAGGCACCGCCGAAATTTTCATCGAACAGCGTCTCGGCCATAAATCGGTTGATCCGCGAAAACCGGCGATCGGTGAGTGAAAACTCGCCGATTTTATCGGCATTGGTCTGGGACAACAGTTCCCGCAGGAGCGGCTCGTTCCCTGCGGCCGTTGCCTTTACTATGCGGCCGTTCCTGATATCAAGAACGATATCGTTGATAATCTGGCCGTAGCGAAAGAGGGGAAGGTCAAAAGCGATATGGCCTTCGATGCCGCGCCAATCCGGCGAGGTAAAAATTTCGAAGCTTGGAATATTGCGTCCCCTGCCGCCCAGCCATAGCCGGTTTTCACCAAGGGTCACGGTAAGGTCGGTTGATGGCGCGATAATCCGGACGCTGGCTATGGGCATGGAGTTAAGAGTGGTGAGAATCCGGTGCATTTCGCCGTTAACCGAACGCCATCTGGCTATCGGATCGCTATCGATAAGAAAACAGGCCGACTCTATCTGGCTCCAGTATTCTTCGAGACTCATGCCGGCCTGACGCGCGACGCCTTCGGTTGCGTAAAGGCAGAGCGTCCAGGTGAACTTCCCGGCATCCTCCTTTGCATCGAGCCATTCGCGATAGGGTTTCGTGGCCTGGCCGGCTGCAATGATCTTATGCGGATCCGTCCTGGAAAGGAAGAGGGGGTCGCGATCGGCTAAAATTCTGATCGAATGGTCGATAGTGTCGGCAATCCCGCGGTACCAGGCGTCCGGAAAGAAGCCTATCTGCGCATCGGACCCTTCCTGAAGCTGGATCAGTTTAAAATCGTCCTCGATGATGGAAACGATCGGATAGCCGCCGCTTCGCAATACCCGGCGATAGGCTGCCGCGGCCAGTGGAATGCCCGGCGTCTGCGTGGTAATCTGGACCACTTCTTCCTTTTTCATTCCCTCGCCGTCATTCAGCGCAAAATCGACAAGGACCGATGCATAACGGTCAAGAATTTCCGGTGATGGCCGGTACATGATGGGATCTCCCCGATAGTGAACAGGCATAAGCGGGCGCCAACCCCGCAGCTTGCTGCGGAGAGATTATAGTGCGCCTAGACGCCGCCCCGTTTCTTGATCAATTCACAATTGCAAATTCTGACCTCCGGAAGCCCGCCGTCGTCTTTCAGCAGGATATTGTCCGGATCGAGCGCCAGCAGCAGGTCGTTTGCTTTAAGTAAAGAGCCGTCGTACCCGACCGTGTTCAGCCGTTCCTGGATCCGGTCGAACAGCCTTGCCTGCAAGGAGGAGTCGACCAGTCCCTTTGCAAGCGCCTGTTCAAGATTTAAAGGCCGGCAAAGCCGGTCGGTCTGTTGCGCTACCCACCAGTCGGGCCCGTTGAAGTACCCTCGCAGGGTGATATAGTCGTGATTCTGCCGCAAGAGAGGCCTGCCGTCGGCTCCGCGGAGCGAGCGGTGGGAATCGTAACGACGCTGGTCGATAAACGGTGCGGCCCGGGAAGCGCCGGTCATATAAATCGCCCGCATATAAACGGTCGGAACCGCATATTCATTAAGGCGCTGTGCTATGGCAAACTCTTCGAAGGGGCTGTTGAACCCGAACGCCTCCAGCTTTTCAGGAAAGGAGCAGGTATCGTCCGGCGCCGGCAGCTCCCCTACCCGGGAAGTTTTCCAGACAAGGTGGATATGATCTTTGGTCACGGTGTAATAGACCTCATTATTTACCGAAAGCTTCCATGCGTGGGTCCGGCGCCAGCGTTCCGGAAGGAAATAATCGAATAGCCTCGCATTGCGCCCGACAACCCAGAGGGTACCTCCCGTGCTTTCCGCCTGTCCGACAACGTAGGGCACTCCCAGGATATCCACCGCCGACAGGTGGGTGGGCATAGCCGTCGGAATAAACCGGTCACGCTGATCGTCAAGGTATGAATGCCGCCGCGTGCGGTAGACCTCCTCTTCATGGACCGGGGTCCTGATCAGAAGTTCATAGTCGACTATTGAGAATCTTCCCCTGGAAACGAGATCGCCGATCATCTCCGCGCGCAGTCGCCGCGTATCCTCTTCGTCTGCCGCAATAACGGTTTCGATGCTGCAGGTATCCTCCTCGCCGATAACGACATGCGAGGGCTTCATGTCGACGACGACATACCCCTTTGTTTCCAGGTCGCGCATCGCCTTAAGGGTGAGGGGGGGCAGTACCTCCTTCAATGCCTCGGCGCGGAATCCCGCCTCGCTGAAAAGCTGCACGAGATCCTTGCCGTAAATCCACCCGTAGATGAGCTTGTATTGACGCAGGATATCGATATCGATCCCCGGGTGGCGGGCGCGGATTCGATTGATTTTTTCATACGATCGGCCGCTTTGCCAGGCCTGCATGCGTTCCGGAGGCACATAGATGGCCAGCGGCTCCTGTAAGTTGCACCGGATTTCGGGAGGTCCGAATTTCCCCTCGCGGAGTTCCATGACAAGGGCAAATTCCTCCCACGGGCTGTTGAATTCCGTGTTGATGAATTCCAGAAGCGTTCGGGTCTCAAGCGGCACATTTTCGCCGACGCGACAGTTCTTCACCACCAGATCGAGGCTCTTGCCGGCAACCGGTTTTGTCGGAACCCGGTAAACGGCGCTTGTCCCTTCCAGCCGCTCGCGTTTTGCCTCAAACCATGCCGGTTCATACCAGTTATCGATTTCCAGAAGATCGGCGTGCTCTATTCCGAAACGGGTGAGATACATGTCTCCGCCGTCGCTGGTTTTGCGGTGGGAGTAGATGACCCCGAGCACCGACACGAGCGATTCCGATGTTACAAATGCCTGCTTCGGCGGAAGCATTTCTTCGGCGAATTCCATCCGGGCTTCCTTACTCATTCCCCGCCCTCTTCGATGATTCCACCGCCCAGCACCAGATCTCCCCGATAAAAAACGGCTGATTGGCCGGGAGTAATCGATGCCTGCGGCTCCCGGCACGTTATGCGAGCCGAGGCGGTATCGAGCAAAGTGACCAGGCATTCCGCCGCCGGAGCGGTAGACCGGATCTTAACACCCGATGAAAATTCCTTCTCCGCCGCCTCAAAGCCGGACCCTACACAATCGCGCACCATGAAGGTTGATTTTAGAGTCTCTTTCCCGGTCCCCACCATGATGCGGTTATTTGCCGCGTCTATCCGGACCACATAGAGCGGCTCCCGGTAAGCGATGCCGAGGCCTTTGCGCTGCCCGATCGTGTATTGCCATATTCCTGCATGGTGCCCGAGCACCTTGCCGGTCATATCGGTGATTTCGCCGCCGGGAGTATCAGTGCCGACAATATCGCCATAGCTGCCGCTGCAAAAATCCTGGCTCTCCTCCTTATCGTGAACGGCCAGGCCGGCCTCCCTGGCTACGTTCCTTACCTCATCTTTACGATAGCGCCCGAGCGGAAAGAGCGTCATGGCCAGCTGTTCCTGCGTCAGCCGGTAGAGAAAATAGGATTGGTCCTTTCGCTCTTCCACGCCCTTTTGCAGCATAATGTGATTATTCTGCAGGCTCGTCTGCAGCCGCGCGTAGTGACCGGTGGCAAACTTTTCAAACTGAATGCCCATAGCCCGGGCCTTGCCCGGCAGCACGCCGAATTTAACTTCATGATTGCATCGCACACAGGGATTGGGCGTCCGTCCCGAGCGATACTCTCTCCTGAAATTATCAAGGACAATGGTTTCATACGCTTCGGTACAATCGACCACATAATGCGGAATTCCGAGGTACCCGCAAATGGACTTTGCAGCCTCGATATCCTCGGATTCCTCGGGTCCGTAGCACGCATTGCCTTTTGGTCCGGACGGCAATGCATTGCCGCGCCAGATTTTCATGGTAATGCCGGTTACTCCATGTCCCTCACGCTTCAGGAGAAGGGCTGCGACCGAAGAGTCTACTCCTCCGCTCATTCCAACGGCAATCTTCATGTTTCTAAAAATACCTCTCCCCGGGATTCAGGGAAGTTCTGATTTTGAATAATCGGTTTTACTGTTCAGGTGGAACTTTATGCGTGCTGAAAAACGGTTCTATGGGTGATATAAGACTTTCAAACAGGATTGATTCGTTGGCATGAATCCGGATCGGATAACTTTGGAATGGTGGCATGCGATTCTCTGCGTAAACTATTTTGAAGTGCTTTCTCAGGCACATCATCTCCATGGGGAGATGATCGTAGCTACGATGAACAAAACTTCAAAACAGGAGGAAGGATGTCAAATTCTCATTTCAGAAGATGGTTTTTGCCTTTAGTTGGATGCTTACTCTGCGCAGTCGGTGCCTTTGCCCAGGGACCGACTCTCTCATCACCCACCAATGGCGCAACCGGAGTAGCCGTACCGGTTACTTTGAGTTGGAATTCGGCGTTCGGAGCAGCGACCTACGATCTGCAGGTCGCGACCAATTCGACCTTTTCCACTACTGTCGTCAGCCTTACCGGTCTCACTGCAAGGTCCTCCGCCGTTGCAGGGCTGAAGGCGACCACCAAATATTATTGGAAAGCGGGTGATGTCTCTTTTTATACCACGGAATGGTCAAGCGTATGGAATTTTACCACTTCGGGAAGCACTTCCGGCGGAACGGCTCCGGTTCTCGCCTCGCCTGGTGCGGGAGCCACGGGTCTTCCGACCACGGTATCCTTCAGTTGGGGAAGCGTTGCCGGCGCGACTTCTTACACGCTTCAGTTTGATTCGACTTTAGACTTCTCAACGGTCATTACCCAAAAGTCGAATATAACGTCTACCTCAGTATCCGTCTCCGGGTTTGGCCAGAATACTACCTATTTCTGGCGCGGGGCAGCGGTGGTAAACGGCACTACAGGAACGTGGTCAAGCGTATGGTGGTTTACCGTAGGTTCCGCCACTGCAACGCTGCCGCACAATTCCCTCGCGAATGTGCCGGCCTTCTCGCTTAAGAACGGCGTGATCGCTTATTCGATGACGAAAGCCAGTCCTGTTTCGATTGCGGTCTACGACCTGCTCGGGAAAGAGGTCTATGGATTCAACCGGTTGCAGCCTGCAGGAAGCTATTCTTTTTCGCTTGCAAACAGCAGGCTTTCCGCGGGGCAGTATGTTGTTCGCTTTTCGGCAGGAAATTTTGAAAAGAGAGAGCTGGTACAGCTGACCGGTAATCATTAACACCGGCAATTGGTAAGGCTTGTGCTGCGCGGTAAGAGATCGCGGTGAGGGTGGTTTATGCGCCCCACCGCGTTTTTTGCCAATCCTCTGCACATCTTACGAAGATTTTCAAATTACCGGGACGAATTTGACGGCAAGTGCCCGGTTTGAAAAAGTCCCAGTCGTTTCATGTGCCGCCAGAGCGTGCTGCGATCGATGCCGAGGGCTGCTGCGGTTTTTCCCCGATTGCCCGCATGATCCTTAAGCACAGCAAGCAATCGATCTTTTGAAAGGTCTCCCCCTGTCCCGAAACTCCCTGAAAAAGGTAATGCCTGCTCACCTCTGCGCGGCGGACATGGATTCAGTCGCAGCTCCACATGCCGAATTTCAAGAGGGAGATCGAAGATACCGATCTCATCGGTGCGACAGGTTACGAAGGCATGCTCGATGGCGTTTTCAAGTTCCCGGATATTGCCCGGCCAGCAGTAGTCCATCATGGTCAAAGCTGCCTCGGAAGTAAGGCCAGCGATTGCCTTGCCGGTGGAAGCCTTGAATTTGGCGATGAAATGGGTGATCAGCGCGCCGATATCCTCCTTACGCTCGCGTAAAGGGGGGATGTGGACCGGAAATACTTTAAGCCGGTAATACAGGTCCTCGCGGAAGTCGCCGGACCGGACCAGCTCGCGAAGATCGCGATTGGTCGCTGCAATAATCCGGACATCGGCTTTTCGCGTCAGATTTTCGCCCACGCGTTCGAATTCGCGCTCCTGGAGAAAGCGGAGGAGCTTCACCTGAATGTAGGGGGTAAGGTCGCCTGTTTCATCGAGAAAAAGCGTTCCTCCATCCGCGAGCTCAAATCTACCGATCTTGTCTTTAATAGCTCCGGTAAAGGCGCCCTTTGCATGGCCGAAGAGCTCGCTTTCGAGGAGGGGTTCCGGCAGCGCCGAACAGTTGACCTTGACGAGCGGACCGCCGCTCCTGGCGCTCCGTTCATGGATGGTGCGAGCCGCAAGCTCCTTGCCGGTTCCGGTATCCCCGGTGATGAGCACATTGGCATTTGAGGCAGCAGCCATCTCGATCAGCTCGAAGACCTCCTGCATGGCCGAACTCTTTCCGACAAGCAGGTGATATCTCCCGCTCTCGCGGTGCGCCTCCTCTTCAAGGGCGGCTGTTTTTCGTTTCGCCAGGATGAGCTCGGAAATATCGGTCATCGTTTCCACACCACCAACGACAATGCCGCCCGGGTCGATCAGCGCGCGACCGTTTTTAAGGACCGGCAGGAGCGTTCCATCAGCTCGCTTTAAACGGCATTCAAGATTGGAAAGCGTTCCCTGCTTCAAAAGTCCGCATTCGCTCATCACATCACAGGCGCATACCATTATATCGCGGCAACGTTTACCAACGATTGATGCCGCCGGGAGCCCGCTCATCCGTTCGAGGCCTGCATTGCAGAATCGGATGACCCCGGAGGAGTCGATGATAAAGAGTCCCTCCGCCATGCTTTGCAACACGGTTTCAAAACAATCTTTCGAGAGGCGGTTATCGGCATCGAAGCAAACCATCATAACTTCTCCTTGATGTTGCAACATGTTGCATGCTGCCAGGACTATTGTTGCATGCAACATAAATATATATTATGGAGCTTCGAATATCTGGCCGTATCGGGCTCAGTAGTAGTTTAATTGTATGATTTTAAATAAGATATGATCGGTAAAGTATTTATGAGCTCCGATGTTGTTTTGTTGGCACGATCGTTGCGAATAATCGTAGTGGTGCAACAACAATTTAAACAAGGAGCGTGATATGGTGCAGCCAATCAGCAGTTCCAATTTCAAAAACCATGTGCTTGATGCAAAGGTGCCGGTGCTCGTGGATTTCTGGGCGCCATGGTGCGGCCCGTGCAAGGTGGCAGGGCCGATTCTTGACCGGGTCAGCGAAAAAGCAGGGGATAAAGCAAAGGTTTACAAATTAAATATCGATGATGAACAAACCACGGCGACGCAGTTCGGTATTACGGCAATTCCGACCGTCATGGTTTTCCGGGAAGGGAAGGTCGATAAAACCCTGATCGGGGTCCAGCAGGAGCAGGCGTATTTGCGGGCCCTCGGTCTTTAGTGTTGCCCTGATACTTTAACGGTTAATTTACATGCCGGATCAGGGAGTTTCCATGAAACGGATCATCGTTGTAGGTGGAGGAGCAGGCGGCGCCTCTTTTGCCGCCCGCATGAGACGACTTGATGAAACCGCCGTCATGACGCTTTTCGATAAGGGCGATTTTATCTCCTTCGCCAATTGCGGGTTACCCTATTATATTGGCAACACCATAAAGGAGCGGGATAATCTTCTTATCCAGACGCCCCTTGGGTTCAAGAAGCGATTCAATATAGATGTCAAAATCAGGACCGAGGTGAAGAGCATCGACGGGCGACGCAAAAAAATCGTAGTGCAATCCGAGGGGAATTCCAGGGAAGAATCCTTTGATTACCTGCTACTGGCCCCCGGCGTTATGCCCGTCAGGCCAAAGATTCGGGGAATTGAATCCCCTCATGTGCATACGCTGCGCACCATTCCGGATACCGACCGGATTCGCGCCCTTGTCGATACCGGTACGGTGAAAAGCGCGGTTGTAATCGGCGGAGGTTTCATCGGACTGGAAATGGCAGAGAACTTCCGGCAACGCGGCATCGAGGTAACGCTGGTCGAAATGCTCGACCAGGTTTTCGCGCCTGCCGACCGTGAAATGGCGGAGAATCTTCATAGACATTTAACCATGAACGGGGTCCGGCTTCTTCTCAAAAACGGTGTTACCGATATCGTCGACGACGGCACGGGGAATGTCGCGGTTATCGTAAGCGACGGGAACGCTATCCGGGCCCAGCTGGTTTTACTCGCTATCGGAGTTAAGCCCGATACCGCCTTCATTGCCGGGTCGGGTGTCATGCTTGCCGGAAACGGTGCCGTGGTCGTCGATGACCATATGAAAACTTCAGTCGACGGAATTTATGCCGTGGGAGACGGCGTTGAAATTGAGGAATTCGTTACCGGGAAGAAAATGCTGATTCCGCTTGCCGGACCGGCTGCTCGTCAGGGTCGCATCGCTGCCGATAACATCGCCGGAATTCCCTCGACGTATAAAAAGACCCAGGGGACGGCTATATGCAAAGCATTCGACCTCACCGCCGCGGTGACCGGGCTCAATGAGAAGAACGCCCTGCAATGGGGAATCCCCTGCGTCAAATCCTATACCCATTCGTCCAGTCACGCCTCATATTATCCGGGTGCATATTCACTTTCTATCAAGCTTCTGTTCTCACCGGATTCCGGACAGCTACTCGGCGCGCAGGTGATCGGCAAAGACGGTATCGATAAGCGCATCGATGTCTTTGCAACGGCCATTCGCCGGAAGATGACGGTTGAAGACCTTTCCGAACTTGAACTCGCCTATGCTCCTCCGTTCGGAAGCGCCAAGGATCCGGTCAACATGGCGGGATTCGTTGCACGGAATATCCTTGAAAAACGGATGCCGGTGTTTTACTCCGAAGAGATAGCGGCTCTTGATCCCGCCCGGGGCGTGCTCCTCGATGTCCGGACAACTCTTGAGAATGAGCAGGGATGTATTCCCGGCTCGCAATGCATTCCGGTCGACTCATTGCGCGATCGGCTCTCCGAGATCGACAAAAACAAGATGGTTTTTGTTTATTGTCAAGTCGGGGTGCGCGGATACCTGGCGACAAGGATATTGCTCGCGAACGGGTTCCGGGCAAAAAATCTTTCCGGAGGCTATAAAACATGGTCATCGGAATCGACGGTCGATTATGACGGAACTTTTATAAAAAAAATTTCATGAGGAGGATCTTGTGGCTGTTACCATTGCTATTCTTGTTATTATGGCGGCTGTGGCAGTGCTTATGCGGGGCAACAAAGGTCATGGCGTTCAGGACCTCGGCGTCGAATCCGCGCAGAAACTGAGCGTGAGTTCCGGGGTAACAATTCTCGATGTTCGCACAGCCCAGGAGTTCCGTGAGGGCCATCTCAATGGAGCCCTGCATATTCCGATCGCCGAACTTTCCGGAAGGATCGGCGAACTCGTTCCCCTGAATAAGCGGCAGTTTCTGGTCTATTGCCTCGCGGGCGGAAGAAGCGCGGTTGCGTGCCGGATCCTTAAAAAAAGTGGGTTCTCCCGCGTTGCGAATATGCAGGGAGGAATCAGCGCCTGGCAAAGGAAAGGGTATCCCCTTGTTGCATGAAGTGAATAGCGAAGGATGGGGAAAATTTCCTAAAATCATATCCCCGACCCATCCGCAAAGATATCGGAAATGGCATTGATGCTCTGCTCTTCGTCGCCCCCGCTGACAATCAGTTCCACTTCAGATCCCTTCCCTGCGCCAAGCAGGAGAAGTTCGAGAATGGAGCATCCGTCGGCCTTGACGCAGCCCTTGCAGATCGTCACCTGTGAGTCGAGGTTCCTGGTTTTTTCCAGCACGCGTATGGCAACGCGCGCATGGATTCCATGTTCGTTCTGCACGATGACTTTCCGGCTGCGCATTGGTTTTGTTCCTTCCTGCTTTTAAACGGGAAGCGGTGCGTTGCCGCAACGCTTCCCCTTATGAAGCGGTGTATCAGGCGAGCGATAGTGCCTCA
>PLTF01000091.1:0-355 GCA_003164335.1 Fibrobacterota bacterium
CACACCCCTTCCTGCGGAAGTGGGCAGCGATGCCTGCCTCGCTTTGCTCAGCAGGCGCTTGCCCACTCCCGCAACGCTCACCTAAGGTAGAAAGAATATAAAGAAATTTGTAAACCCGTAGGGGCACGGCGTGTCGTGCCCTCATTGGTTGTGCAAATTCAAAAGCACCTGGATCGGAGATCCAGGCCACACGGTCAAATCCGCCTCACCCCTGCCGCAAAGCGTCTTCCCCTCTCTACATGTGGAGAGGGGATAAAGGGATGAGGCGGTTGTGGAGCAGGGCGACCGCGCTGTGCTCCTGCAAATGCATTACCGATTGGGCTTTTTTTGTATGTGTTTTCTACCTAATGTGAGC
>PLTF01000091.1:441-11109 GCA_003164335.1 Fibrobacterota bacterium
CAGGGGAAACCCGCGTAGCGAGGTTTCTCCACCAGAGGCCTTATAACTGAGCTTGGGTTCCCCGTCAGAGGAGGCTATAATCTATTATTTCCTTATATCCTCCGGTAAATTCCTCTTTTGCGAAGCCGCAACCGCCAGCTCATCGCACCGCTCATTTTCCTTATGTCCCGCATGACCCCTGACCCATTTAAATGACACGCGGTGTCGCTCTATGAGCGGCAGCAACCTTTTCCAAAGATCGACGTTCTGCACCGGTTCATTCTTCCCCCGCCGCCAGCCGTGGGTTTTCCAGCCGAAAATCCAGCGTTTTTCGATGGAGTTGACAAGATACTGCGAATCGGTGACGATGGTTACCTCGCAGGGCTCACGCAGGGCTTCAAGCGCCGCAATGGCGCCCATGATTTCCATGCGGTTGTTGGTGGTATGCCGGAAACCGCCTGAGAGCTCTTTTTCAGTACCGTTGTAACGGAGAATGGCGCCGTAGCCGCCCGGCCCGGGGTTTCCGGAGCAGGCGCCGTCGGTAAAGATATGAATTTTTTTCATGGTGCACGTTTCTATCGCGGCGGGTGGTTCCGCGCAGCGAAAAGGGAATAATTCCGGGGACCTCTAAAAATACCGTTCATGGTTTGCTTCGGCAGGCTCAGCACAGGCAGCTCACCACGAACGGCTTTTTTCATGAAAATTGACCGATACCCGTTCGTCCTGAGCTTGTCGAAGGACGAATTAGTGATTTTTAGAGGTCCCTTTCAGTTCTTCAGGTAATGAGGTCTTTGAGTTCCTCATGGCCGATTTTGACATGGCGGACTTTCAGGTCCAGTGCCCGGTACTTCCGGAACGCGTGGGCGACGATCCAGCCGCCAAGCAGTATCAGGATGACGCTTATTGACAATACCGGTATGAGCAGGTACAGTATTTTGGACGAATCGTAGTAGTGCGAGGTGGCGATCAGGACGCTGACGACCGACAGCGGGAGGGTCAGGAGCGCAATCCCGGTCCGGAGAAGGGATAAAATGGTACGTTTCTCCGCAAGCAGCAACTGGACCTTCTCAAACTCGTCGGCAAGAGTCTTTTTCCGGTTATCGTTTTCCATGTATTCTCCCTGGATTTGCTGCGCCGCGGCTTCCGAACCATCCGGAGCGCACTATGGCCGAGCTTTAGACTCGCGCCGTTCATGGTTCGACAGGCTCACCACGAACGGCTGAATGTAACCCTGCTTATGGACTGCTTAGTATTTCCTCAGTATTAATCTCATATGAGAACCGTTCGCCCTGAGCCTGTCGAAGGGTGCGCTTTAGACTCGCGCCGTTCATGGTTCGACAGGCTCACCACGAACGGCTGAATGTAACCCTGCTTATGGACTGCTTAGTATTTCCTCCGGAACCATTCGCTCAGTATTGCCGCGCTCGCGCAGGCGACGTTGAGCGAGTCGACGCCCTTTGCCATGGGAACGGCAACCGTCTCATCGCATGCGTCCAGAACTGCCGGTGAAATGCCCTCGCCCTCGTTGCCGAAGACGATGCAACAGTCTCCGCTGAAATCCGTTTCATAGATGCTCCTGCCGCCGTCGTGCGGATGCGCTGCCTGAATGCGGAAACCATGGTCGGCCCGCAGCATGCGGAGGCTTTCGGGAAGGTTGCCCGCGTAAAGGACCGCGAGCCTGAAAATAGTTCCCATGGAGTTACGGACCGAGCGGCGCAGCCAGGGATCGGCTGAAGTTTCACCGGTTATGAGCCCGGACGCGCCGAACGCGGCGCAATTGCGAACGAGGACCCCGGTGTTTTCAGCGCTCGTGAGGTGGTCGGTCGCAACAAGGAGGCGGGGAGGGAGCCCTTGAGCGGCAAAGGTTTCCAGTGGCACTGTTTCCGGCACCCTGCCGACCGCCATGATTCCCTGGTGGCATTCAAACCCGACAATTTCTTCGAGCAGCTTCTTTTCGGCAACAAGGACGGTGATGGGTTCGGGCCGGTTTTCCAGAAGCTCCTGCCGGCGCTGCAGGTGGTCCGGCGTCATGAGGACCGAAATCACGGCAAGGTCACTTTCCAGTAACCGTCCAGCGACCTTTTCGCCCTCGGCGACAAACAACCCCTGCCGGCGATGCAGTATCGGTCGCCGCATCGTTCGGTAGAGATCGAGTCCCTCGTCCTGGAGGGATGAGACTGTTCGTACCGTACCGATCATGGTATCTCGTGATAGTTATTGGGACAGGAGAAGCAAAAAATAGGTTATTCCAGCCTTCCGGAGATCATTTCCGCAAAATCCTGATTATGGGGACGGTCGTATGCCGCTGTGGCATTTTGAAGCTGTTTCCGGGTATTTTAGGGATATGCCAAAAGTTCTCTTCATTGAGCCGCCGCCGACCCGCAACTGGAGTGCCGATTCAAAAATATCCAAGGCGGGGCGTCGTCACCCCTGCCTGAATGAAACCGGCGAGCAGACCTACAGCTACCAAAATCTTTCGAGTGCGGCTGTTCTGAGGGATAATGGGTTTGAAGTGGAGTATTTCCATTGCCCGGTCCAGCGGCTCGACTGCGCGGCGACCGGGGCGGCAATCGAGGCGGCGAGTCCGTATGCGATTGTCATCATGAAGGAGCACATCAACGCCGGGGCGGCCGACGAGGTCAGTGCGGCGGCGAAAAAGGCCGGCGCCTTTGTCATCTGGGTCGGACCGTTCGTTACAGCACTCCATGAGACCGAAATAGCGAGGGAGTGCGTCGATTTTATTCTCCGCAAGGAGTGGGACTATGCCGTTCTCGAACTGCTGCACGCGCTCATGGAAAACGCTCCTCTTGCGGATATTAAAGGTCTGACCTGGAAAAATGAAAAAGGCGAGGTGACGATCAATCCAGCCCGTCCGGACATCGAAGACCTCGACAAACTGCCGATTCCGGCCTACAATCTTCTCGACCTGAGCAAATTCTACGAGAGCGTCTTTGTCTCCTTTCCGGCTGCCACCATGATCACCTCGCGCGGCTGCCCGTTCCTGTGCATCTACTGCAGCTATCCCCAGACAATTTACAGCCACAAATACCGGGCTATGTCGCCGGAGCGCGTGGTGAAAGAGATCAAGTATCTGGTGAACGACCTCGGGGTCCGTGAAATCAGGATCGACGACGACACCTTCGATATCGATAACCGGCGGGTAATCGACATCTGCAAGCTCCTCGTCCGGGAAAAGGTCGATTTTACCTTTTCGGTCCAGTGCCGGCCCAAGCTTTTTACCGATGAGGAGGCGCACTGGCTCAAGAAGGCAGGGTGCCGGATGGTGCTGTTCGGGATTGAATCCGGTAACCAGGAGGTCCTGGACAAGATCAAGAAGAATACCACCAAGGACGAACTGCGCCGGGGCGTTCGCATCGCCAAGAGCCACGGTCTTGACGTGCTCAATTGCGTCATGCTCGGGTTCTTCTGGGATACGCCCGAAACGGTTGAAGAGACCATCGACTTCGCCTTTGAACTGAATGCGGAGTTTACCCAGGTTTCGGTGCCGACCCCGCTTCCGGGAACCGAGTATTACACGGTGCTTGAGGAAAATCACTGCTTCCTGTCGCACGACTGGGAGTCACACGACAGCGTTCACCACTCCTCGGTCGAGCTGCCGCACCTTTCCAATGCCGTGCTCAACGAGTATCTCGGCTCTTTTTACCGGCGGTATTACCGGCGGCCCGGCTACCTGTGGATGATGTTCCGGCGGATGTTCCGGTCGTGGGGAAATTTTTCGCAGAGCATGCGGAAGGCCGGCGTCCTCGTTACCAAATAAATCCCGCATGAAAATCATTCTCGCCTCTCCCTTTACCAGTACGAGCGGGAGCGCCATCCGTTTCTGGAACATCGCGGCGCAGCTCAGGGCGCAGGGGTTTACCGTTGTCTATACCGACCGCGCGAAGCGCGGTGCGGAACCCCTGTACCGGGTTGACGGCATCACCTATCGCCCGAGCCGTACCTTTACGCCGCTTTTCCTCGATATCCTTTTTTCCGCCGTCTACACCGTCTTTCTCCTGTTCCGGCACCTCGATTGCCGCATTTTTTATGCGCTCAAACCGGCTCCCAACAACTGCTGCGCCGCCCTGCTGGCCCGGCTCTTCGGGAAAAAGATCATCCTCGACATCGATGACCTTGACTATGAGTATCTCGGGCCCGGAATGAAAAAAAACGTGTCCGGGTTTTTCTTCAGGTTTTTCCCGCGGTTCTTTCCGGTCATCACCTGCCACACGCCCGCGCTTATGAACTATTGTAAAGACCGCCTGAAGATTCCCGACAGGCGACTTTATTACCTTGCGCAGGGAGTGTCGGACGAATTCCTGAGAACCGCGGCTGCGGAGCCGACGGGAGGCGAAACGGCCGCCCTTTCTATCATGTACGTCGCGACACTCGGCATCACCTCGGATTTCGACGACCTCCTGCCCATGCTTGCGCGGGTGCTTACCGGATGCGAATCGGCGACCGTGACCGTGGTCGGCGACGGCACGCGCCGCAGCCGGTTCGAAGCGCGGGCAGGGGAGCTCGGGCTCTCGGGCCGCCTGGTCTTTACCGGACGAATTGCTCATGCCGATCTCCCGGCGCTGATGACGCGTCACCGCATCGGGCTGAATTACATGAGGAAATCCGTGGTCAACGACTGCCGGGCAATTCTCAAAATAAGGGAGTACCTCGCCTGCGGGCTGCAGGTGGTATGCAACGATGCCGGGGATGCGCGCCTTTTCTCGGACCATGCGGATGTCGAGCAGGATATTGCGCATATGGAGCACCGTCTGGCAGGGTTATTGGCGCAACCGGGCGGTCGTAATGTGTCCGGTCGGCGGTTCGTCGAGGAGCATTACTCCTGGCAATCGATTGTCGATGATTTCGTCCGCTATCTCCGGGGCAGGAAGATCCTCCCGGAAGAGGGCGGACGGTGATGCGCATCGGGATCGACATCAAGGCGTTCAAGAACGGGACCACCGGCATTGCCCGGTATTTGCGGTCCATTCTCGACTATCTCCAGGAACTCGATCGGGAAAACGACTACTTCCTCTTTTCCTGCGCGCGCTCGGACTACGAAACGCGCAATCCCCGGTGGAAAAAAATTATTACCCCGTGGCGGCTGCCCGGCATTGCGTGGCAGCAACTCGTGCTGCCCGGCCTGCTCAGGAAGAACGCGATAGATATTCTCTGGGCGCCGGAGCAGATGTGCCCGATTTTTTTGTCCCGGAAAATCGGGGTGATTCTGACGGTTCACGATCTGGTCTGTCGGCGGTTTCCGCAAACCTCCGTATGGTCCAACCGGATGATCCAGCAGCATCTCCTCCCCCGGGCCGTCAGGCGATCCGATGCGATTGCACCGGTTTCCAACTATATTGCCCGTGAGCTGGAGAGTGCCTTTCCGCGGCTTTTGCATGGGGATACCATGAAGCCGGTCTACAATGGCTCTCCGGAATGGACCCCAACGCCCGGATACGCCGCAGGCCGGCGCGGCAATTTCCTGTTCTTCGCCGGAAATGTCGAGCCGCGAAAAAACCTGGCCAGGCTCATCCAGGCGCTCGAAATCCTTCTCCGGAAGCATGGACTATCGGTTCCTCTCCACCTTGCCGGCCCTGCAGGGTGGAAAAACCAATCGATCCATGCGCTGATCGACTCTTCCATCGTAAAGAAGAACATTGCTTTCCTCGGGTACCTGTCTGAGGAGGAGCTCAAGGGTGAATACCAGACCTGCAAGGCACTCGTATATCCCTCCCTGTATGAGGGATTCGGGTTGCCGGTCCTCGAAGCGCTGTCGCTCGACTGCCTTGTTTTGACCTCCGAGGGGACGGTCATGCAGGAGGTTGCCCAAGGCTGCGCCATGTACTTCGATCCGAAAGATGCTCAGAGCATTGCTGCTGCAATCCGGCATATCTACGACCCGGCCTTCGATCGCAGCAATTATCTCGATGAAAAAGCCGAAATCCTTCGGAAATACTCATGGGAACACTCCGCCGCTACTCTGCTCTCGATTATGCGGGAGGTCCATGAACGGACCCGCCGGATACCCCGCAGGTGATGCCGAACAATACCCTTGAAGTAGCGGTCAAAGAGCGGTACTATCATTTATATTTTTCACGGCCCGGAAGAGATTTGCGGGATAGTCAGGCGCCTGCAGAAAACTCCGGTCTCATTTAACCATCAATCCTAAACAGCAACCTTAATCAAGGAGGTATCCATGGCCCACAAAATTACCGACGCATGCCTTGCATGCGGAACCTGCGTTCCGGAATGTCCGGTCGAAGCGATCACCGAGAGCGACCCGATTTACCTCATCGACGAGGCGAAGTGCACCGACTGCGGCGCTTGCGTTCAGGCCTGTCCTGCTGAAGCAATTGTCCCTGCCTGACCTGCCAGGTTGCACCACTTCAGAAGCAGGGGCCCTCGAATCGCTCGGGGGCCTTTTTTTTAAGGGGTTCAACATGTTGAGGGTTCAACATGTTGAACCCCTACCCATTCCCGCCTCACCATCGGATCAGTCATGCCAACTCCAGATAATTTCGACGTAGCAATCATCGGAAGCGGGCCGGGCGGCTATGTGGCCGCGGTCCAATGTGCCATTTTGGGAAAATCCGTCGCCATTATCGAACGAGACCGGCTCGGCGGCGTCTGCCTCAACATGGGGTGCATCCCCTCCAAATCCCTTATCCGCCAGGCATCGATTTTCAGGTCCCATACCGCCCTCGAATCCATGGGAGTGACCCTGGATCTCGCGGGGTTCGATTATTCAAGGGTTTTCGCTGCATCGCGGAAGGCGGCGGACACGCTTTCCAAAGGCGTCGCCTGGCTGATGAAGAAGCATCGCATTACCGTAATAAACGGCACCGGCGTTCTCGGTTCCAACCGCTCCGTGGTGGTTGATAACAGCCGGGAGGTTCATGCGGCGAACATCATCATCGCGACCGGCTCCCGGCCGCGGGAACTGCCCGGATTTCTCTTCGACGAAGCGCAGGTGCTCTCCTCCGAGGGCGCGCTAATGCTTGAAAAACTGCCGAAAAAAATCATCATCCTCGGCGGCGGCGCCATCGGCGTCGAGATGGCCTTCATTATGAACGCCTTTGAAGTCGAGGTCTGCCTGGTCGAAATGATGAGCCGTATCCTGCCGCTCGAAGACGCCGAGGTCTCGGAAACGGTGCGGCGCTCCTTTGCGAAGCGCGGGATTGCGGTTTATACCTCCGCACGCGCCGTTGCACTGCATCGGGATGCATCGGGGGTTGCCGTGACCATCCAGGACAGCGAAAACAACCGGATTCCTCTTTCGGCGGAGAAGATCCTGGTATCGGTCGGGCGGTCGCCAAATACCGAAACTATCGGGCTGGACCGCATCGGCATTACGACCGAAAAGGGTTTTATCCCGGTCCGGGATTATGGCGAGACAGCCTGCCTCGGAGTGTACGCTATCGGTGACGTTGTTGCCACGCCGCTCCTTGCCCACGTTGCGTCAAGGGAAGGGGAGATTGCGGCCGGGCATATAGCAGGGGCTCCGGGAGCAGAACGCCGGATCGATCCGCTGGCAGTCCCGAGCGCGGTGTACTGCGAACCCGAGGTTGCGAGCTTCGGCCTCACCAAAGAACGGGCAGAGGAGCAGGGCATTGCCTGCACGGCATCGACCTACCAGTTCCGCGGGGCCGGGAAGGCGGTAGCATCGGGCGAGGTGGAAGGGTTTGTCAAGCTGGTGCATGATAAGGCAGGGAAAGAACTCCTCGGCGCGCATATTGTCGGCGCGCATGCGACGGAGCTCATTCACGAACTGCTGCTGGCGAAAACACAGAAACTGCCGCTTGGTGCGATTGCGGCAATGATCCATGCGCATCCGACGATGGCGGAGGGGGTGCGGGAGGCTGCGAGGATGGGAGCGGGGATATAGAAGACGGGCTTTTTGACCTCTCCCGGCGCGAAGGCGCCACCCCTCCCCCACAGGAGAGGGGAACATAAGTAAATCGAGTGAATGTAGTTTTCAGAAAGTCACTCCTCTCTCCTGCGGGAGAGAGGAGCTGGAGAAGAGAGGTCAAAAAGGTTAATAAAAAGTCCGAACCTTGGTATTGTAATAAAGACTTGTTTTTTGCGGGTCTTTTGACCTCTCCCCGGCGCAAAAGGCGCCGCCCCTCCCCCACAGGGGAGGGGAACAAAAGTAAATCGAGCTCATGAAGTTTGCAGAAAGTCACTCTTCTCTCCTGCGGGAGAGAAGAGCCGGAGAAGAGAGGTCAAGAAGGTAAATAAAAAGTCCGAACCTTGGTATTGTAATAAAGACTTGTTTTTTGCGGGTCTTTTGACCTCTCCCCGGCGCGAAGGCGCCACCCCTCTCCCACAGGAGAGGGGAACATAAGTAAATCGAACTGATGAAGTTTGTAGAAAGTCACTCCTCTCTCCTGCGGGAGAGAGGAGCTGGAGAAGAGAGGTAAAAAAAGGTTAATAAAAAGTCCGAACCTTGGTATTGTAATAAAGACTTGTTGTTTGCAGGCCTTTTGACCTCTCCCCGGCACGAAGCGCACCACCCCTCTCCCACAGGAGAGGGGAACATAAGTAAATCGAACTGATGAAGTTTGCAGAAAGTCACTCCTCTCTCCTGTGGGAGAGAGGAGCCGGAGAAGAGAGGTCAAGAAGGTTAACAATGAAATATGGCATGCCAACCAGCGAAATTGCGAGATTATAACCTAACCGGATAACAGGATTTTTTCATAGCTTCTCCATTATTTGTCCCGCTGCCTCCACCGTCACCCCCGCCACCCTCGCAATCTCCTCCACTCCCGCCTCCTTCACCCTCTTGACCGACCCGAACGCCTTGAGCAGCAGTTTCGCCTTCTTCGGTCCGATTCCCGGCAAGTCTTCTAGTCCTGACCTTGAGAATTGCTTGTCGCGTTTTTTTCTATGGTAGGTTATCGCGAACCGGTGGACCTCGTCGCGGACGCGCTCCACGAGACGGCGTGCGGGGTGGGTGGGCGGGAGCCGGACCTCTTCCTCCATGCAGGGGGAGTAGAGGATCTCCTCCTTCTTGGCAAGCGAGGCGATCGGCGGCGGGTTTTCGAATGAGGCAATGGCCTCCATGGCGGCATGGAGCTGGCCTTTGCCGCCGTCTATCAGGATGAGGTCCGGGAACGGGGTGTTTTCATTCTGCAGCCGGGTCAGCCTGCGTGAGACCACCTCCATCATCATTGCAAAGTCGTTCTGTCCCTCGACCGACTTGATTTTATACCGGCGGTAGCCGGACTTGTTCGGCACGCCCGATTTGAATTGCACCATGGCGGCTACGCAAAAGGACTCGCCGAGGTTCGAGATATCGAAGGCCTCGATGGTTTCCGGCAATTTCGGCAGCGATAGCGCCTTCTGCAGGTCGAGGCAGTCCTCCTCCGACGTCGGGGGGGCCTTTTGCAAAAGGTGGAACTTTGCATTCTTTGCGGCCATGGCGACAAGCTGGAGCTTGGTCCCTTTTCGCGGGATCGTGATCTGGATGCGCTCGTTAAACACCTTTTCAAGGCCCGGCTGGAGCAGTGCCTCCTCGAACCCCGCCTCATCGGGCAGCAGGATTTCCGCCGGCGGGCGACGGCTTCCGTCAAGATAAAACTGGAGCACCAGGCTGTCGTGGTTTTCCACCGGCAGGTTCCAGAGTTCCCTTTTGAAAACGAACTGGTGGCTGGACATGAGGAGCCCTTCACGGAAGAGCAGGACGGCGAGGCAGCCGTGGCGCTCGGTCGCCGCAAAGCCGAAGACGTCGCAATCGACTCCGGGCAGCGCAAGGTCGACCTTCTGGAGGCGAGAAGCATCGCGGATCAGGGCGATCTGGTCGCGCAGCAGTGCGGCGTCTTCGAACCGCAGGTCGGCGACGGCCCGGCTCATCCGCTCGGCGAGTTCGGCAAGAAGCCCGTTGCGCTTTCCGGAGAGGAATTGCAGCAGGTAGCCGATCTGGTCCCGGTATGCCGCGGGCGAGATCATTCCTGCGCAGACGCCGCTGCAGCGGTGCATGGCATAGTTGAGGCACGGCCGTTTATTGGTCGGGGTAAGGGGAGCTCCCTCCCGGTCGCAAAGCCGGAAGATCCGCCGGGCAAACTCCGCGAGGCGGCGCATGGCGGAAACGTCGGTGTAGGGGCCGAAGTAGCGTGCGCCGTCCTCAGCCACCCGCCGAACGATGAGAAGCCGGGGGAAGGGCTCGTTTATCGTTACTTTCAGGTAGGGATAGTGCTTGTCGTCCCGGAGATCGATGTTGTACCGGGGAATATGTTTGCGGATGAGGTTGGCTTCAAGGATGAGCGCTTCTGACTCGGTGTTCGTCGCGATCCATTCAATGGAGTCAAGCTGCTGCAGCATGATGGGGATCTGCGCGCGGTCCTCGTGCCGGTCCGAAAAATAGGACCGTACCCGGCTCCGCAGGTTCACCGCTTTACCTATGTAGATAGGGGTTCCGGCACCGTTTTTCATGATATAGACGCCGGGGTTTTCCGGGAGCGTCTTCGCCAGCTCCACCAGCCGTTCCCACCGTGCGTCCTTATCAGAAGAGGTAGCCATAAAAGGAAAAATAGTTACTATTCAGGTATTTTTTTCAAAAATTCAAATTCATTTGGATGGCTGAGCCGGAATCCAAAAGAAGAAGAAAATTCAAATTCATTTGGATGGCTGAGCCGGGTCACCCGCACGATGTGGGAGTGCTTCATAACAGGCCCCCTGCGGCGGGGACCCACG
>PLTF01000006.1 GCA_003164335.1 Fibrobacterota bacterium
AGGCTTTGGCCAGGGGAAACCGCCGTAGGCGGTTCCCCCACCAAGGCTTTTACTCTTCGCACTTATTTATCATTTAACGCTTTTATCCCCGGCAATTCCTTACCTTCCACCAATTCCAACGATGCCCCACCGCCCGTCGATATATGGGACATCTTCGCCGATAATCCGGCCTTTTTCACCGCCGACACCGAATCGCCGCCGCCGATGACCGTTATCGCGCCGGGCAGCTCGGCAAGCGTCTGGGCAATAGCGAGCGTCCCTGCTGCAAACCTCGGGAACTCGAACACCCCCATGGGCCCGTTCCAGAACACCGTTTTTGCCCCTGCGAGCGCATCCTTGAAAAGCTTTATTGACGCAGGCCCGATGTCCATCCCGAGCCACCCCTCTTCGATCGCCGTGCCTTCGGTAATTTTGAATTCGGCATCGGCCGAGAATTCTTTGGCGACAACGTGGTCGATCGGCAGGAGGAGCGAAATTTTCTTTTCCGCCGCCGCGGCCAGGACCTTCTTCGCGGTCTCGACCTGGTCGTCCTCGACAAGGGACTTGCCGACCGCGATCCCCTGCGCCTTGAGGAAGGTGTAGGCCATGCCGCCGGCAACAATCAGCTTGTCCACTTTGTTAAGCAGACTTTCGAGCACCGCAATTTTCGATGAGACCTTCGCGCCCCCGATAATCGCGACAAACGGCTTGGCCGGATTCCGGAGCACCTTCTCGTCGAGGAACTCGATCTCTTTCTCCATGAGAAATCCCGCAACCGCGGGGAGATAGTGTGCAATCGTTTCGGTGGAGGCGTGGGGCCGGTGGGCCGTGCCGAAGGCGTCGTTTACATAGACATCGCCGTACCCGGCAAGGGTATGCGCCATGGATTCGCGCTCCGAGGCCTCCTTGGAGGTCTCTTCCTTATGGAAACGGGTGTTTTCGAGAAGCAGCACGCCGCCCTGCGGGAGCGCGGCGACCATTGCCTTGGTTTCGTCGCTCAGGCAGTCGGGCGACAGCCCCACGGGCCGGTTGAGCAGCTTGGCGAGGTGGGCCGCAACCGGCGCCATCCTGCACTTGCCTTCGATGAACTTCTTTTCGTCAAACGGCTTGCCGTCCTTGTCCGCCTTCTCCTTCGCCTTTTTGGCGTCCTTCTTCGGATCGCCCAGGTGGGACATGAGCACCAGGCTCCGCGCCCCCTGCGCAAGAACGTAGTTGATGGTCGGAAGCGCGGCGGTGATGCGCGTGTCGTCCTGGATCACCCCGTCCTTGAGCGGAACATTGAAGTCGACCCGCATGATCACCCTTTTTCCGGCAAGCGGAATATCCTGAACGGTCTTTTTGGTAATTGCCATGACTACCTCCTTGTGGTTCTTATTTGTCGAGAGCGGCGAAACCCTGAAAATAATGCCGCTCGTGGTGAGCAGCCTGCGCTTGAGCCGGCCGAAGCAAACCATGAACGGCATTCTTAAAAACCTTGCAGAAGACAGGAACCTGCCGATTGTTCGCGCCCCTCGAAAGGGGCGCGAACCGGCAAATCACTGTGGACTTACTTCGAGGCCATGAATCTCACGAGATCGACGACGCGGTTGGAATATCCCCACTCGTTATCGTACCAGGAGACGACCTTGAAGAAACGCTTCTCGCCCTTCAGGTTGTTCTGGAGGGTTGCGAGCGAGTCGTAGATCGAGGAGCGCTTGTCGTGGATAAAATCGGTGGACACGAGTTCTTCGTCGGTCACGCCGAGAATACCCTTCAGGTAGGTCTGCGAAGCCTTCTTGAGAGCGGCATCGATCTCTTCGATCGAGGTGTCGCGGGCCGTGCGGAAGGTAAGGTCGACAACCGAAACGTCGGCGGTCGGAATGCGGAACGACATGCCGGTGAGCTTACCCTTGGTAACCGGAAGAACTTCGCCGACCGCTTTGGCTGCGCCGGTGGTCGAAGGAATGATATTGATCGAGGCCGCGCGGCCGCCGCGCCAGTCCTTCTTGGACGGGCCGTCGACGGTCTTCTGCGTTGCGGTCATGGCATGGATCGTGGTCATGAGACCGGTCTCGATGCCGATACCCTCTTTCAGGATTACATGCACGAGCGGGGCGAGGCAGTTGGTGGTGCAGGAAGCGTTGGAAACGATGTTATGCTTCGCCGCATCGTACTCGTTCTCATTCACGCCCATGAGGAGCGTCTTCACATCGCCTTTGCCCGGCGCGGAAATAATGACCTTCTTGGCACCGGCGGTCAGGTGACCGACGGCCTTATCGGAACTCGTAAAGAGCCCGGTGGATTCGATGACATAGTCGACGCCCAGCGCCTTCCACGGCAGCTCGGACGGGTTCTTCGTCGCCATGATGCACTTGGTCTTGAAACCGTTGACCACGAGCGTGTCGTTGTCTTCGAGCGATGGACTGCTTTTTTCCGTGGTGACGGTATGCTTGAAATGGCCGTGGACCGAGTCATATTTCAGCTGATAGGCGAAGTAGTCGGCATCGGTGGAGATATCGACGACCGCAACGACTTCGATCTCATTCCCGAGGAAACCCTGATCGGCAATTGCCTGATAAACGAGGCGGCCTATGCGTCCAAAACCGTTGATTCCAACCTTTACTCCCATGACATCCTCCTGATTTTAGTGTTTATAGAACGTGTTGTACTGTTATACAATTTAAGGTGTTAAGAAGCCCTGGTGAACATTAAAATATACCATTCTTCGGGGAATTTTTCAAGGGGACCATGAGAAAGATAGGAAGTTTGGTTGCTAATTCCCTTGGTGGGGGAACCGGGCTTATATGCAATTACGGGCTTTTTTCTGAGGGGGGAACCTCGCTTCGCGGG
>PLTF01000057.1 GCA_003164335.1 Fibrobacterota bacterium
GAGTCGGAGACGCGGCTTTGCGCGGCTCCGACCAGGCGAAACCCGCGTAGCGAGGTTTCCCCACCTGAGCAGTAGCGAATGCTCAAACCATTAACATTATCCCTTCCCCCGCCGGCCCTTTCTTCCCTTGACACTTCTTCGGCATAGCTCCTCCTTCTGCACTTTAGTCAACTTCTTTATCGCCCACTCCCGCTTCAAAGCTTCACTCCTGCTTGCCGCCGCCTCCCGGTAGGCCACCCTCACCGGCAGCCTTCCCCGTGTGTATCGGGCGCCCTTGCCCCGGCCATGGTCACGGAGCCTCTTCTCAAGGTCGTTGGTAATCCCGCAATAGAGGGTTGAATCGGCACAGCGAAGAAGATAGACTATATACAGAATCGGCTCCTCGAAAACGGCGAATTTTATCACTAAAATAGTATCCAGCCCGGAGCGCGAAAGCGAATCGGGCATCGAAACCGCTGGGGATCGCCGTCGTATCGGTCCCGGAATCCAAATGCTGAAAAATGAATGCCGATTTTAAAAGCCAGCTCGATCGACTCAACGCCCCGCGGATAGCCGCCGAGCGGGATGTGTCCCTATCCCGGAAGCAAGGCCGCGAAACCGCTCCCCCCGCCGAAGCCGGCGATTCCTCACCGGCAAATCGGACGGGCCCCAGGAAATTTCTGGGAGTTTATTTCCGCTGTTGCACCATTTACAGTCGCATCTATAAAAATGCCACCGGGACCGCGTATGAAGGTCGATGCCCGCGCTGCGGAAAGCCGACGAAGATCCTGATAGGAACCGGAGGAACGAGTAACCGGTTCTTCGAGGCCGAGTAAATGCAATAGCCCGGATACAGGCCTCTGGTGGGGGAACCGCCTTCCGGCGGTTCCCCCTGGTCGGAGCCGCGCAAAAGCCGCGTCTCCGACACACCCCTTCCTGCGGAAGTGGGCGGCTATGCTTGCGTTCCGCAAGCGCTCGCCCACTCCCGCAACGCTCACATTAGGTAGAAAACACAAATAGGGCAAACCAAAACCGTATAAGCGTACAAGCGTATATGTGTTAAGTCAAAAGACTTAAAATCATTTCCGCTTATACGCTTCTACGCATTTACGTTTCTACTTTAAAGAATTTGATTATTCTTCTGCTTTTGGATTCCCGCTCATCCTCTTGCAATCATACATGACATGTATTCTTTGACGATATAAGGATGGCCCGCAGGGAGGGCAGTCCCTCGCAGCGCTGCAAAACCCGCACAGCGGCATTAATCGTCGATTTCCCGGTGGCCTGAACAGTGGCACAGGGTTTGCCTATTTTCAAGGCAGGATGGGTCAGGCATCTCCTTTGACGGAGAATGCCGGGAAAGGGGTCTTTATTATGAGCTCAATTCATCCATACAAAGCCTTCGTGAAATGGGGGACAATTTCCTGCTCAGTGGGGATTTTGAGTCTTGCCGCGACCGTACATGCGACTGATTTAATCGAAGCAGCCAGAAACGGCGACAGCGCCATGGTAAAGCAACTCTGGGCAAACGGCAAGGGAGTCGATGCGAAGGATGACCAGGGGGTCACGGCGCTCATGGCCGCAGCGGGAAACGGGTACAAGAATGTCGTTAAAATACTCATCGCGGCAGGAGCCGGCGTCAATGAACGGGGGCGGGACGGCGCAACCGCCCTGATCTTCGCCTGCCTCAACGGCAATGATACCGTTGTGCAATTGCTGCTCGATGCGAATGCCGATGTCAAGGCTCAAGACAGGAACGGCATTACCGCTCTCATGGTTGCGTCGGGTAATGGTAACGTGCCGGTCGTACAATTGCTTCTTAATGCAATGGCTGAGGTGAATGGCAGGGATAACGACGGCCAGACGCCGCTGATGTACGCTTCACTTGAGGGTCAGTGGAAAACGGTACAATTGCTCCTCGAACACAATGCCGATATCGGGGCGCGGGATAAAAACGGCGAAACGGCTCTTACGCTTGCCTCATCGGTGAAGCAGGACAAAGTGGTAAAAATCCTCATGAATGCAAAAAAGGTGTACTCGGTGAAGAAGACGAAGGGGGATGACGGTTATTTCTGATACCCTGGCGGTGTTTTCAAAAGCAGTGTTGATTTCTTCACCGGCCTTTCAATTCCTGCAGCGCTTCGGCAGTCTTCACCACTCATGCATTGATGAGATTTTCGGCCTTTTCCTCAATTGCAACCGCACGACGACGACAACAAAAAATAGATACAGCACCGACTGCTTAATTGCATATTTTCCTTCGCTTACGCAACCATTTTCACTCATGTATAAGGCGCGGCGCAAGAAGCATCCTCATTCGTACAATCCACTCAGATCCTGCGCCGTACCGTCCTGCATTCCATCTACCTTCCCTTAGTAACTACGAGTGAGCGGGACAAATATGACGGGAATAATGTAACGGCGACGCACACGGGAAGAGGAATGCTTGCAGATGATCGGGATATTTCCGGGGACAAATTGCAGGTAAGACCGCCTGGTCTCCAGGAGATTCCCATCGCCGGCTTTCAAGAGCGTCTCGTATAGTATTGGAAGACCGGTCCGCTGAAAAAGTATTATTCTGGCTTATGCACGGTGAACAATGATTGATGAACCGGAAATTATTCCACTTCAGGAGAGTATCCGCGCGAACCGACGTATCGGAAATTTTTCCTTTTGTCTTTCCCTCTTCACCTTCTTTCTCCTGCTGCTTCATGCCGATTGCGGCAGGGAGAGCCCTGTCGAGAAGCCGCTTACGGTCTGTTCGGAAGCCGGCGCGGGCACTTCCCCGCCCAACGCCTCGCGATTCGGTTTCTTCGCACCTGAGATGTATCAGGGATATGACCAGTGCATCGATTCCCTTGTGAAGGTCTTCGGGGTGAATCCTGGCTATTTTCTCTGGTTCCAGTCGATCGGCGACCCCTTCCCCTCCTCGGTTGTTGCCTCAAACACCCTTCGCTCCGCTTCTACGGTCATCAGCCTCAGCATCTCCGACACGGCGGCCGATTCGCTGCGAAACGATACCCTGCTCCGCGAGATAACGCTTGGCAGGTGGGATAGTGTGCTCACTGCCTTTGCCGATGCGGCAGCGGCAACCGGGGTTACCGTCTATCTCCGTTTCGGATACGAGATGAACGGCACCTGGTTCCCCTGGGGAGGGAAGGCTTCGTGGTTTATTGCCGCCTGGAACCATGCACATGCCCTCTTTACCGTGAGGGGGGCAACCAACGTCCGCTGGCTCTTTACGCCAGGTATCGTATGGGACGGCCTGACGGTTTCGGGCGACATTCTTCCCTATTACCCAGGCGACTCGGTGGTCGACGGAATCGGACTCGATGGGTATAACTACGGCGACAACTACGACCAGTGGCACCACTGGGAGTCGTTCGGCGATGTCTTCAAAACCTCGCTGCTTGGTATCAAGAACATGGGGAAGCCGATCTGGATCACCGAAATCGGTTGTCCTACCGACCGGCGGCGACCGGCCTGGCTCGCCGATCTGTTTGCTTTCATGGACCGGAACACCTGCGTACAGGCATTCCTCTATTTCAACGCCCACAAAACCGGGGAACCGGATTTTCGGCTCCAATCGGACACGGCGTCACTTGACAAGATTCGGGCGTGGCTCGCGCGATAGCGCCGTGAGCGTCGATAACGGCCTGCCCTCATTTCCCGGGTGAACAGGCAGAGCAGGCACGTTCTCCGGAGCTTGGCTCCCGGGGACCGCGAAGCAGCCTGCAATCTTCAATCGCTCCCGAGGACCCTGACATACTTCACAAGCGCCGGCAGGTCCCCGGGCGGAATAATTCTCGCAAGCACCGGGCGCAGCGTCCCGTTTCGCTCGACGGAGTGTCCGGGACCCCCGAGCATGGCCTTGATAAGAGCTGAATCGGAAAGATGCCGGATGACCTCTGCGCGCAGGTCGGCGGGCCGCGGAACATAGCTCTCCCCGACCGGGCCGTTGCCGTCGCCCTTTTCGCCATGACAGAACTCGCAATAGTAGCCGTAATAAACCTTGCCGGCTGCAGCAGTCGGCGGAACGATTCGCGTTGCGGCTATGGAATCCGCTTCGGGCCAGGCTCCTGCCCCTTCCACCGGAACCGAACCTTCCGGTGCCGGACAGGTTGAGTCCTGATAGGGAAGCAGGTGCTGCTGTTCCTTCATCCGCGGACCGATAAATAGCAGGGACGCGGCGATCGCCGCGGCGATAAACGCAATGGCAATGCCGATACCGATGAGCGTCTTCATCGCGTCGGCCCCTGCACTGAATCATCGGCACCGCTATCCGTCACTTTTGACGGCAGGGCGCCGGGAAGCGGCACCACCTGGACAGCCGGCTTTGACGGCGGAGCGACAATTACCGTCGAGAAGATCGATTCGCCCGGCGTATCGGGGAGAACCCCGAAATCCCATTCGCGAGGCGCATCCGATACCATGCACATGAGGAGCATTCCCCACCCCAGTATGAATACGCTGAACAGGACGAGAAATATCCAAGACATTTTTTCCGACAGCTGGGCATGTTCTTCGTAGGTTTCCATATTACCAGTTCGGCGGGTTGATGATGGTCGCAACGGTATAGAGGATGCCGAGAGCGAGAATAACGATATTCGAGAAAATGACGAACCAGGGGAGCGCATTGCGCGTCGGCAGGAGCCGCGGTGCCCCCTCACCGCCGATACGACGGTCGCGACGCATGTCGAGCGCGCCGATCACGAAGCACAGCGTGACGACGATTCCGTAGATGCCGGCCATGATCAATAGCCGGTTTTGAGATACGCTCAAGAGGAACATCCATCCTCCTTTTTATCGGTCTTCGGTGCTGAAGCGTGTTTGCCCTCACGCTGATCCTTCGGGATACTCGCCTCAAGCGCCAGGTACCGGGCATGGTCCTGATCCGAAAATTGCCCCTTCCGCACCGCCCACCAGACCACGGCGCCGATCACCGAGACGTTGATCAGGAGGACACCGAGCCAGAGCGCAAGAATCTGGTGATGCATGACGAAGGCTCTCATGGGGCTCCCTTTCCGGTATCGGGAGGAACATAGGAGTTCTTCCAAGGCACCTCACCGGCCGCCTCGATACCGGCAGGAGCCTTTGCCGCATCGGTATACCCGACAAACGATACCGCGATATAATTCGATACCGCCCAGATTTTCTCGGATTCGAGTATGCGCTTGAAATACGGCATTCCGGTGCCCGTGATGCCGTTCATGACCTGGTAGTAAAAAATGCCGCCGATATATTTATTGTCAACGAGGTGCCTTCGCAGGGTCGTGAAGTTGAGAGGGGGAGGCTCCATATAGGGCCGTGCGGAACCATTCCCGTCGCCGACCGCGCCATGGCAGCCGATACAGAACTGCTGGTAAATTTTATGGCCGCGCTGCAGGTCGGCCTCGGTGGCGGCGTAGGGGTTGGGCATGGGGAGCCACACCGGGGGGATTTGACCGTGAATCCAGCTTATATTGCTGTCCGGCCCGGCCCGGTACGCAGCCAGCGACCGCTCCTTCCAGATGCGTTGCCGGTCCACCCGGTAATCGCCGACCTTGCCGCCGAGGCTCTGGACATAGGCGGTAAGCAGGGCTATTTTCTCCCGTCCCATGAACTCCCATGAGGGCATGAGGGATACCGGGCTCACGGTCCGCGGGTTGATAAAATGGGCAAGATGCCAGTCGTCGGGATGCTCGCCGCCCTCTTCGGACAGATCGGAACCCACCCGCTCGGTGCCGAGAATCGCCGGACGCATGGCACGGTAGTCTCCGCGGTCGGCCATCCGCGATGCCCCCTCCCCCCAGTCGTTGGTCCGGATGAAGAGACTGTGGCAGTAACTGCACCCGTTCTCCACATAGAGGTCAAGACCCTTCGCCTCCTCCGGCGATTCTACCCGGTAAATTTCCGAAGGCGGTTCCTTCATCGTCAGGGCCGGATAGATGACCATGAGCGAGACCGAAGCCCAGAATACCATGAGTCCGCCGAGGACCAGCATGATGGGCGACATTTTCATGGCGTTACTCCGCCTGAGGATTCCATGATCGCCGATTCTCCTATGGGTTGCCCTTTTTTAATGGTCATGATGAGGTTATAAAAGCCGATAAACGATGCAACGAGGACCGATACGCCTATCGCCGCACGCATGGCCATGTACGGGGCAAGCTCGGGCAGTACCCGCACGACGGCAGTACCGGTCTCCCAGGAGTGGCCCTGCACGAGCCCGGCAATGGTCAGCACGATGAGAAACCCGACGACCCCGAAGGCCATGAGGCTGAATTGCAAATGGACAAGCGCGGCGGAATAGAGGCGGCGCCCGGTGATAAGCGGAAGCACGTGCCACAGGGCGCCCGTTGCCATGAACGCGACGAACCCGAGCACTGCAAGATGCGAATGCCCAATCGTCCAGTTGGTGAAATGCGTCACCTGCTGGACCGACGGAAGCGACTGCACCGGTCCCTGGATGCAGGTAAGCAGGTAAAACACCGTTCCGCCGATGATGAACCGCCCGGCAGGGTCGGCGAGAAGCGCCCCGCCGCGCCCGCGGGCCGAGAGCCACAGGTTGAAAAGCACCGCAAACACCGGAATCACCATGATAAACGAGTCAACCACGGACATCACCTTGAGCCAGTTCGGGATCGGCGCCTGCAAGATGTGATGGCCGCCGATGTGGGAATAGAGCGCAACGAGAGTCCAGAAGGCATAGAGCGAAAGCGTGTGGGAGTAAATAGGCGCCTTCGTCACCCGGGGAAGGACAAAATAGGCGGCCCCGAGCGAGAGCGGCGTCAGGAGCAGGCCCGGCAGGTTGTGTCCGTACGACCAGAGCAAAAGCGAATCGAGCAGGCCGTTAAGACTGCCGGTGGCAGGGTGCCACATGACGTTGCCGATCGGGTAAAATCCGATCGTCCAGAAAAAGGTCATGGTAAAATACCAGACGGATACGTAGAGTGTCTTTTCGGTACGCCTGAGAATGGTCATGGTCAGATCGATTGCCATGAGGATAAGGGCGATCATGATGCAGACATCGAATATCCAGATATATTCTGCATATTCCCTCCCCTGGCTTATGCCAAAGGAGAAAGTAAGGGGGCCGCTCAGGATCGCGGCGTTCCAGAAGAGAAACCCGGCCCAGGCGAGGCGCTCCGACCAGAGCCGCGTCTTGAGCAGCGCAGGGGTATAATGGAGTCCTGCACCCATGAGCGTGGTCGTGACAAAACCGAATAGCACCGTGTTCACATGAATCGGGCGCATGCGGCTGAACACCAGCTCGGGAATGTTGTTGAAAATTTCAGGAGCAACCAGCGTAATTGCCGAGAGGAGGCCGTAGAGCGTCCCGACAACGAACCATACCGATCCGGCAATGAGAAATGCCAGCGCCGCGCTCCCCTCCTTTTTAGTAAATGCAAACATCCTCGCTCCTTATCGGTGACAGGTCAGACAGTCGCGTGAGGCCCGCTGCTCGCGGTGACAGCGGATACAGAACCCCATGGTGATCGGTTCAGGAAGACGCACCCGATCCATGGCCTGCACGTCGCCGTGACATTTGCCGCAATCGATTCCCCGGCGGATATGCATTGCATGATTGAAATAAGCATAATCCGGCAGCCGCGTCACGCGATCCCAGTCGATCGATACCGAATCGAAATAATGCTCCCGCAAATGGCGGATCGGCGGGTAGTCAATGATGATTTTCGCATGGCACAGCATGCACGTCTCGACTTCCGGCACACCGGCATGCGCCGAATTCCGCGCAGCACCGTGGCAAAGGTAACAGGAGATCTTCTTATCATGGACATGCACCCGGTGACTGAAGGGCAGATGCTGCTCGGGCCCGAGCCGCGACGGATAGAAGAGATCGTAGGCCATCAGTCCGACAGCTATGACGGCTATGCCGACACCCGACCAGACAGCAGCCCGACGGCGATGCACCGCCCCTGAATTCGTTGACCTTCCCTCCCCGGTCATAACCCTGATCCCTCCGGCGGGTTAAGGTTCCCTGCTGATTCCGGAAAATCCGTTACCTTCGGCGTCGTCAATTCGAAGGCGATGCCGAGAGCGCCGAGAAAGGCTCCGGTCATGGCGATCTCGGGCAGGCCGATGACGGGAACGGCGCATCGTGCCGGAGCTACCAGCCAGAAGCGTTCAAGCCACAGGCCGCACAGGACCAGCGCAGCGACCGTCCCGAGAAGCCATCGGTTCCGCTTGTAGGGTGCGGGAAGCAAGACCACGAAGGGTCCGAGGTAGACCGATGCGACCAGGATCACCGTCACTGCCCGCCAGGGCATGGTGCGAATGCGATCGATGAGAAAGCCGGTCTCGGCGGGAAGGTTTACATACCATATAGTCAAAATCTGGGAAGCCATGAGATAGGCGGACAGGAGGCTCATGCCCACCAGGATCTTCCCCAGATCGTGCAGCTGTTTTTTTGTCGCTTGCGGACTGCAGGCGCAGAGCAGCGTCCACGCCGCAATGGCGCCATACAATCCGGTTATCGCGAAATAAAGGCCATAAACCGTGCTCTTCCAGGGTGCGGTCAGCGACATGGCCCCATCGATCCCGACAAGCGAAAATACGGTTACATAGAGAACAGACAGGACGCCGGCCGTTCGCCCGCCCCTCCCGCTGAGGCGTTGCCGGGAAAAAACCACGGCAATTATCCAGAACAGAATGAGGGCGACGGCATCCCTTTCTAAAAGGAAAACCGGAGCCAGCCATATCCCTCCCGGGAGAGCTGCCGCGCCGAAACCAATGCGCCGATTGAGTACCAGGAGTCCGCCGAGTGCGATAATCGACGGCAGTGCGAACCCCGGACCTTTCAGGAGCAGCGTTTCCAGGCGCCCCGCCCATGTAGCCTTCGACAAGGTCAGGCACGCCGACCAGGCGCATAGGCCTGCCGCAAGCGGCACGAAATACAGATAATTGACAAGAAGCGCCTGTGCCGGGCGGGCGCTGCTCCCGACCCCTGCGCATCGCAACCACAGCAAAAGTCCGAGGGCGGCAAGAGCCGCCCAAAGGCCGATCCGTACCGTCCGGGTTCGGTTCGAAGCCGCTCCATCAGGCCGGGCCATGGATCTCCCTTGAAAAGGGCTCGATAGCCGCGCGCGCCGCTGCAAGCTCGGTTTCGGTTCCTGCCGCGACCAGGCCGAAGGCGCTTCCGCTGAACCGGGCATCGTACCCCCGGACTCTCTCCCTTTTATAAAGACCGGCGTGAACGATGAGCCCGGCAAAATTAAAGAGCACACCCGTGACGGCTGCGAATTCAAATGCTGCCGGGAGGAGCCCCGGCAGGGCGCCGGGCGGCTTGCCCCCCACAGAGAGACCGTTCACCTGCGATGACCACCAGCCAAGCGCGAGTCCCAGGGCGCCGCCGAGCAGGAAACCGGCAAGGGTCCAGTAGCGGACCGGGCTTTCGCCTTGTCCGAGGATATCGGCACCTGAGGCAAGGGGAAACGGCGAAAACAACTCGAGTTTCCTGAGTCCGGCCCTCTTTACCGCGGCTGCAGCGTGAAGCATGGAGCTCGCATTATCGAATATCGCGGTCAGCGTCGCCCCCTGGAGTGGAATTTTTTCACAGCGCCCCGAGGGGACAGACTCAAGCTCGAAGCAAGGAGTCCGCGCCTCCTTGACATCGGCAATTGCCGCCATGGGGAGCAGCTTGGCAAAAACGAGGATACCGCCGAAAACCAGGAAAAACGAGCCGAGCGTGATGACGATTTCGGGCCAGCGCGGCATATAGGTCCCCCAGTTCTGCGGAAGGAAATCATGCGCCGTGGCGGAAGTCACGATCACGACCCGTTCCAGCCACATCCCGGCATTGATGAGGATCGCAACCACGAAAACCAGGCCGAGTCGTTTCCTGACACGGCTCACAAGAAGCATGAGCGGGATAAGGACATTGAAAACTCCGAGCGACCAGTACAGCGGCGCGACCCATCCGGTTGCGAGAAAGGCGGCGAACTGCCGGTCGAAGGTATCGTGCGAATACCAGGCGGCAAACGGCTCTATACAATAGGTATACCCGACCAGGAGTGCGGCCGCGGCGATTATTTTCGAAAGGGCGGCGATATGCTCGTCAGTGATAATGGACGTAAGCCCGAGATTGCGCCGCAGCGGGATGAGAATGGCAAGGCACATCGCGCTTCCGGAAAGCACCGCTCCGGCGACGAAATACGGGGCAAAGATGGTGGAATGCCACCCGGGCAGGATGCACATGCCGAAGATCCAGGAGGTGACGGTGTGGATGGAGACGGCGAGCGGCGTCACGAGCGCGGCAAAAAAAAGATACGAACGGTCGTAATGGCGCCACTGGCTTGCGGCAAACGAAAAGTTAAGCGACAGCCGGCGGTAGAGAGACCGGCGCAGCGGGCCGATGGCGGCAACCGCCTCTCCGTGGTCGGCAGCCGCGGCAAGGTCGGGCACGAGGCCGACATAATAGAAAATCCAGCTTGCCGTAAGGTACGACCCGATCGCCATGAGATCCCAGAAGAGAGGGCTCTGGAAATTTGGCCAAAGCTCCCGCTGCGAAGGGTACGGCATGACATAGTAGAATACCCAGACCCGCCCGAGATGGATAAGCGGGAACAGGCCGGCGGCGATCACGGCGAAGAAGGTCATGGTCTCGGCAGCGCGGGAAACCGCGCTGCGGAATTTCGCCCTGACAAGATAGAGCATCCCGGAAACAAAGCTCCCGGCCATGGCCACCGCGATCCAGAATATGTAGTTTGCAATATAGACGCCCCACCCGACCGGGTGGTTGATCCCGGCGACACCCATACCCTCCCGTACCTGGTAGATCCAGGCGCAGAGCGCCGCCCCGACCCCAACGGCGCACACCACAGCCGGAACAAAAAAGCCCCTGTCGGGCTTCTTGAGCCCGCCCAGGACGGCATCGTCGATGCTCCGGTATCCGGTTGAGGAAGTCATACGGGGGTATCGTGGACGACCCGCCGCAGGAAGGTCACGGCCGGTTTGGTGTTGAGTTCCTCGAGGAGATGGTAGCGACGGGGATCTTCGCGGGTGATTTTCGAAACCGCCGAACCACGATCGAGAAGGTCGCCGAAAGTCAGGGCGCCGGTGGGGCAGGTCTGCACGCAGGCAGGCTGGATCTCATTTTCCCGGACCCTGCGCATTTCCAGTTTGGCGCGATACTCAACGGCAACGATGCGCTGTATGCAGAAGGTGCATTTCTCCATGACGCCCCGGCACCGGACCGTCACCTCGGGGTTGAGCTGCTTGTCGAGCGGCGACTTCCAGACCGTGTTTTTCCAGTTGAACCGGCGTACCTTGTAGGGACAGTTATTCGAGCAGTAGCGCGTGCCGATGCATCGATTGTAAATCTGGGCGTTGAGCCCCTCCTCGTTATGATACGATGCGAACACCGGGCACACGGTTTCGCACGGTGCGGCGTTGCACTGCTGGCAGAAGAGCGGCAGCCAGCCGATTGTGCAGGCTGTCCCTTCGATCCGGTAGGGCGCAACCTTGAGCCAGGCCATTTCGCGGCCGTTCCCGACCTCTTTTTTGCCGACCACCGGGATATTGTTTTCCGCCTGGCAGGCGATGGCGCAGGCACCGCACCCGGTGCACCGGTGCAGATCCGCGACCATGGCCCAGCGATGATGCCCGGGCGCAGGGGGCGGGAAGAGATCGCGATTTTTATCGTACCCTTCGGGGAGCGGCAGGGTGAGCCGGTCGCCTTCCCCGGGCCTCATGGTGCGAACAGCGGATAACCGGATTGCCTGCACAATTTCGCGCCCGGCCTGGTCGTGCACCCCGCCTGCGGCGACTATTTTATCCGTGAAACCGGTTGCCGTTACGGTTACTTTGCAAAAGAGGCTCCCCGATTCCTCCCGGCCCACCAGGTCGAATCCGTTCGCGCCGACACCAGCGGCAGTTGTCAATTTCCCGGCAGTGTGCCCCTGGCCAAGCAAAATTGCCGCGCTCCCTGCTGCGACATCGGCGGTTACCCGTACCGGCAACCTGCAGGAGCCCGCCGCCGACGTGACTTCAACGACCCCGCCATCCTTGAGCGCAAGCGCCCTTGCGGTTTCGGGGTGGATAGCGACCGAGTTCCCCCACACCTCGCCGCTTACCGGATGGGGCGCTTCCTGCATCCATCCCCTGTTGGCAAGCCGCCCGTCGTACAAAACCGGGGAAGGACCAAGTGAGAGTTCGAGGCGCCGTCCCTGCCCCAGCACGGTCGTCGCCGGGGTAAAGGGTTGAACGCGCGCTGCGTTGAGCGTAACCTTTACCGCAGGCACTGTTTCCCAATGCCCGCCGGATCGCAGGGAGTGGTCCCAGAACTCTTCGAACGGCCCGCCGCCGGAAGCGGCAGGCAGCGAACGCCAGTAATCGCGGACCGTCTGCAGGTAGTTCTTATCGTCAACCTGCCGTCCCGCCGCGCGGGCGAGCGAGAGGAGAATATCGCCCGGGGCCCGGGTATCGTAGAGCCGCCGCATGGCGGGCTGCATGAGTCCGTAAACTCCCGCGCAGGGCTCATAGTCTCCGAAGCTTTCTATCGGCGAATCGATGGGGAGCACCCAGTCGGCCGCTTCCGCGGTTTCATCGGCCAGGGTCGTGAGGTAGACAATGGTCCCGGCACGCCGCAGGCCTGCCATGGTTTTCCTGTTGGTAAAGGCCAGGTTGCAGGAATGGATAATCACAACATCGTTCGAGGTAACATTATCGGCAAGGCTTTCGAGCTCCAGAGCACTTCCCGCGCGGCTGAGCGCGTGCGGGGCGGCAAAATCGACGGTTTGACCTATGCGACCTGCGGCATAGTTAAGGAGCGCCGCAGCCGTAGCGGTATCGCGGGCAACGGCACCGGAAGCACCCAGGGGCCCGGCGAGGGCAACACTCGCCCGCGCCTCGACGAATGAGCGAGCGAGCCGTTCAATCCGATCCGCCGCGAGCGGGGCGTTTTTTACCGCTTCGCGGCTTCCAAGAGTTTCAGCCGCAGCCCGCACGGCAGCGGTGTCGCCCCGTACCCAGCCGCGCTCAACCATGGCATCGACCATGGCAAGCGCGATAAAACGTTCTGATCCGGGCGGGACGAGAAAACAGTCATCGGCATTGGCTGCCGTCATGGAGAGCCGCGGGCCGGCATAGACGAAGCGTCCCATCGATCCGTCCTTGAGCGCATGCATGGCCGCGAAGCCCCGGGCATACTCAACCGGCGAGATCCAGGTTTCAAGGAAATCGGCAGCAAAGCTCACGATGAAATCGCACTTTTCAAGCCGATAGGCCGGAACAAGATCCAGGCCGAACAGCCGTTCATGGGCGCTGCGCAAGGCATCGCAGCCGAGCGGCTCATAAAAAATCATGCGGTCGGACTCGCTTGCGGCACAAAATCTTTTCATGAGCCCGGCAAGCGAACCGGTTTGAATATCTGAAATCAACACGGCATGAGATCCGCTTTTGCCGAGAAGACCGCCGATGCGGCCTAACGCCTCATCCCAGGTGACTGCCGCCGGGGCGGATGACCGCGTCGGCCGCCAGGCAGGGCTTTGCACACGGTCGGGGTCGTAGAGACCCTGGACGCACGACTGTCCCCGGCTGCAGAGACTTCCCCGGTTAACCGGATGCCCGGGATTTCCCTCGGCCTTGGTAACCCGACCGTCGCGGAAACGCAGATGCAAACCGCATCCGGCGGGACACTCGCGACAGACGGTCGCATAGGTCGACCACACCCCGGGCCGGATCGGGATCGGCGGGTTGGCGTAGGAGTTTATCTTATTGACAATAGATTCCCCTCCCCCACCGAACATGGTGCCCATCATGCCTGCGGAGTAGAGGAACGTTCGCCGAGAGACTTTTTTCATCCCGGATTTTTTTCCGTTCTCATTTACGCGAAATTATGCAAAAAGTGTTCCAATAATTGCCTTTTAATATCGTCGATTTAATGATTTTCGGCAAACAGGATTCCAGTATTGAATAAATTTTCCTGAAACTGGTAAAATATTCCAACTATAGGAATTGCATGGACTTTCCATGAATGGTGAGCCTTAGTGAGGTAAAATAAATAAAAGGTATTTCAGGATTGAAAACTATATTTTCATTTTCAGTTCAATTACAAAGCAGTCCATAAGTAGAGTTACATTCAGCCGTTCGTGGTGAGCTTGTCGAACCATGAACGGTGCGAGTCTACAGCTCACCCTTCGACAGGCTCAGGGCGAACGGTCGATTTGCTCAGATCATACTTATGAACTGATTAGTAATGGGTGAGGTGGAGGTCCGGGGAGGAAGCCTCACTGGCTTCAATGGCCTCAAAAGATTCTTGCGCCTGATACCGATACTAATGATTATTTTAATCCCCGAAGCGGTTGTATGGAAAATTTCCACATAGAGGGTGTATCGGCATGTATTCATCGGAAGATTTTGAGGAAATAGTCCGAATATTCAGGAAGCATGTGCCGGATCTTCGCGCTTTATACCTGTTCGGCAGTTATGCAGCCGGTGTTGCGAATCACCAGAGCGATGCCGACATCGCGGTGATTGTAGAAAAAAAGCCGGCTTGGGAGGAACGGCATCAGTTGTTGAATCGGCTATGGAGCGAACTGGGTGAAAAAAGATACCTGGTCGATATTATCATCAAGCAGCAAAGCGATTTCGAAAAAGACCGGGAACTGTCGGTAACCCTGTCCCATACGATCGTGCAGGAAGGAAGGATACTGTGGAAAGCGGCCGCCTGATTGAAATTGTCAGGCAATGGGTGATGAAAGCCGACCACGATCTTGAAATTGTTCGGCGCGACATATCGAGTCCCGAACCACTTACCGATGTGCTCTGTTTTCATTGCCAGCAGGCTGTTGAAAAATACCTCAAAGCTTTCTTGGTCTATAACCAAATCAAACCTCCACGTACGCATATTAAAGAAATAAAGGCAATTCGCAAGTCCTTCGGGCTCACCCAGGATGAATTTTCCGAGCTTCTCGGGGGCGGCGCAAAGGCCTTCGCCCGGTATGAAAATGGTACTGTTCTGCAAAGCAAGCCGATGGATAATCTTTTGCGGGGACTTCGGGAATATCCCGAAATGATCAATCTCTACAAAAAACACTCTCTGAAGGTGGCATAAGAATTCTACCCCTTCTATCGCGAAGCCGCCATTTCCTTCCCCCGTCCCTTCCCCCCGGAATGATGTAATTTTATCTTTTTCAATTCCGGGGAGAAGCGTTCCAATGAAGCCGATCGTACTGTCGATGATCCTGTGTGACTATTATTACCGCGACGCCCACTCCGGAAAGAGCATCCTGGCAGGCACGTTCAGCAGCATTTCAAGCGGCGGGTTTCCTTCGAAGCATGGCAATTGCGCCATCTATGTGGCCATGACCGACGTCGCGTCGGACGGAACGGCGCAGCTGATTTTCAGGAAAGAAAACGGAGATTTTTCGATGCAGCTCCCCCCCTGGGAGGTAAAATCCTCAGAGGAGCGGACGGCGGTTATCGAAATCGGCGGGAACATCAACGGTCTTCCTCTGCCTGAGGAAGGCCAGTATGAATTCGTCCTGCTGTGGAACGGTTCAGAAATTGCAACGCGGCGCGTCAAGGTATCGAAAATCGACCTGGACCCTCCGCCGTCAGACGAACATCAGTAAATCCGGAGAAGACCATGGACCTTGCGGCAATCATCGCTAAAATAACGGGCGCCGTTCTGCTCATCCTTACCCTTCGCTCCATTTACCGGCACTTTGCCCGCAGGAAGAGTACCGCAAAGGCGAAGGGCGCTTCTCCGGCAGAGGCAAAATCATCGGTCAGCGAGATGATACTCAATAACCTTCTGCTCTACCTCTGGCTCATCTTCATGGTGGCTTTTTCAACGGGGATGATTGTCAATAACTAAGCCGGACCCCGGTCGCCTGCCGGGGTCGCTGAACCGCTCTCAGGAAGCCGGCGGGTGCTCCCGGAACCGGTGACCGCCGTCAAAATTCTTCCGGTTATATGCTCCCTGCCCCTTGTCTGAAGGTACATTTTTATTCTGCATTCCGGCAAACCGCTTGGCGCGTGCCCCGGCATCGAGATTCCTGTTGGGTTTGCCTTTCATTTTACAGTATCGCTTCCCTTTGCAGCTGCAGCAGCCTTTTCAGCGTCGACGATCTTTTGCTTCAAATCCTTGAAGAGATCGTTGTCCGGATTGAACCCCTGCCCCCTGATGAGCCATTGCCGCGCCTTGCCGAACTGCCCGTTGCCGATATACAGATTTATCAGGTTCACGTAGATTTCAGGGTTCGTGCGTCTTATTCCTACCGCTTTTAAATACGCGGCTTCCGCCTTATCGAGCTCTGCCCGCTTGCCATAGATGGTGCCGAGGTTGTTCCAGGCCAGGCTGTAAAGCGAATCCCGCGCAAGCACCGTATCATAGAGTATTTCGGCTGCCGAATCGCTGCCGGTGATCTGCAGGGTAACCGCGGCATTGTACAGGGAATCGGTCGTCCGGAGGCGCGGCGCTTCGGATGCCGTGTCCAGGGCCGCGGCATGCCGTCCTTCAATATCGGCATTATGAATATGGGGGTCATAGTGGCGTGCCAGCGAATAGTACGAATAGGCATCTTCATATTTTCTCATGTTGTAAGAAGCGACGGCACAGTTATAGAGTACCACCGGGTTTGAGGCTTCCATATCGGAAAGCTGCAGATACCAGTCGAGCGCGTCGCTCCATTGTTTGAGCCGGAAAGCCGCGTTGCCCGCAAGACGGCAGAGATCGACCCGGTCGGGACCTTTTACCCGTTGCGAAAGGGTATCCGCAATGAGCAGCGCCTCGCGGTACCGGGCAAGCTGATAATAGGAGAGTGCAAGGTTATACCGGGCTGCAAAACCGGTATCCCCGCTCGCAATGACCGCTCGCACCACCTCGGCATAGTCCCCCTTCCGGAATGCCAGTTCCATCCTGACGGAAGCGCAGTCGCGCTCCCATGCCGCCCCGGCGGGAACCCGGCCGAGGCACTCCTGCGCTTTCTGCACCTCCCCGCGATCGGCATAGATCCGTGCAAGGGTCAGCCAGTCATTCGGCTCCTTGTCGGCAAGGCCGGTCAAAAGATCGAGTGTTCCGGCGGTATCGCCCCCACGGAGAGCGGCTTCGGCGGTCGCCCGCTTTGTATAGGGTGAGGAGGGAAATTCCCGGCTGAGAATTTTGAGCGCATCTCCCGCCTGGTCGGCATTGCCGTTTTTGGTATACGTGAGGTACATGTCGTACGCGGCAATTTCTCTTTTCGGAGAGGAGAGCGCCTTTTTATAGCACACCAGGGCTTCGGAAAAACTATCGAGTACCGCGTAGCAGTTGCCAAGGCTGATTTGAAGTGATGCATCCTGCCCCGAAATCTCCGCGGCCTTTTTGAAATCGGCAAGGGCTTCCGCATACCGCCCTTCCTTTTCAAATGAGATCCCGAGGTTTGTCCAGAGCGTGGCATTGGCCGGATCGGCGGCGGCGGTTTTCATCCAGAGCTCGCGCGCCTCCTCCACCCTTCCCCGGCGATTATAGACAAAGGCGAGAAGCCCTCTCGCCGCGACATTGTCGTCCCGGTCTTTCAGGCTTTGCTCAAAGTATTCCGCCGCATGGGCGAGATCGTCCATCTCAAGGCAGGCATAGCCGAGCTGGTAATGGAGACGCCAGGGATTATCGGGCCATTTCCCGAGCAGTGCGGTATAGTCATCGATTGCTTTTGCGTAATAGCCCGCATCGAGGCAGGTTTCCGCAAGTTCGTAGCCGGTCACCGGGGAGTTGCCGTATTTCCCGACAGCGGTTTCGAGGGCGGCAATGGCATCGTTCCATCGATGCAATTCGCGGTAACATTGCGCGAGCACCCGGTAGAGCTGCTCGCTCCGGGCCGGTGCCTTGACCGCAACAAGGACCTTGACGGCCTTTTCAATTGCCCCGGAACTGTAATAAATGGCGGAAAGCTCAAGCGCAACCCCGGCGCAGGAGTCGCCGGCACATTTGCCAAGTTGTTCTTCGAGCTGCCGGGCAGCCGTCGCCAGCTCGGGCCCGGATTTTTCGCAGAGTGCCAGATCGAGCTGGGCCTCGTGCAAATCGGGGTTTGCCCTGAGCTCGGCCCGGAATTCCTCGGCGGCGCCTTTGCGGTCACCCCGCCGGAACAGCAGTTTGCCGAGAAATGCATGAAACTCCGGGCGATCGTCAATGGCAAGCGCCCGCCGGATGAAGACTTCCGCACCTGCCTCGTTTTCGCGGCGCTCGGCATTGATCGCACGCAGATACTGGAACGATGGGTCCTTCAAGGAGTCGGCAAGACCGCTCCATGCCGTTTCCGCAGAATCATAGTTATTCTCGAAAAAATAAACCAGACCCAGATTATAGCGCAGAAGGTAATCTTCAGGAAAAGACCTGCATCCCTGAATGAAATAGCTCTCCGATAACGCAAGGTCCCCGGCTTCCTTGGCGGCAATCCCGGCAATAAGATAGGCATCGGCCGTGTGTGCGACCGGACTGCCGAAATACAGGGCCAGCGAGGCGAGCGCGTCCTTATACCGGTGAGCCGCGATTTGCACATCCGCAAGTTCGGGCAGGAGCGAAGGATCGTTGCCCTGCTTCTCCGCCTGTGAAAGCGCCTCGATTGCGGCGGGAAAGTGCCCGCGGTTCCGCTCTATCCGGCCGAGCAGCTTGATTGCCTCGCCGTTTTCGGGATGCTTTTTGCAGACGGCAATGGCGCCCGCAGTGTCGCCCGTTGCCATCAGTGCAAATGCGTAGTAACTCTGCACATCCGGAGATTTCGGCGATTGTTTATAGGCGGGCGAAAGAACCGCAAGGGCCTTCCCCTTCTCACCCTTCTGCAGCCAGGTCCAGCCGAGCCGGATCCGCGCCTCGGTAAGATGTTCGTCAATCGAAAGCGCCCTTTCCAAAAGGGTAATCGCCGCGGTTCCCGCATCATCATGGACCTGGACCAGTGAAAGATTGAACATGCCGATGGCGTAGGATGGATCATGCGCCACAAGGTTTTGCCATATCTCCCGCGCGCCGGCGATATCGCCTTTCCTGAATTTTACCACCCCGCTGTTATTCAGCGCATCGCTGTACCCGGGCATGAGGTCGAGCGCTTTTTGAAAACAGGTCTGTGCGGTTTCATAGTCCTTTTGTTCGAGCGCAGCCAGGCCCTTCCGGTTCCACGAATCGGCCGCCCCGGCCGCAATCATTATCTGGGCGGGCAGCGCATTCTCCTTCGGCCCCTCGCTGCCGAAATCAAAGGCCCGGGCAGGCATCACTGAAAGGAAGCAGGTTGCAGCAACCAGGAAAGCTCGAAACATGATTATGCTACCTTTCTGCAGGGGAGGAGTGAAAGGCGATCATCGCAGGCAGATCGCGAAACGAGGAGAAGGCAATGTCAGGGATAATTTCTCCTTCCCGGTCGTGGAAATAGGCGCTTTTCCGGTCCCCTGCAAAAAAAGCGGTTTTCATCCCGGCAGCTGCGGCCGGTTCTATATCGAGAACAAGGTCGTTGCCCACAAAAACCGTCTGCTGCGGCAGTATCCGGTGCTCGTAGAGAGCATCGAACAGCTTCCTGAAGAGTAAAGGGTCCGGCTTTGCCGCCCCCCATTCGAATGAAAATATGGTAAAATCGGGATCGAACAACTCATTGAAATCTTCAAATTTTCCCTGGCTCTGATCCCTGACGAGCAGGGTAAGGTCTATGGGGGTGTAGAATTGGGCATTCGATACGATTCCAAGGTCGATGGAACTATTCCGCAGAGCGGAAAGCGCTTCGGTTACGCCCGGATACAACCGGCGGCCCAGTGAGAAAAAATTATAGGCATAGGCTACCTGCCGGGGCAGCTCCCCGGTCATGCCCTGCAGGTTATCCGCCCGGTAACCATGTCGCTTGAGCATGAGGAGAATAGTGCCCCATACCTCCTCAATTTTTATCTCCGGATTTGAGATTCCGGGACGAAGCGCTCCCTCCCGGCGAATCGCGATGAGCCCGCAATAGAGATCGTACAGGGTTTTTGCCGGAGCCTCCTCAGGGTTCATCGCCGTAAGGTAATCCGTAAAGCCGAACCGGTCGGCCACCTTCCCGCAGGCGTCGAAAAAAATGCCTTGCAGTCCCTCCTTCTGTTCCATTGCGGAACGCCAGTAATTGATAAGCGTGCCATAGACATCGAATACCACGGCCCTGATGTCGGTCAACCGGTCGCCGATTGAGGGGCAGGCGACGGCTTCAAGCGGACGATCCTCGCCTTCGGAAGATTGTTCATGTAATTCTCGCGCAAACTCGGCCAGATCCGACAAGGATACTCCTCTCCTGCTTAAAGAATAAAATTCGTAGAGGCGTTAATGCGTAGAAGCGTAGATGCGGGAAAGATTTTACGCATATATGCCGCTATGCTTATACGGTTTTTGTTTGCCCTATTTGTGTTTTCTACCTAATGTGAGCGTTGCGGGAGGGGGAGAGCGNNGGCTTCAGGCCAGGGGAAACCCGCGCAGCGAGGTTTCCCCACCACCGGCCCTGGCATCAAGCTAGGCGTACCTACCCGATCAGCAACGTTTTCTCTAAAAAAAATAACTCCTTTTTGCCCGGAACGCGATGGATAAAGCTGAGGCTACAGATTGAAAGTTCATTCAGGAGGAATGATAGCATATATGGCCGGCTTATCGGCTTGAAACAACTGCTACTGCCTGGAGGCACAAAGAGATGCAATAATGGTAGGAGGGATCCGCTGCAGCGAATGTGACGCCGCAGCGGATCCCACAGTTTACCACAATACTTTTTGCATGAATTTCCCGCCGCCATTCGATACCTGCCCGATATAAACACCATGCGGCAGGGAGTTTATTTTCAAAGCGGTGACGCCGCCGGCCAGGCCCCTCTTAACAACCAGCCTTCCCTCAGCGTTAAACAGGGAAAAGGTTGCAGCCCCGGCATTGCCGGCAAGCGGAAGCGAGGTATATAAATAGAGCGTACTGCCGTTACGCCGGATCAAGAACGCTTCCGTACCCGACGCAACGGATTGTTTGAACGAACGAGCGATTATTCCGGTTGCCGGCGGTGCATGGGCTGTCACGCTTGCGCTTCCGCTTTTTAATCCCGTCGCGCCGGCGGTGACCGTTATGAGTCCCGACGTCGTGGTTGCCTGAAGCATGGTCGTGGCGATCCCGGCCTCCGCGGTAACAGGGTTGACGAGGATCGTGCCCGTTGCACTTGTTACCGTAAAAGTAACCGAATTGGTCGCCGTGGGCATCAGCGTCCCGTTTGTATCGACGATGGCAGCGTAGACGTAAGCGATATCCGACGAATCGGCCTGGAACGGAAGCGTCGCAGTGTCGATGGTGACCACGACTTTAGCTGCGGCAACCGGGGGCCTCACCGTATCCGAAGCCCTGACAATGCCGGCGATATACCCGTCGGCACGAAGCGTTCCTGTTCCAGCCGTATAGGCCGAAAGGTTAAAGGTAAAAGGCCGGTGGGGAAGGAACATGATGCTGTCGTAGGAGGCGTTGGCAGCAGAAACGACATCAGGCCCCTGCTTTGCAACCAGGGTATTGCCTGCATACATGGCGACCGAATCGCAATTGCTGAACACCCTTACCGGGTTGTTCACCGAGGCGGTACCCGCTACTGCTGCGGAAGCCCACCAGTTGGCTATGTACACCATCGGGCCCTGCACAGCGGCGCCGGTCCCTGCAACGGTCATCCCGCCGATGATCGACCCGGTATCCATCTGGCTCTTGTAAGCATACCACCCCATCTTGGGGATCCTTGCCCAATCGACGGCCCCGGATCGCACAATGCCGGCGAGGTTGTAATCGAAGCCGGACCATAACTGATCCGCCACGAAGGGGATGTCGGCATCGCCCGAGGCCGGGGGATCTTCACGAATCAGGCCTTCATTGGTTATCTGGTTATTGCACAGCCTGAGCGCATTCATTTCAGGGGACCTCGCCGAGCGCTGCCCGCCGCTCGAAAAGTTCCAGTCTCCATACTCCGACAAATTCATAGGCTTGGTCATAGTGGCGGGGCAACCCATGGCGCCATGCTGCGAGGAGCTGAATATGACCTTAAAGCCATAGCTGACGTTACTGGACGCGCAGGTGATATTCATTCCTACTTCGCCGCCGGTGTATATGGTATCGAAAGGATATTCCTCATTGGCATCGGCGTTGGCGGTAATGGAGTAGCTCTGCGCGTCGCCGCTTTCGTTGTGGGCGATTTCATACATGATAACCGCGGGATCGTTGCGATTCAGGCGGATCATATCGCGGATATCATTGTACGAATTGTTAACGAAGCCCGATTGGGTGGACGTATGCTCCCACCCCGGGAGACAGTCCATGACGCAGAGCCCGAGCTTATCGCATGCGCGGATGAAGAAGGACGACTGGAGATAGTGGGAGGTACGAACGAAATTAAACCCCCCCTGTTTGAGGAGCAGCGCATCACGGTACTGGCCCGATGCCGGCGATGCATTGCCGATGTAGGGCGCGTCCTGATGCCGGTCGGCGCCCATAGCGTAAAAGTATTGCCCGTTGATGTAGAGACCGCCGGCTGATTGACCGGGGGACGGCAGCATCCGTATCGTCCTGAGACCGATGGTGGTATATTCCAGATCCGCCGGCGTGGTGTTGTTATATACTCGCGAGCGAACGATGTAGAGGTTCGGATGGAGCGGGTGCCAAAGCTTGGGATTGGTAACGGTCAGCTGCTGCGTATAGGTGAAAGCCGAATCGGCGAGAATGGACTGCGTCGTGGTGGCGGTGGCAACGACGGTCTGGGTATCGGGCGTCATGATATCCGTAATCAGCACGCAGGAGATGCTGCTGTTGTGTTCGTTGCGTACATGGGTCTGCACGTTTACCGCCACCGACGCGGCGCCCGCGACGATCGGCGTCGGATAATAGACGAAAACGCCGCCGCCGGCGGGGATGGCTTCGTAGAGCGGATCGGTGATATGGAGTGAGTCCATGGCATGGAGGTAGACATCGCGATAGAGGCCGCCCCAATACTGAAAATCAACACCCGAACTTGCGGGCGGAAAGGAGTTGTCGCTGCAGGCGGCGCTGTTGAGCCGGACCGCAATCACATTTCCGGAGCCCTGGTGGACATAGTTCGTAATGTCCAAGACAAAGGGAACATACCCGCCCCGGTGCGTGCACGTATCCGGCGTGGGGCCGAGCCCGGAGACGGAATATCGGTTAGTATAGGGAGCGCCGTTCCTCATAAAGGTGTCGTTTACCCAGACATACGCAAGCTGCATGGCCGCGTCGATTTCCAGGAAGAGCTTCTGCCCGGCCAACGATGGGCCGACGGTGAAGGTTTTACGATACCAGGTATACCCGAGATGCGGTCCGGATCCCATTGCTATGACGCCGTCCCCGTAATGCGGCAGGGCCACGGAAGTCCAGGCAGCGTCCGAGAAGGACGGCACCTGGGCGCCGCTTACGTCGCCAAGATGATATTTCCAGCCGCCTGAAAAACGGATGTCCGCGCGCGGGAAAGTTTGAGCAATTCCCTGTGCCGCCAGGCAGAATATGATTGCCCCAATACTATAAAGCAGGGAACCTCGTAGCAAGCCCTTATCAGAGCCCCTGTCGAAAATAGCAGCCATCTTTCCTCCCTTTTAATTGGTTTAAATCATCTTTTTATTCCGGCCTGCCCCAGCCGCCCACTCTGCTCCAGAATACATGAAGACCATAGTCCCATTCAAAATAACTAAGGGACCGTAATTTGTCATTATAAATAAAACTATCGGGAGGAAAGCGGCACTGTCACTCGGGGCATTTCAACAAATCCTTCGGCGGTGGCTGCCGGCAACAAAAAAACTCCCGGTCATGCAAAACCGGGAGTTGCGGGGAGGCATCATGAAAGTGCCTCCTGATCAGATGGCTACTATACCTGGTACGCTACTACTTGCTGATGAGGCTCAGCACATTCTGCGGCGCCGAATTGGCTTGCGCCAGCATTGCCGTTGCAGATTGTACCAAAATCTGGGTCTTGGTATATTGGGTGGTTTCCGAGGCGAAGTCGACATCCTGTATCTGCGACTGAGCCGAGGTCTGGTTGGTATTTTCCGTCTGCAGATTGTTGATGGTATCTTCGAGACGGTTGATATAGGCTCCAAGATTCGCCTGCATCATGTTGACACTGGTAATCGATGCATCAAGCGAGTTCATCGCCTGGACCGCATCGGTCTGCGAAGTGAGGGTCGAGACGCCAAGGTTGGTCGGGGCGGAAGCCGCTCCCACTCCGAGAAAGTTGGTGGTCATGGTATCGATGGTGATGGTGATGCTGTCAATACCGTAAACACTGTTGGCGTCAACCCACAGCGCCGACCCTTCGCTCCCGTTCATCCCGCCGATGCCAAAACGATTTGCCGACGTCGAGCCCGTGGAGGAAATCAGCTGCATGCCGTTGAAATTGGTTACATCCGCAATCCGGTTTATTTCCGTGATCAGCTGCTGGTACTCCTGATTGGTGTACTGCCGGTCGGATGAGCTCATCGTGTCGTTGGCCGATTGCACGGCCAGCTCCCGCATGCGCTGCAGAATATCGGTAACCTGATTGGCCGCACCCTCGGCTATGGTAAGCGCCGAAATTCCATCCTGGGCGTTTTGAAGACCCTGGGATGTGCCGTTTACCTGCGTCTGAAGGTTTTGAGCAACGGCAAAACCGGCGGCATCGTCGGATGCGTTGTTGATCCGTAATCCTGTTGAGAGCTCCTGCAGAGACTGGTTCTCGGCATTGTTCGCGTTGTTAAGAGCGGTGGCAGAATTCATAGCCGCGACATTATGAAGGATAACCATGTACAACCTCCTTGTTCGGTGAAATGATGTTTTTATTATTGTATGGCATCATTTGTGGTGAATGTGGCGTCCCTACCACGGTACATGATACCGAAGAGATTTCCACTGCTGCTTCATTTTCTTGCCGACCTCCGTTTGGAAGTAATCTTTCGCCTCACATTTAAGATATCGGTCGCGGCAAAATTAACCTTTATAGTTTTTTAGCGGGATACGGATCGTCCATGCGGAGGGATACTATGCAGTTAATAAGTACGTGAAAGCAATCGCCGTTCGTCCTGAGCCTCTCGAAGGACGAGCAGCATAAATCGGATGATTATGGTTCGACAAGCTCGCCGTGAACGGTTCATGCGGCATTACGTATGGGCTGCCCGGCAACTTTTCTCACCGCAAGAACGGATAGGGGAGATACGGTGTCAGGCCGCGGATAGTTTTGCGATGAATGACTTTATTGCGGAAACGCGATGGTCATAGGTGTGGCAGGAGAGAATACGGGCCCTGGCGTTGCGGGTTATGCAATCGGCGGCTTCCTTATTGGTACGGAAAAAGGAGAGTTTATCGATCAGTTCTTCCCGGGAACCGTAAAGTGCCGTTTCATCCGGAGAAAACAGCTCTTCGCAATCGCCTTGACGATCGCTCAAGACGAAGCCGTTACTCAGCGGAATATCGAACAGCCGCTGGTTTACAGCCGTCGGCATCTGGCGGCTGGTAATATTCAGATTGACGGCGATACCCCGATAGATGCTGCCGAGCCTGGTGCGGTAATCGATATCTCCATGGCAGGTAATCCGTTCGCCGAAGAGTTCGCGCCACCCCTCCTGGTCCCCGAACGTTGCAACGCCATGGGGGATGCACGCACCGATGAGATCCTTGCGCCTGAGCATGCTTGCCGTATGAATACAGTATGAGGTAAACCATGTCAGGTTTTTATCATCGGAAAAGGGAAGCGGGTGGTGTAACCGGGCGCATGCGGAACGGATCGCGGCTGAAGCGTCAAGCAAGGGATCCGCGAGAAGCTGCCGGGCCGCTTCATCGGCAATTCCGCCGAGTGCATCGTTCCAGAGGCACTGCGAAGCGATCTTTCCGCGATAGGCCTGTCCCATGGCGCTCCCCACAAATCCGACCCCGGCGAGTGGCCGGGCATCGGTACCGGCAAAGAGGTCGGGATCCCCGGCAAGGGGGAGATAACCGGTAGCGCCGAATCCCTGCTTATCAAGCCAGGGAAGGTAGGCCCGCTCCCAGGACAGCGCCACCAGGGAGTTGTTCACGAAAGTACCCTGCGGGATAAGGATCGGATGAGGATCGTCGACAAACCAGATGACCAGGGGAACGCCGCAGCGCCGGGCGATCTCCGGGACCGCCCCGTTTGCATCGAAGCCCTTCATGTTGACCGACAGTATAAATTCCGGCCGGAACTCCTGGATCGCCCGTTCGAAATGCGCTTCGAGCTGGGCGCAATCTTTCATGGCGCCGTACTCGAAAAGGGAAACGCCGCCCTCGGTACGCCGAAGCGCGTTTTTCAATTCCTCTTCGAGGAAAAAACTTCCGTAAAAGAGAAGACCGCCGCCGATGCCGGATTCGTTGACATTGCGGATGTCGAGTGTCTGGGCGACCATGTCGTAAAAATCCTTATTGGCCCGGCAGGAGGCGGGATGCCTGATAACCTGGATGGTGCGCGCAGGGCGTACGGCCTCCTCGACGATCCGGCGCCAGGCAGCGGTTTCTCCGGAAACGGCGTGGATTCGATTTGGTACCCTTGCCTGAATGCGTTTTCGGCACGCTTCAATGCAGGGAGCATACCGATCGACCAGCAGGATCTCCGCATGGGCACCGAGACCGCTCAGGAATGGATCCACATGATACCCGAGGCCGCTTCCCAGCAGAACAACCAGATCAGCCCACAGGGCAGGGGGCTCGAAGTAGGAGGCCTCAGCCTCAGGATTGACAGCAGAGTGCAGGTGCAGAAGACCGCCGTTCCGCCGGATCCGGGCCGATAGCGCGCCTGAAGCGGCGGTGAACAGCTCTATTTCGTCCGCCTCCGTGCGCCTCTTTCCGGCAGAAACGATTCTCATGGCAATGGTCCTTCCTCTCAGCCGGCCGCATCAAGGGTGCCCCCTTTCGTCCGTACCGCATTTTTTTCCGGGAATGTCTGCACCAATAACGATATTATTATACCTCTATGACTGATTCTGCGGAAGCGATACCGACAATGCTGCGTGAGATCGTTCGGCATGCGAGAACAGGCGATTGCGGCTGTGCATCCTCGCTGCTCAATCGCTGCATTTCCCTTATGCAAGCGACCTTGACCACCGGTACGGTGCAGACTCCCGTCGTAACCCGGGCAGCCGAACTTCTCACCGAGCTTTTCAAGGCCCAGCAGCGCGGCGACTGGGTTGGTTTCGCCGATATCGTCGAGTTTACCTTCATTGATTTCTGGAATGACAATTTCATCGACCCCTATTGACGATACCGCGCATGCGCCTTCTGCCGTGAACAGGTACCATCGAGTATCGGGAACATCGGCGACCGGGGTCGCAATCCCGTTTTAGCGATTCGCCGGGGAGGCATTGCCGCCGGCTTCGGTATCGGGAAAGGGATACTTCCGTGCTGTCAATTGTCCGCATGCACCGCCGATGTCACGGCCGCGGCCGGCCCGGATAGTCGCGGCGAGACCAAGGCCGTGCAGGCGTTCAAGGAAGCGAATGAGCTCCTCCTGCGAAGGGGTACCCGGCTTTCCCGGCGGGGGGTTGAGCGGGATCAGGTTGATTTTGCAAGGCAGGGACCCGATTAATTTCAAAAGGCTCTGCGCCGCTTCCGGGGTATCGGTTTCTCCCTGAATGACGATATATTCAAAGGTAACGCGGCGACCGGTTTTTTTGAAGTACCGGGCCGCAATTGCCGTCAGGGTTTCAATCGGATATTTCTTATTGATCGGCATCACGGCGCTGCGGCCCTCGTTCGAATATCCATTGAGCGATATGGCAAGCCCGATTGCAAGATCCTCCCGCATGAGGCGCTCAATGGAAGGGATTACCCCGGCGGTTGATACCGTGATCCGCCGTCCGCCGATATTGAAGCACTCCTCATTCATGATAACGGCGAGGCTGGCGCGGAAGGCTTCGAAATTCGAGAGCGCCTCCCCCATGCCCATGAAGACAATATTGGTTACGAGCCGTTCCCCCATTTTCCCGCAGTAATCATTGATCCCGATAAGCTGGCCGATTATCTCTTCCTGGGTAAGGTTACGGATGAATCCAAGGTTGCCGGTTTCGCAGAAGGTGCAGCCCAGGGAACATCCGAGCTGGCTGGAGAGGCAGGCGGTGTGCCGGTCGCCGTCAAACAGCAGGACACTTTCTATAATATAAGGGTCTCCGCGAAGAGCGAACCCGAATTTGACCGCATCGCCTCGCGGCGACGGCAGTACGGCGGCAACGGGAAGTTTCTCTATGGTAAACTTTCCGGCCAGCATCCGCCGGGTGGCCTTGGAGACATTCTTCATCTCCTCGAAACTGTCGACCCGCTTCTGGTATACCCATTTGATAACCTGATTCGCGCGGAATGCCGGCTCGCCGGTCGACCGTATCTGTTCCGCCAGCTCGCCAGGCGACATATTTTTCAGGCGGATGGGTTGTTGCATGTTTTTCATTACAAGGGTGTCCTTCATCTTGAAAATACCTTTTTCGGGGAACCGGATTGCCGCGGTGATCAATACTATCCTTGCTACCCGTGTTTGCGTCAATCCGCCTCAATTATTGCATGCCGGATACTCCAGAAACGATTATTAAGACTTTAATTCATTCCCGGCCTGCAGAACCACCCACCCGAAAATCAGGAGAGGCATCGTATGCATTTTCCCGCAAGGTTACAAAACCGTCATGCCGGCGCGGTCCTCATCCTCAGTGTGCCGATTATTTTATGGGCAATCCCTTTATTACTTTCGGGAAGTCAGAGCATCACCGCTGACGGCGATTCGGCTTTTTATTTCTATCCTCTTTTGAAAGTCGGGATGGATCAGTGGCATCATGGGATAGTGCCGCTGTGGACGAACCTGATTCAATGCGGATTCCCGCTCCTGGCGGACGGGCAAGCCGGCCTTTGTTATCCCATAACCCTCCTGGCAAACCTGGTATTACCGCTTGTTCCTGCCAGAAACGGCGCCATGGTATTTCAGCTGGTGCTCACGGCAATTTTCATGTATTCATTTCTTGTCCAATGCGGATTCACCAGGCGGGCTGCGGTACTGGGTGGGTGGCTGTGGGTGTTTTCCGGACCTATAGCCGGCACTCTCGGATCGCCACAGCCCAATGGCATAACCTGGTGGCCGCTCTGGTTCCTGCTGGCCGGACGCATTGCTTCAAAACCTGACCCGGGTTCGATCGCGGCAGCCGGCTTGGCATTCGGTTTCGCATGGCTTGGAGGGTTCCCTCAAACAGCCTTCTATGGTGAACTGGCGGCATCGACCTATCTGGTATTTCTCCTTGCATCGAACTATCGCGGCAGGTTGAGAGCGTGCCTGCCCGGACTTGCAGGTTGGGCTTTTGCAGCAACACTCGGCATGGGAATTGCCGCGCTCCAGCTTCTTCCGACACTTGAAATGTCAAAATTTTCGGTGCGATCCGGTGGTCTTGATTTCGCTGCCGCCAGCCAGGCATCAATGCTGCCGACCGGGCTGGTCAGTGTTTTCATTCCCGATTGGACTTCACATCTATTCTCCTTTGGACTTGTGGGAATCAGCATTTTCATGGGCCTTATTCCGCTGGCAATGGCTGGTGCCGCAATTGATAAAAGAATGAACAGGCGGGTCATGTTTTTTATCGGATTACTGGTGGTCGGTTGCCTATTATCATTTGGAAAATATACCCCCCTTTATCGGATAGTCTGCCTCTTGCCTGGATTCAGTTCATTTCGCGCCCCCTTCCGGTTCCTGTATCTCTCCTATTTCGCCCTTGTCATCCTGAGTGCCGAAGGGTTCAACCGGTTCTGTTCCCCAGTGCAGGACTCTTTGCCTGAAATTCGCCGTCTGTTCCTATGCCTTTGCACGGCGGTGGGCACGTCGCTTTTTGCCTGTTGCGGAGGCGCCATTTTATTGCATTTTTCGAAAAACGGCATCGCAAAAATAGCCCTCAGGCCGGTGCGGGCCGCGATGATGAAACCACCGCATCCGATTCAAACCATTGATTTCTATATTTCAAAAACCAACAGCATCATTGCGGCAATCGAGGCTGCTTTGAACCCGGCCAACCGCGCCTATCTGATTTCAACGTCATTGGCCATAGTAGCGATCATATTACTTGCCGCCGGTTTGAGGCGGCCGCGGTATCATCGACCAATCACCATTGGACTCATGACCCTTGCCGTGATAACCTTGGCAGGACTCGGGAGTAACCCGTACACTTTCCCGACCAGGAAGAGCATCGAGCCGCCGCAGCTGGCTGATTTTTACGCGAAACAGTATGCGGAATTCAGGATCTATAATGTTCGTACTCAGGATGACATGGACCGCAGCACCATCGGTTATTGCAATCGACTCGATGCGGATTACAATATGCTTTTCAATGTTGCCCAGGTAGGCGAATATGGAGCCCTGGGATCATACCGGTATTTCAAGCTTCTCGGCTCCCTGGGAAGCGTTAATCTCGCATTCGGTTTCCCTCCAGCGACGGAAAATGATGTTAAAAAAGGATTGTCCGTTTTAAGCCTTTGTAATGTGCGCTATATTGCCAGTACCTCGCGCCTCACCATACCCGGATTGACTCAGGAACCATTCGATTCCTTTTTCCTCTATAGAAACAATTCAGTAATGCCGCGCGCATTCGTCGTACCCAAAGCGGAAATCATCTCTGATCCTGAAGCATTGCTCGATTCGCTGCATTCCCCCGGCTTTGATCCCGGATCCAGGGTTTTTCTGGAATCTGATCCGCAAAGGAAAATTGCAAACGGTATCAGGTCTGTCCCCGATATTTCATTCTCAGGCGACCAGCGAATCGGGATGGAAGCGGACGGCCCGGGTTGGCTGGTATTGACGGATCTGTTCTATCCGGGCTGGAAAGCGCTGTTAGACGGCCATGAAACGCCGATCTGCCGGGCTGATTACGTCTTTCGGGCGCTCCCGCTTCCGGAAGGGCACCATTTCGTGGAGTTTTACTTTGAGTCGGAGTCGTTTCGCCACGGCGTGATAATTTCAGCCGCATCGCTTCTCGTCATCCTCGTTTTACTTTGCGCAGGGAGATTTTTTCAAAAGCGAACGGCCATGAGCTCGCGCGATTGATCAGCAATACCGGCTAATCGATGGTGTTCTCGGCTTCGCGGGATTGAGACTCCCCGCATCAGGCTGCCGGGGAGAAAAAAAGAGGAAGGAGCGCGGAGGCAGAGCAATTAAATTCCGCTCTCTCATCCATTATCCCGGAAACATCTCCTTATGCTATTTTTTCATGATGATCCTCACTAACTATTTATAGGGGTCAATAGATTTTATGCTTGAAGCCGATCTTCATGTCCACTCGCTTTTCAGCGCCTGCGGATTGCACACCATTCTCGAACTGCTTGACCACGGTCGCGCAATCGGTCTTAAGACTATGGCCATCACCGACCATGGACCCGGGCTGGGGGAAGGCAGGCTTACCAGCGTGTTCTTCGAGCGGTTCAGATCGCCCTATCCCGGCCTCACCCTCTATAAAGGTCTTGAGCTGAATGTCCTGCCCGAAAGGGGAAAGGTGGATGTGGTATGGCAGTTCATGCCTTTCATCGATATCCTGCTTCTGGGGATCCACCCGAATCTGAAGCCGGGGCAATCGAAACAGTTTTATACCGACCTGGTCGTGGCGGCGCTGGAGAATAATCCATTCATCGATATACTGACCCACCCCAACGATACCAATTACCCGCTCGATTACCATACTGTGGCGGAGACCGCAAAGCGGCTCGGCGTTGCCCTGGAACTCAATAATTCCAAGGTTCTCTATCGGCGCAGCACCGCGGAGGAAGCACTCCTTCTCATTCAGGCCTGCAAAGAGGTCGGTTGCCGGATGGCCGTCAACAGCGATACCCATGCGCTTCTGGAACTCGGAGGGGATGAATCGGTACGACCCCTGTTCGGGAAGGCAGGGTTCCCGATGGAAATGGTAGTGAACCGCAATGCAGAGGCGGCGTCGGCATTCATAGAAAGCAGGCGCGAGCTGAAACGTGCGGCGGTGCAAAGTAGGCCCTGAAATCACCGCCACATAGTATTTTTTCCTCTTATATTTTCAGCTCGCCCCGAGCATGTATAATCCATGACGCCAACCGTTTGCAGGCAGAACCTATGAACCCCACGGGTAATCATTCAAAGATCAATGCCCTCATGGCATCCCTCGTATTCGGGATCTCTTTTGTCGTCTATTATCTAACCATGTCCCCCTCGGTCTGCCTGTGGGATTGCGGCGAATATCTCGCCTCCTCGGCCGATCTCGGCATCCCGCATCCGCCGGGCACCCCGATGCTGATCCTCATCGGCAGGGCATGGATCATCCTTTTTTCGTTCGTCAAAGACATCGGATTCCGGTACAACCTCTGCGCCGTGGTCACAAGCGCCATAACCGTAGCATTCATCTACCTTATCATCATTCGCGGCCTGCGCCTGGTCCTCGGCGAGCCCGATACCCTGTGGAAAAGACTCTGCTTTTACTGCGCCGGGCTCGTCGGCAGCCTTTTCTGCGCGTTCAGCACCACCTTCTGGTTCGAATCGCTTGAAGCCTCGGAGCAGGCCAATATCACGAACCTGCCGGTGGCGATATCGATATGGCTTACCCTGGTCTGGGCGCAGTCCAAGGCGGAAAACCGCGACCGGCTTCTTCTTTTTATAGCCTACATTGCATTCCTGGGCGTGGGCATACACATGATTTCAATGATCACCATGCCCGCCATTTTCCTCTTCGTCATGCTTCATGACAAGGAAAAAAGAAAAGACTGGCGTCTCTGGATCGCCTGTATCCTGCTCAGCCTGGTCATGTATAACCTTTCCTGGTTCCTTCTTGTTGCCCCGATCGCCTGCCTCATTTCGGCCCTCATGCTGATGGTAAGCAAAAAGTACCGTCGCAACTGGAGCTTCAGTTTCTGGTTTCTGTTCCTGGCACTCCTGGGCTTTTCCAACCATATCTACCTGCCTGTTCGCTCTGCTTTACATCCGATGATCGACGAGGGGCACCCGGTAATATTGAAATCCGCCGAGTTTCCCTATTTTAATGCCTCCCCTCTCTTCGAGGTTCTCGACCGGAAACAATACGGCTCCGAATCCATGGTCTCCCGCTCCCTCTGGCGGCGCGGCGAGCTGACCCGCCAGTTCGGTATCGACGGGCACATGGGCTACGGCGGCTTCCACCTCACCCAGTTTTTCCGCCTCGGCGATAAGAACGCTAAGAACGCAATGGTGGATGCCGAGAAGAATTTCCTCGACGGATCACTGCAGGGTTATGCAAAGCTGCTCATCTACCTGCTGCCGACCTTTTTCGCCCTGCTCGGCTGGTATCTCATGGGGAAGAAAAATCGCAATGTCGCGATCTTTTTCATCGCCATCACCCTCCTGACCACGCTGGCTATGGTCTGGTACATGAACTTTTCCGACGGCACCAAATGCGACAACCGGCTTGAATATCACCGTTGGGAGCAATCGGGCGAACAAGGGCCCATGCCGACCATCTACCGTGAAGTGCGCGTGCGCGATTATTTCTTCAGTGCCGGGTTCATGTTCTTCTCCATGTGGATGGGCCTCTCCTGCGGGCTGGTGCTCTACCGGCTTTTTACCGACAAGAACCGCACGGTCGGCACCCTCGTGGCGCCGCTCGCCCTGGTGCTGTTTGCCGTTTCTCCCGCGCTCCCCCTCTGGCAGAACTACCATCTCCGCGACCGGCATATGAACTTCCTTCCCTTCGAGTATGCCTATAATCTCCTGATGTCGTGCGCCAGGAACAGTATTCTCTTTACTAACGGAGACAACGATACCTTTCCGGTGTGGGCAGTGCAGGAGGCGTACGGCATCAGGCAGGATGTCCGGCTGGTGAACCTGAGTCTCGTGAATACCGACTGGTATATCAAACAGCTCAAGAACGTACCGCCGCAGGTTCCGATCTCGTATTCCGACAAGGAAATCGAGGACATGCAGCCGGAATATAACCCCTTTGAAACCAAGACTCCGGTAGTACTCCCCAACTCAGGGCTCCACATTACGCTGCCGGGCCGCTCGGAACAGCAGGTGCTCAGGGTACAGGACAAAATGGTGCTCAACATCGCCGGCACCACCAATTTCAGCAAGCCGGTGTATTTCGCCTGCTCGGTCTCGCCCGATAATTTCATGGGACTCGGGCCCTATCTCCAGATGCAGGGAATGGTTTACCGGCTCCTGCCGCAGCTGGTTCCCGAAAAGCAGCAGGTCAATGTCGAAAAAATGATTTATTGCCTTGACAGCGTCTATAAATTCCGCCCGCTGCAGCCGGAAGTAACCCAGCGCGACGAACCCTACGCCGGAATCTCAAACGATTATTCGATATGCTTTCTCTGGCTTGGCTATTACCTCCAGGAGGAACTGGTGGCGCTCGATGCGGAGATCAAAGCCCAGACATCGGCTGACACCGCACTCCCGGCAGGGAAAAAGGCGGCAGCCAGGCCTGATACCACGGGTCTCGGCCAGAAGCAGCTCGAATTCAAAACCAAGTTCGACCTGGCAATCAGGGAGCTCGATCGCTGCATCGGGATCATGCCCTGGACCATGCAGCCGATCATGCTTCGCCATCAGATCCTCATGAAATTCCACGAGCCGAAGATGGAGGAGGACCGGTTGCGTCAGTTGCTCGGGAAGAATCCCCGAGAGATGCAGATCCGCGAACTTCTCGGACAGGCGCTCGAAGCTGAGGGGAAACGGGCCCAGGCCGAGAGCTTTTATCAGAGTGATATTCCGAGAGGCTAAGCTTTAATCTCGGGGTATTGGTTATTGTAATTGGCCTTTCAGGTGGGGGAACCTCGCTTCGCGGGNNCCCCTGGTCGGAGCCGCGCAAAGCCGCGTCTCCGACACACCCCCTCCTGCGGAGGTGCGAGGCTATGCCTGCCTCGCTCGCGCTCCGCAGGCGCTCTCGCACCCCCGCAACGCTCCCATTAGGTAGAAAACGCAGGTAAAAGCCATAAAAAGAACTGGTTTGAAATCTTTCCCTGAAGCCTTTCCTTCTCCCACCCCCGCAACGCTCTCCTTAGGTAGAAAACACAGGGCAAGGCAAAGATTGTTTTAGAGAAGGACGAAAAAGGACGACCGCAGGTCGCCCCTGCAAATGCAATTACTATGCAATCTTTTCAAGATGTGTTCTACCATAGAAGAGGGCGTTGCGGGAGGGGGAGGGCGTTTGCCTTCAGGCAAACATCGCCTCGTTCTTCCGCAGGAAGGGATGTGCCAAAGACCCCGCAGCCCGGCTTTGCGGGCGCGGAGGCTTTGGCCAGGGGCTGGTGCAATTAAAAATATGAATCCTCCGTCCATTTCGCCTTTTGGGCGAAATGGGTAACCGCCTAAGCGGTTCCCCCACCTGAGCTGTACCTAAAAACCTATCTAAAATCAACTTCCGGATGAATAACCCTCGCCATTTGCTCAAGCATGAGGATAAACCGCGGACCCGGGATCTCCGCAAAATCCTGCCTGAAAATATAGACCCGCCCCTTCCTCACCGCATCGACCCGGCCGAACCGGGCCCACGCCGCACGGATCGCAGAATCGCCCGGCGCAACCCCATTGGTTTCCGGCACCAGGTCGATGATCACCTCAGGATCGATCCTGAAAACCCCTTCCGGCGAGAGGGTGGGAAATGCAATCCCCTTCTTCGTAAATGCGTTCTGCCCGCCTGCAAGACGGACCATCTCATCGTAGTAGGTTCCGACTCCCGCAATGCACAGATCCCCGACCGCGCCCATGGAGCGGCCTACCGAGACCAGTACCTGCGGAGAGCGCAATGGCGCGGTCCTGGTCCGTATCCGCTCCATGGAAGCATGTATCGACGCGATAATGCTGTCGGCGGCCTGGGCCGTCCCGCAGGCATTGCCGATGAGCTTGATGGACCCTATGATGTCGTTAATGGAGCGGTGATTTACCTGCATGACGTTGATATGAAAATTACGGAGATACCGTTTTGCGGCATCATGCTCGGCGAGTACGATGACAAGGTCGGGCCTGAGCCGCAGGATCTCCTCGTAGTTCGGATCGTAGTACCCGCCGACCTTCGCCTTTGTCAGGGCGTCGGCCGGGTAGGTGCAATACCGGGTGACCCCGACCACGCGGTCCCCGAGCCCCAGGGAGAAGAGAATCTCGGTAATGCTCGGGGCGAGGGAGACGATGCGGTGGCAGGATTCCGCATTAACAACAGGGGCCATGATGATGAAGAAAAGGCTATCCACCATCATGATAAACAGGGCAAACGAAGCTACAGATTTCTTCATGGCTGACTTTCGGGCATGGTAAGTTCCCCTCTCCAGGCGTGGAGAGAGGAAGGGCATTGGTAATTTCCTTTTACTGATTACTCAGATATGCCAGAGAATACGGCAACATATGGAATGCAGTCGTCTGGCCGATTTTCGTATTGGTGGCCATGTTTACCGAGACAATTCCGGGAGCGGTGCTGCTCTGATCGGCGACATAGAGCGTATCCCCGCTGCATATTACGCCGCCGAACACGCCCGATGCATTGCCGATTCCTTCAATCGGGCTGCCGACCGTTTTGGCAGCCGGATTGAAGGGAAACACTTCGTTGGCATAGCTCGTGCCGTTTATTCCTGCAGTAATATAGCCGCTGGTCGGACTTGCCATCTTGATGGCACCGAGATCTCCGCTCAGCTGGCTTTCGAGAATCACGGCGCCGGTATTGGTCCGGGAAGCGAGATCGATGCATTCAACGTCACCATCGGTATAGACGTAGTAAGCGCCGGGACAGGCGACGTAGAGTTTACCGCCAACGGTATCCATCGAATACGGGTTCTTTTTCAGGAGCATGATTTTATTGACTATTGAGTCGTTACTCGTTGAAATTACCGCGATGCAGCTGGAATCCGCAGGCTCGGGATATCCTCCGACCACCTTGAGTCGCTGGCAGCCGACATAGAGGTAATTACCGGCCACTATCGCCGGAGACATATACGGTGTGTCTACTGCGCTATCCGTGCCCGCGTAGGCATCGAAGCGACCCAGGTCGATCGTTCCGCTTACCGCGCCGGTTGACGGATTAAAAATAAGCAGGTTTTTGCTCTCGTACTGCGTGATATACGCCTTGGTGTTGCTGACGAAGGCAATCTGCTGGGGGTCGACGCCCTTGCCGACATTTACCTGGTAGGCCACCGTTGCCTTGGAAGAGGATAAACCGCTGAGTTTTATCACATTTCCTTTGCTTCTTTCCAGAATATAAACATTTCCTCCATACGTTGAAACAATATCATCGGTCCCGAGCGCCAGCAGGTTGCTGTCGACGCCCTGGCCGTCGGCGCCTGCCACGTTGAAATTGCCCTCGGAATAGTCCGGTGAAACGGTTGTCGCAAGAATGAGAGAGCCCTGAAGACTCGTCTGCACACCGGTCACGGTGGACGAGGATTTCGAACAATTCATGATGAGGGCGGCTCCGAAAATGCATACGGTAAAAATTGTCTGTCGCGAATTCATGAAGACATGCTCCTTTCAATACTGATAGGTGAGATTAAGAGAACAGGACCTTCCGGGCAGAATGAAGTCGGTTTCATAATTATCTGCATAGTCAAGATTGTTGTTCTGTTCATTGAGGTAATTATCGATGCGTCCGGTAATCGACAGGTTCCGGAAAACGGTCCAGGTCGCCCGGATATTCGTAATGGCAGGCGTGCGCTGCATCGCAACATTGCTGATGCTCACAAAATACGGAGACGTGAAGACCACCGAATGCTCAAGTTCCAGGGTCCTGAGCGAGAAAACCACGGAACATTCATCCTTGAACTGCGGGATAAAGGGAACCTGGTTATTGTCGAGAGCCGCATCGGGAAGATCATGAAACGTGTTGTCCTGCCAGGTAAGGCTGTTGACGATGCAGAGCTCCCTGAACAGCCGCAACTTTTCGTAAAGTTCAAACCCCATCGCCGACACCGCTGCATAGTTTTCCGGACGGAATACTCCCTGCGAATTCGGCAGGGCGATTATCCTGTTGAAGGTTTCTCCCGCATAAAAAGAACCGCGGCTTAAAAGGCCGAGAAACAGCGCATTGATGCCGACCGATCCGTTGCAGCGCGTCTCGGGAAGGAGGTTGGGGTTGCCGAGATACGATCCGCTCTCCCCGAATTTTTCCTCGAAGGTCGGGTTGCGCGAGTGATAACTCGCATCGGCGTCAAAGGACAGTGCCGAAGATTCCCTCCACTGGTAATCCGCCTCCAGGTGCGGCAACTGCCGTGCATCAACGAGCTTGCCGGGCACATAGTTGCCAAGCGGTGTCGGGAAGCTGCCGTTGGCATGGTCGATTTCCATCCGGTGGAGATACCGGAGTGAGAGGCTCTGTCCGGCAGCCCACTCATGAGCCAATCCCAGCCCGGCTTCGATGATCTCGCGATAATCATAGGGCGCAACCGGGTAGCTGAAATCCTCGTAATTCTGCAGGATCTCCCCCTCATACCCGCCGCCGAGGAGACCTTCGCAGTGAACCCCTGACGCAGGGGAACTATTGAGCACGCCGTGGACATCCAGACCCGGCGACAGTTCTTCTACCCGCTTTACGTACAAACCGAATAATCCGTTCGGATCGTTATAATCATTGCTCCGGAAAATGCCGGATGCCGACAGGCTCAGGGTGCATGCCGGGGAGAGAATCTGCCCGGACCTCAGGGCGGCCATGCCCATGGTCCCATTCTGGCGTCCATGCTGTGCTGCGCCTGAGGAATCCGTGAAATCATGCAGCCCCTTGTTAAAATCGACATAGGTCCCCAGTGCCGAAATTTCAGAGCCGTTGCGGAATTTAAAGATCTCCTCTGCCATCAACGATCTTTCGGTAAAATCATCGTCGGTCATGATGGATTTATAGTCGTCCGCCTGATTCAAGGGCGTGTTATTATCATTTGTGTAGGGAAAGTCGTTGCGGATAGTGGAAATGTCCGCGGCGGCTATGAACTGTTGCGATCGCGTCGGCAGGGAGACAAAACCGTCGGCATTTTCACTGCCGAAGCTGCCGATCCCGACCTGCCCGGAAATGTGCTTTTGAGCGGAATCGGTAGAGAGGTTGATTGCGCTGCCGAGCCCGTCGCCCATAAGGGCGAGTGGAATGCCGGTCTTATAAATTTCGATCCGTTGGAGCAGGTTAAGCGGTATTTTACTCAGGTCGACCGACTCTCCTGCAACCGGCGCGAGCGGAATGCCATCCAGAAAGACACCGATCTGCCCCGATGAGAGCCCGCGTATGGAGGCTGAGGCATAATCGCCCTGACCGCCGGTCCGGAGGATACTCACCCCGGTTTCGGTCTCCAGTACCGATGGGAGGTCCGCATACTTTCCTGAATACTCCTCCGCGGTCCTGACGCTCTGGCCCGAGGGCTGCGCTGTCGGCGATGGCGCGGTAACCACAATGGAGTAGGCCGGAATTGGGGGTTCACGAGAAAGGGAATCGAGGAGCGAATCGGTTTTGCCGGAGCCCGGAGAGGCGACACCGACCGGCAACGAACTATTTGATGCTGCAGAATCAGGGGCAGTAGCTCCATACAGGGCAGGCGCACAGACAAGCGCTCCCCAGAAGCAAATCGTCCCGATTAATTTCCGTACGAATGACCTCATGAATTCGGTATGCCTCTTCTTTGACCCATGGCTGCAATATTCGGCACAATCCTCTCCCCTCCGCACCCGGCCTCAGGAGAGAAACAAAGATAGTCAGCTATGGAGGGGGCAAAAAAAAATCCCCAACTTCTTCGAAAAGAAGCCGGGGATTTCCGTTTTTATCCTCGTTATATGATATGCCGCAGCCCATCCACGGGGCGTCTCCAATGGCATGCGCATGTTCAGGCAGGTCTTCTGGCTCCCGGATCGTCCTACCGGCCTCGGCCTTCCCATCTTGCGACAGTGGCGTACATGAGGCTTTCGTTCCCGGTTACAGCGGCGGGTCCGCTCCCGGTTTGCACGGGATTCCCTTAATCCTGAAATAGCGCGGTAGAAAATATCGATTATTGAAGGGTGAAAGAGCAAGAAAAAGTTTTTATTGCAGCCCTTGGTGGGGGAACCTCGCTTCGCGGGTTCCCCCTGGTCTGAAGCCCCCAAAGCGGGTCTTCAGACACACCCCTTCCTGCGGAAGTGGGCGGCTATGTTCGCCTTCGGCGAACGCTCGCCCACTCCCGCAACGCTCACCTAGCGATATGGGGATCGAGACGGCTATGTGCTGCTGAAGCTTCAAGACACTCCTCCTTCCTTTAAAAATACCGTATAGAAGGAAATCTCCGGCAGCATCCCGGTGATGGGGGGATCGATCCCGCACAGGTCTCAAGCCGGGAAGACCTGATGGGATTCGGGAGGAAGCCTCACCGCTTAAGGGAAATGCCGACTCATTTAGGCATGCAATTGATAAGCTTAATGCCGTCTGATTAAGAGTCCGGGTCCCGCTGAGCAGTATTCCAGTACCTCCAGGCTTGCAATTAAGCTGTTTATCGTGTATAATCATGAAAAAAGTCTACGTCTTAGTTCACCCCGTTAATTATATTAGCACGGTTCGCGAAGGATTTGAGCAGGATTCCTCTCCAGGTCGATGAATTCTGTCGCATACACGGATCAGGCCAAATGAGACGGTGAATAGGCATAGCGAGCGCATTACAAATATTTCCTTGTCAAGAGAAGATTGCAGGCAGCTTTGCGGTCCCCGCAGCTTGCTGCGGGGAGCTTCAATCATTACCACAGTGCAAAATGATCTGCTTCCCCTGGCAGCGATTGAATAAAGCTGGATATGACGATTTGGGGAAAGAGTGCTCATTAAACACGCAACGGATGATTTTTGAGATATTCCCAACTATTTTCGTATGTGCGGGACCATTTGTCCCGCCGGCCCGATTCGGACCCATCACCGGGCGCGAAAGCTAACGGCAAACCGCTGTCGGTTCCCTTCTGGAAGCGGCTGCTGGATATTACCCTGTCGCTGGCCACCATCGCATTCGTCTTCCCCTTTGTATATCTCGTGCTTGCCCCCTACATAAAGATCGTATCGCCCCGCGGATCGGTCCTGTTCAGGCAGGAACGCGTGGGCCTGGGCGGGAAACTCTTTACTTGCCTGAAATTCCGGACCATGCACTGCGGGAACAATGCGCGGGCGCACGCGACCCATGTGCAGACACTGATCGATACCGGTGTTCCCATGGAAAAGCTCGACAACTATTCCGCCATCATCCCGCTTGGAAAGTTCCTGCGTAAAACCTGCATCGATGAGTTGCCGCAGCTGTTCAACATACTTCGCGGCGACATGAGCATCGTGGGTCCGCGCCCCTGCATGCCCTACGAGCGGGATAACTACCGGGACTGGCACCATGAGCGGTTCGAAGCGCTGCCGGGTCTGACCGGGCTCTGGCAGGTAAGCGGCAAGAACAGGCTGACCTTTGATCAGATGATGCGTCTCGATGTCGGCTATACACGAACCCTGTCGCCGGTTCTTGACATGGTTATAATCCTGAAAACCCCTTTTGCAATCCTTACGCAAGTCCGGGATTCTTTGCATAAGAAACCGTTACCGTGGAGGCCGGGCGCCCCCGTCATTTCGGCGATGCTTGTCACGGAGAACCATATCCCGGAAAACCGGAAAGTTTTGACGCACCGGTAACCGGGCCACCCAAAGGTTGAGGCAATGAAAGAAAAACTGGCCATCGGCGTTATCGGGTGCGGCTATTGGGGACCGAATCTCATCCGGAATTTCCTGTCCCTTGATGGTTCAACGGTAAAGACCGTCTGCGACCTTTCCGAACAACGGCTCGCCCATATCAAGCTTCTCTACCCCGCTGTTGCGACAACGACCGACGTCGGGGTCATTTTCAGGGATCCCGGAATCGACGCGGTCGCCATCGCCACACCGGTTCATTCCCATTTTATTCTTGCGAAAAGCGCTCTCACTTCCGGGAAGCATGTGTTCATTGAAAAACCGATGGCCTCTTCGGTTGCTCAATGCGAAGAACTCAATGTTCTGGCGGCAAAGAAGGGCCTCACCCTGATGGTCGGCCACACGTTCATCTATTCGGCTCCGGTGAAAAAAATCAAGGAGCTCCTCGATTCGGGAGAGATGGGCAATATTTATTACCTCAGTTCCCAGCGTCTCAATCTCGGATTGTTCCAGCACGACATCAATGTGGCGTGGGATCTCGCCGCCCACGATATCAGCATTATCCTCCATCTGTTTCAATCCATGCCGATATCGGTCAGTTGTCAGGGGAAAGCACACATTACCCGGGGCATCGAGGATGTAACCGTCATCTCCATGGATTTCAGCTCCAGCGAATTCGCCATGGTAACCAGTTCCTGGCTCGACCCGCATAAGGTTCGTAAACTGGTGATCGTCGGAAGCAGGAAGATGATCGTGTACGACGATATCGAGCCGATTGAAAAAATCAAGATTTACGACAAGAGCGTCAGGGTTCCGGAGCACTATGATTTGTTCGGCGAATTCGCCTACTCGTATCATTACGGCGACGTTTTAAGCCCGTACTTCAAGATGAGCGAACCGGTCCATAATGAATGCCTGCATTTCCTCGATTGCATCCGGAACGCCTTCCCGTGCCTGTCGGGCGGCAAGGAAGGCCTGGACGTCGTTCGCATTCTCGAAGCGGCAACGGCCTCGCTGAGAAGCAACAGTTCGAAGATCATGCTGCACGAATCGACCCATAGTCATGTCGCGGGGGAAGACTGCGCGGCGACGGATAAAAATGAGTGATTTCAGGTGCATTGCCGGGAACGTCACCATGGGCGTCAACGTCACCGTGGCAAATTTTGTAAACCTGTACGGTTGTTCCATCGGCGACAATACCAAAATCGGCACCTTCGTCGAGATCCAGCGCAACGCCGCAGTTGGTCGCAATTGTAAAATTTCGAGCCATTCGTTTATCTGTGAAGGAGTGGCAATCGAAGACGGGGTATTCATCGGACACGGGGTCATATTTACCAATGATAAATATCCGCGTGCGGTCACCGGCAACGGCACGCTCCAGAACGATGCCGATTGGAACGTCGTGCCGACAACGGTCAAACGGGGCGCTTCAATCGGCTCCAATGCGACCATCCTGTGCGGGCTGACCATCGGCGAAGAAGCAATCGTGGGCGCCGGGGCGGTCGTTACCGCCGACGTACCGGCGGGCACCATCGTTGCCGGAAACCCGGCACGGGTACTCAGGAAAGTAAAGCGGTGAACGAGTCACGACGCGCGGCCTGCCGCAAACTCCGGTTCCTCCCGGATTCCTTGACCGTTTCCCAACCGGATAACTCATGACACCATCGATCCCGTTCCTCGACCTGGTTTCTCTCCACCGCGAGCTGAAAGACGATCTTCTTGCGGTCCTCGACCAGGCCATCGATACCGCCGGGTATATCGGGGGTCCCCTCGTAAAGAAGTTCGAGGAGGAGTTCGCTCAATTCTGCACTTCCCGCTACTGCATAGCCGTCGGCAGCGGCACCGATGCCCTGCGGCTTGCCTATATCGCCGGCGGTATCAGGCCCGGCGATGAGGTGATTACCGTACCCAACACCTTTATTGCAACTACCGAATCCATCTCCCAGGCCGGAGCGCATATCGTTTTCGTGGATATCGACCAAAAGACTTGCACCATGGACCCCGCGAAATTGCGGAGTTTCCTGGAATCCGGCTGTGTCAGGGAAAAGGCCACCGGGAAAACCCGTAACCGCGTGACCGGCCGGCCGGTCACCGGCGTGGTTCCGGTGCATCTCTACGGTCACCCGGCGGATATGGACGCCATCATGGAAATCGCCGCAGAATGGAACCTCCTGGTTTTTGAAGATGCGTGCCAGGCTCATGGAGCCGGCTTCCATTCAAAAAAATGCGGCCGCTGGCGTATGGCCGGGTCAATGGGAACGGCGGCGGCATTCAGCTTTTACCCCGGAAAAAACCTCGGCGCCCTCGGCGAGGGCGGCGCGATTACCACCGATGATCCGGGCATTGCGGATGCCTGCCGCATGCTGCGCGACCACGGCCAGGAACGAAAATATTACCACGACACCGAAGGGTATAACGGCCGGCTGGATGCCATCCAGTGCGGGTTCTTAAGTATCAAGCTGAAGAAATTGCCGGAATGGAACGATGCACGGCGACGGAACGCCGCAATCTATTCACGGCTGCTCTCGGGACATAAACAGGTGGTTATTCCCTTTGAAGCGGCATGGGCGAGAAGCGTCTACCACCTCTATGTCATACGGGTAAACAACCGGGATGCGCTGCAGCGGCGGCTCGCCGAAATGGGGATCGCAACCGCCCTCCACTATCCGGTCCCCCTGCATCTCCAGAAGCCCTATGCCAAGCTCGGGCATGGAATCGGCAGTTTCCCGGTGGCCGAGCACTACGCCCGAGAACTCCTTTCGCTCCCCATGTTTCCGGAGTTGACCGGAGAGCAGATACGGTCGGTTGCGGATGCCGTGGAAATCGCGGTTGCATCCGGGCCGATGGATACCCGGGAGTAATCATGGCGGATGCTGCCGGTAAGAACCGGGATTATGTAAACAGCTGCATCGAACTGGCGCTCAGGGGACTTGAAGCCATGTTCGATAAGCAGTCCCGGTTGTTCTGCCATCGCCGGATGCTGGTTGCCGGAGATCTTTTCACAAACGAGGGATTGTCAAAGCGCTATACGCTGATAGCGCTTCTCGGCCTGCATCGGCTGCAATCGGCAGGCCGGTCGATTCCCTTCGATATCCCGGCAATCGCAGAGCCGTTTCTTGACGCCGCTTCCCTGCTCGATAACCCCGGCGATATCGGCCTCCTCATCTGGCTGGTCGCACAAGCCATGCCCGACCGTCTCCATGATGTCCTGGCGCACTGCGACCCGGATTCGATCCTTGACCGTTTTACAGACGGCAGGAACCGCAACACCATGCAACTATCGTGGCTGTTAACCGGCCTTTCCTATGCGGCACTCTCCTCCACCGACAGCAGGAAAAAAACGGCCGAAATCTCGCGCACGATCTATTCTCTGCTGAAGGAGAACTACGGGAATGCAGGGATTTTCGGCCATGCGGCCTCCCGGTTCCCCCTCCGGCACTTTCGCAACCGGATGGGGAGCTTTGCCGACCAGGTCTATCCGGCATACGCCTTCTCGGTATATTCCCGCGCCTTTGACAACAGTGAGGCGCCGGACATTGCCCTTGCATGCTGCACGAAGATCTGCGAACTCCAGGGGCCCCGGGGGCAGTGGTGGTGGCATTACGATGCGATTTCGGGCCGGGTGGTCGGCCGGTACCCGGTATTCTCCGTTCACCAGGAGGCCATGGCGCCCATGGCCCTCTTCGAAGTCGGCAGGCGTACGGGTACCGATTTTACAGAACCGGTATACCGCGGCCTGCAATGGAACAGCGGTAACAATGAACTTGGCCGCGACATGGCCGATCGGCAGAGGAACATCATATGGCGAAGCATCTACCGGAACGGACTTTCCGGGAGAATCGAGGAGTTTCTCGGACTATCCGGCTTCGGGCCCGGTCGCGGGAAGCCCCATGGTTTCAAGGTGCTCCTCGAAGGAAGGCCCTATTGCCTCGGCTGGCTGCTCTATGCCTTTGCAGATGCCGGGCCGCGCCCGGCCGGTGAGGGCGCATGAATCCTGTTTATATGATACTGACCGGCATTCTTGCCGTTCTCATTCTGGCGCTTCCACGACCGTATGCGGCCGTCCCCTTTTTAATCTGCACTCTGTATGTCACCTGGGACCAGATGATCGTCATAGCCGGCCAGCATTGTAACAGTTGCTTTATTCTGGTAATTTTCGGGGCACTCCGGCTCATGTTCAGGAATGAATTTTACCCCCGCGAAACCGACCGGATTACTTTACTGATAATGCTGTGGGCCATTACCGATCTGGTAACCGACTTTTTCCTGAACGGCCTCAGCGGCGACACCGTTCGCATCCGCACGGTCTTTACGGTGGTCGGGCTGTACCTCTATTTCAAGAGCGTTATCAGGAACTATGACGATATTCTCACCGTTCTAAAATTGCTGCCCCTGCTGGTCGCACCGATTGCCTTGTCAATGATTATGGAATATTTTACCGGCCATAATCTCTTCGGACAACTGGGAGGCGTGCCGGACCAGTCCGCGATCAGGTACGGCAAAGTCAGGTGCCAGGGTCCCTTCAGTCATCCCATCCTCGCCGGAACCTTCGGCGCAACGATAATGCCCGCCATAGTCGCCCTGTGGTTCCAGCCGACCGTCAAAAAATCCTGGTGCATCCTCGGGGCGGTCGCTTCCCTCATCATCACCGTTACCGCCGGATCGAGCGGGGCGCTGACAACGTTTATCCTGGAAACACTGGGATTTGCCTGCTGGTATTCGCGCTACCGGATGCACTGGATCCGCAGAAGCCTTGCAGCCATCGTTATCGTCCTTGCCGTCTCCATGAAAGCCCCTATATGGTACCTTATCGCGCGGCTTTCGGATCTATCGGGCCATGGTACCGGCTGGCACCGGGCACGATTGCTTGATGTCGCTTTTGGACAATATTTTCACGAGTGGTGGCTGATCGGAACAAAATATACCCGGCATTGGATGCCGTACGGCCTCGCGGAATATAAAACCAAGACCGATGTCACGAACCAGTACCTGGGAGATGGAATAGACGGCGGAATTTTCCTGATGGCTCTCTTTATCCTCATCATCGTCTGCTGCTTCAGTGCGCTCGGGAAAGCGCTCCGCCGCAATGAGTCCGCGCCCTTGTCCCGGCGGCTGCTCCTCTGGGCCCTTGGTGTAACGCTTTTCGGGCATGCCGTCTCGTTCATGTCGGTATCGTATTTCGACCAGAGCGCCATCTGGTTTTATTTGTTAATCGGGAGCATCGGGGCGGTGTCCGCCTTACCGCTGGTTGCAACTCCGGAGGGAGCGGGAGCGCCGTGAACCCCGAAAGCCATACCCCGGAGCTGTCTTTTATCATCGCGAGCTGGAATACCGCGGCGTATCTTGCTCAATGCATAGCAAGCATCGTTGCGTCGGGGGTATCCCGGCCCTTTGAAATCATCGTCGTCGACAATGCATCGTCGGACGGGTCTCCGGAAATGGTCGAACAGCGATTTCCCGGGGTATCGCTGATCAGGAACGGCGGCAATGCAGGCTTTGCCGGGGCGATTAACCGGGGAATATCCAAAAGCGGCGGATCCTATGTATGCATTGTCAATTCCGATGTCGTTGTTCAAAAGGGATGCGTCGACGCGTTACTTTGCATTATGGAAAAAAATCCCGGGGTGGGCATGGCAGGACCGCAGATTATCGGTCCCGATGGAGAGGTCCGGCGGTCCTGCATGAAATTCCCGACGCTGTACGGCGTTTTTATGCGGGCATTGGGCCTGGACGCCCTGTTCCCGAAATCGAAGGTATTCGGGAGCCACCTGATGCTTTACCGGAATCCGGAATCTTCCGGCACCGTCGAGGTCATTAACGGCTGCTTCTGGCTGGTCCGGCGGACGGCCCTGGAAGCGGTCGGGTTGTTGGATGAGCATTTTTTCTTCTACGGAGAGGATATCGACTGGTGCCAAAGGTTCCGGAGGGCACAGTGGGATGTTGTCTTTTATCCGGAGGCTCGGGCCATGCATTACGGCGGCGCGAGCACGGCTTCCGCCCCGGTGCGGTTTGCAATTGAACAGCTCAGGGCCGATCTGCACTATTGGAGGAAATATCATGCAACCGCATCGCGGGTTCTCTACCGGGCCCTTTTAGTGTTGCATCATTCCGTCAGGATTATCGGGCACGGCGCAGCCATGCTCGGCGGTCCGGGGAAGCGGGAAACATCTCTTTTCAAGGTCAGGAGAAGCGCGGCATGCCTGTTTTTCCTGATGCATCTCCCATGCAAGCCACTGCGAAGCAAGGCGGCATCGTGACCGATGCCCCTCACTACGTTCTGGTAACCGCCGCATTCAACGAGGAACGGTATATCGCAGGGACGATTGAATCGGTCATTCATCAGACCGTCCTGCCGCAGCGCTGGGTCATTGTCAGCGACGGCTCAACCGACCGGACCGATGCCATTGCGAAAGAGTACGCGGAGCAATACGGCTTTATCCGCTTCATGCGCCGGGAGAAGCAGGGCGGACACGATTTTTCCGCAAAAAGCCTGGCACTGCAGGACGGGTTCAGACTGCTTACCGGCCGGGACTATTCATTTTATTGCATTCTCGATGCGGATGTCAGCTTCGACGAAACCTATTTCCAGTCGATTCTCAAAAAATTCCATGACAATCCAAAACTCGGGATTGCCGGGGGCATTATCCTTGAATATTACAACCACAAGCCGCGCGGGAGGGTCGCCAGCATGTCAAGCGTAACCGGTGCGGTACAATGCATTCGCCGGGAGTGCTTCCCGTCCGATTCCTGCCCGGTTTTAACGGAAATCGGCGGAGAGGATTCAGTGGTTGAGATCAGGGCGAAAAAGAACGGCTGGACGGTGCAATCGTTTCCCGATTTGCGGATCTGCCATCATCGGATAACCGGATCGGCCGATGCCGCAAACCTAAAATCCAAATTCAATTACGGGATCACCGACTATCGGCTTGGGAATCCTGTCATCTTTGAAATCCTCAAATGCTGCCATCGGGTCCTGGAACGTCCTTTTTTTCTTTCCGGCCTGGCCATTTTCCTGGGATATTCATTTTCTCTTTTTAGCAACCCGGAGAAGCTGCTGTCCGGGGATGAAATTACCTTTGTAAAAAAGATGCAGATGCAGAAACTCAAACGCGGTTTATGCGGGCTGCTTCGGATCCGCAAGGGAGGATCGGTTTGACGGTACCGGTGGAGCGATCATGAAAATATGGATTGACCTGGCAAATGCGCCGCACGTTGTCTTCTTTCTTCCGATCATACGGAGGCTGGAGGCAGAAAATCACGAGGTGCTGCTGACCCTGAGGGATTTCAACCAGACCGTTGAACTGGCCCGTTTTTACGGGCTGCAGGGTACCCTGATCGGAAATCATGGCGGTAAATCGGCGGCAGGCAAGGCATGCAACCTGGTTATGCGGACTTTGCAGCTCGGCAAATTCGCACGGAACAAGGGTATCGACCTTGCGATATGCCACAACTCCTATACGCATATCCTGGCCGCCCGGATGTGCCGCATAAAGGCGGTAACGCTGATGGATTACGAAGGCCAGCCTGCCAACCATATTGCATTCAGGCTGGCGAATAAGGTCATCGTCCCGGATTGCTTTCCCGTGCAATCGCTCAGGAAATTCGGTGCCAATCCGCGCAGGGTCTATGCCTACTGCGGCTTCAAAGAGCAGCTCTACCTGTCCGCATTCAGCCCGGATCCCGGTTTCATGGAAACCATGAAGCGCGCCGCAAATCTGCCGCAGGAATGGGATAGTGCAACGCAGATCCTCATAACCGTACGGACGCCGGCCACCAGGGCCGCCTACCACGCGTTTGAAAATCCGTTGTTTGCCGTGCTGCTGGAACGGCTTAACAGGGCTGCCGGAGTGACGACGCTGCTCTTTCCCCGGTATCCCGACCAGAAAGAAGCGCTGCGTAAAAAGTACCGGAATCTGATAATTCCCGGCGCTCCACTTGACGGGATGAACCTGGTATATTATTCCGATTTAGTAATCAGCGCCGGCGGCACCATGAACCGGGAGGCGGCGATTCTCGGTACCCCGGCCTGCACGATATTCGCCGGGAAGATTCCGGCGGTAGATCAAAAGTTAATCTCCCTGGGAAGGATGTCGGCGCTTGCATCGGAACAGGATATCGGCGCCATTCCCTTCGCCAAAAAAGGCGCTACGACGCCGCTGGTCAATCGATCCCTTCTTGAAGAGATCATCCGGCAGTTCGTATGACGACGAGAACCGGAGAAAGTTACACCATGTCCGATGCAGTGCAGATAGAGGCGTACACGACGCTTGAACAGCTGGAGCAGTTGCGGACCGTCTGGGGCAGCTTGTCAAGTCATCTTGAGACCGACCTCGATTTTTTCCTGCAGGTGGTGGCCCTGCGACCGGAATTTGTCGCTCCCTGCGTGCTTGTCGCAAAGCAGGAGGGCCGCCCCGCAGCGATGCTCGTCGGCCGGCTGGAGAAGGTGGCGCTCCGAACGAAATTCATGTACTTCGCCCTTCCGGGCATAGCGATCAGACAATTCGTTTTTGTCTGTTTCGGGAGCAGCAGCCTTACCGCGCCTGTCGCGGAAGCCCTGGTGCGGCATATCCTCGGGCGTCTCAAATCTCACGAAGCGGAGCGTATACTCCTGTCGAATTGCATTTGCAACACTCCCCTGCACGCAAGCGCCGACCGTCTTCCCGGCCCGGTCATGCGGGACACTATCCCGAACGTCACTGCGCGCTGGCGGCTTTTTCTGCCGGAGAGTTACGATACATTTTTCAAGCTCATGGACTCGAAAAAAAGAGGGCGGCTGAGGCATCATGTAAATCGATTCGAGAAGGTATGGGGTTCCGACAAAAAGATCCGGATTTTCTCCGGACCCCAAGAGGCCGAGCAATTCTTCGCAGAAACGGAACAAATTGCCTCGAATAGCTGGCAGCGCAGTCTCGGCAAGGGATTTCTTAACAATGAGGACCAGCAGCGCAGGATCAGGACGTGCGCCGGAAACGGATGGTGGCGGGCCTATATGCTCTCTATCAAGGACCAGCCGGTTGCCTTCTGGACCGGTGAGTTCTATCGCAATGAATTTTCCCTCCTTTACACAGCGTACGATCCCGCATACCGGGACTACCGGGTGGGACTGGTACTTTTGTTACAGGTGATAGCGGACATGTGCGGGCTGCATGCCCGCGTTATTGACTTCGGGGTTGGAACGCAGCAGTACAAGGAACGCCTCTGCAACGATTTCCACCTTGAGACCGAATTCAAGTTGCATGCGCCTTCCCTGCGGGGGATCCTGGCCAATGTGCTCGGCACCTCGACTGCTTTCCTGAACAAATCCTCGGCAGTACTGCTCAATAGACTCGGCCTGGAGAAGCTGGACCCGAACTGGAAGGCGCATCGCGATTTGAAATCGATGCGTGAATTGAAATCAATGGAGAGGGATTATGCTGCGGAGCGCGATTAAAAAATTCAGCTCCCCGACCATTCAGGGAAGGCGTGCATGTCCGGCATACTGACACTTGAAACTTTTACGGATCTCGGGCAGCTTGAGAGCCTTCGGAGTATCTGGACGGAGCTCTCCTCTCATTTTGAAACGGACCTTGATTTCTTCCTCCGGGTTATCGCTTTGCGTCCGGAATTCGTCGCTCCCCGCATACTCCTGGCACGGTATGGCGATACGCCTGCTGAATTACTTGTCGGGCGGCTGGAGAAGACGATCCTCCGGCCCAGAATCGGCTATGTAAACATGCCGCCTTTGCCGGTAAGGCGAATCGTGTTTGCCTGCCACGGCAGCAATACTTTGACCTCCCCGGTCGCGGAAGCCATGGTTGAAGCTCTTATGGCGCGTCTCAGGTCGGGTGAGGCGGATTTCTGCCTGCTCTCGAATCTCATGCCCGGGAGCGCTCTTTACGCGAGCGCCCGCAGGCTTCCCCCGCCGATCATGCGGGATCTGAGTCCAACCACCGTCTCCCGGTGGCGATTACGGTTGCCGGGCACCTATGAGGCCTTCCTGATGTCCCTGAACAGCAGGAAACGGAACAAACTTCGGCGCTCGGTAAAGCACTTTCAGGAGGAATGCGGTCCCGGCATACGGTATCGGACATTTGAGAAGTCCGGGGAGGTCGATGAGTTCTGCGCTGCGGCGGAGCGGGTTGCATCGAAAACCTACCAGCGGGGGCTCGGCGTCGGGTTCCGCAATAGTGCCGAGACGGCAGCAAACCTCTCGACCGCCGCAGGAATGGGATGGTTCCGGGCGACGGCACTCTATGTCAATGACCGGCCGATTGCCTTCTGGCAGGGGATATTGTCGGGAAAGGTATATTACTCCCAGGCAACGGGGTACGACCCGGCCTTCAGGAAACATACCGTCGGTATTATTCTCCTGCTCAAAATGATCGAAGGGATGTGCGGAATTCCGGCAAAAACCATTGATTTTGGAAAAGGAGACGCCCAGTATAAGGAAGAATTCGGCAACGATCATGCTGCGGAGGCGGAGGTTGCGGTGTATGCACCTGCCCTTCGGGGGGTTGCCGCAAAGGTGCTCAACGGCCTGACGCATGCGGTAAACGAATCGCTCAACGCGGCCCTGAATCGCCTGGGCCTGCTGACCCGGATTAAGAACCGGTGGCGTAAACGGATGGCGCCGGGGATTGAAAACGGAGACACCCGGTGAATCGTTCACGGTCAAAACCTTACCGGTATCAAGGGCTTCTTCCGGATCCGGCGACGATGTGAAAAACACCACGACTTCGAACATTCTGCATTTTTCCGCAGCCGTTGTCATTGCGAAAATCCTGGGAGCGGCAACGACCTTCTGCGCCGCAAGTATCCTGCTGCCTGCCGATTACGGCATCTGGGCGACGCTCACGCTTGTTATCTCCCTGTCCACCATTTTCCTTTTCGGCTCCGTAGAAACCCTGGTCAAGCAGGTCCCGTATTACCAGGGACAGGGAAACGAAGCAATGATCGGCACGGTAGACGGGGGCGTCTGCGCCTCGGTCTTTCTTTCTTCGGGGATACTGCTGCTTTTCAGCCTTGCATTGCTGTTTTTCCATTGCGGCGTCACAAACCTGACCCTGGTGCATTGTATCCAAATTACCCTGGTAACCGCCGCGCTATCCCTTTTCACCTGTTTCTTTTATTACCGTCTTTCGGCATTCAGCCGGTTCAGGGAAGTCAGCCTTCTCAACTCAGCGCGTGCATTCGTCACCTTTTGTTTCGTCATTGCCCTTGGATGGAAATGGCATTTGGCCGGGATGGTCGTCGGCGGATTAGGCGCCGAGCTGTCCATGCTCGCGCTTTCCATCAGGTTAAATAAACGGCTTAACCGGCCGATAGCTCCGGTTTTCAAGGCAGCCCTGCTGGGAAATCTCATAAAAATCGGCTTCCCCATCACCATGGTATGGTGGGTATTCATGGTCATGACGTCGATCGGCAGGATCATTTCCATCAGCCTGCTCGGCAGGACGGCCACCGGGTATTACAGCCTCGGTGTCAGTATCGTATCGCTCATCGTTCTTATTCCCGCAGCCATCGGCCAGGTACTCTATCCGCAGGTCAGTGAGCGGATAGGCAGGAATGCCGGCCGTGAATCCATTGTACGGTATGTCGTTTTTCCTGCGCAAATATTGGCCCTGGTCGTTCCCCTGGTCCTCGGGGTCATGCTGCTGTTGACTCCCTTCGTCCTCAGGGAGTTTTTCCCCCGGTATACGCCGAGCATACCCTCGGCCCGAATATTGCTGACCGGGGCATTTTTCATCTGCTTCATTAAAAATGGTGTCAATTACCTTGTAGCAAGTGATAAACAGAGCACGGTTTTCATCTATGTCGTCATCAGTCTCCTGGTAACCGTCGCGGTTACCGTTGCTGCGGTTAAAATGAACTTTAATATTCAGGGGATTGCCGTGGGCACGGTGGCGGGAAGCCTGGTGCTCACGACGCTTATCTGGAAATCGGTATTCAAGAAATTCGGCTATCCGCTCCGCCGGCAATGGGAGAAAATATTCCAGCTTTACACGCCTTGTTTCTTCATGCTGGCATTTATTGTATTACTTTCGGGCACCATGAAGAAGTATTTTGCCGCCATCGCCGTAAACCCGGGCGTGACCATTCCGCTGTTTGCCGCACTATACTTCCTGATGCTCTATTCGGTTCCGCACCTCCGCTTATGGAGCTCTGCCCTGCTGAAAGAACTTGGTCGGCAAGGGAGCGGCTTTTGAGAATAAACCATTACCATAGTTATCAGGTGAAATCGATAACCAAGGATTGCCAGCCATGATGAAACCCGGAATATTCCCCATGCTGGCGGTCTTGATCGTCGTTGCAGGTATCCGGGGAGCCGTATCCCAGCCGCACGGCGACAGCGCCCGGGAGCGCGGCTGTAGAGCGGCAATCGGGAAAAACAACGAGGTACTCATTGACAACAGGCCTTTTTTCCCGATCATGCAGTGGCGGCAGCGGACCACGAGCATGGCGGAGCAGAAAAATCTCGGATTCAATACCTTCGTCGGGCTGGGAGACGAATCATCGACATTTGACTTTTGTGAAGAGGCACGGAGGCAGGGCGTGTATGCGGTTCCGCTGTGGGATCCGGACCGGGTTGCTTCGGTAAAGAACAATCCGGCGCTTCTCGGGTGGGTGTTCGGCGATGAGCCGGATAACCAGGGCCAGCGGATTCTTCCCTCGCAAATCAAGATGCAGTACGACGATCTCAAAGCAAAAGACCCCGGACACCTCGGTTTTCTGACGATAACCTCCGGCTTCTCCCGGGATGACCATCCTTCCGCCTGGATGAACGGCAGCAGGGCATTGTATCATGAGTACCCCCGGTACACCGATGTGCTCGGATTCGATTACTACCCGGTGTATGGTTGGTGCCGTCCGGATTTGCTCTACCGGGTGGGAGACGAGCAGCGTGAACTCATCACTGAATTCTGCGGCGGTAAAAAAAGCACTTTCCAATGGATCGAATGCTCCAGGACATCGAGCAAGTGGTGCCACCTCCCCGAGCGCGGCGACAATGACGGACCCTTCGACTACGAGGTGGAGGACGAAGTCTGGCTTGCGATAGCAAATGGGGCAAACGCTATCGGCTACTTCACCCATTCCTGGCAATGTCCCGATTATGCCCAGTGCTGCCTGGACTCCGCCCTCTCGGCGATGCTGGTCAGGGTAAACGGTCGCATCAAGGCGCTTACCGGTGTGCTCTGCGCTGCAGATTCAAAAACCCCGGTCCGCGTGCAACTCGCCGACCCCAGGGGACGGGTAGTTGTTCGTGTAAAGGAGTACCGGGGAAACCGGTACCTGATCGCGGTCGATGTCATCAATATCACGGGGGCGAGCGACACCCAGGAGGCGCGGTTTTCGGTGCCCGGGCTTACGGGCAGGGTCCGGGTGTACGATGAGGCGCGTTGCATCAGCCCGCACGCAGGAACTTTTTCGGATACCTTCACCACAAGAAACCCGGTGCATATCTATGTCGTTGCAAATGCCGGATAGCAACCTCCGGAGGAATCGAAATTTCATGATACGTTCACTGTTGTTGCTACTCTCCGTTGGTTTACCGGCAGGGGCAGATGCCCTTTCGCCCCCACTCCCCCTTCTGGACAGCGTCTCGATCGACAGCATTACCTGGAAGTTCGCCCGGCCGACTCCTGTCGGCCGGTTTGTCAATGGCCAGGTCTATATCCTCGGCCCCACGGTCATTTCGGGAATAACACCGCCGCCGGGTAACGGTCGCAACGGTTCCGTCCTGAACCTTCCCCCGGATCAGGGTATCAGCGGTTTCGACGACCGTGTCGGCGGCAATCGGTTCCGGGAGCGCCTCCGCGTCTACCCGCCGATCGCCATGAAGCCGGGCGATGCGCTGATCTCGTCGATCAGCGTCGGTACGGTCGGCACTGACAAACGCTGGTTGAAGGAGGACGAGGCTGCCATAAGCCCGGTCCGCAGCGTGTCTATCCTGACCTGCCTTGCCGCGCCGGTGGCAGCCGATGCCTTCCGTCCCTCGTATTGCGGTCGCAGCCGGAAGATTTACTATGCCGACAGCCTGCGACAGAATTTATTGCCGAACTTAAAAATGTGGCGGTCGGGAACCCCGGATATTGCGCTTTTTGCCCGGCATTTCAAACGGCCCTGGCTCGATGTCTGCTTTTTCGGTTTTGATGCGGCCATCGGCTACCAACCGGATTACGGGCGCGAAGTCGCCCGCGCGACCGGCATGGCATCGCTCCTGCTGTGCTGCGACTTCACACCGGCGGAAAAGGAATCCTTGCTTGTCAATTTCGTCCAGTACGGCATCGACCTCTGGGGAATCGCTTCGGCCGGGTACCCGGGCTGGCCGGCCTGGGGCGGCCATGGGAGCGGCCGCAAGTGGCCGATCATCTTTGCCGGTCTCATGCTCAACGACTCGGCCATGGCAAATCCCTCGGGTGCCTATCCGCGACTATTCTTCGGGGAAGACATGCAGACCATGTACGATAAAGGCTGGACCGGGGCCGGGGTCGTTTATGCAGGGCAGCGCGGGGTCGTTAACGGAAAAGCCGTCAGTACCGTGCCCGGGTGGGGTCCCTATGAAAACAAGCCGCCCGACGATTGGGGAGATTCGAACAAAATCGGCGAAGACGACCGGCGCTGCTGCACCAGCCTCTCCTGGGTTGCGGAGGCGCTCTGCGCTCACCTGCTCGGAGCGGAAAAGCTGTGGAACCATGACGCGTTTTTCGATTACGTCGACCGGTGGATGACCGAAGACGACTCCCGGTCGGTAGCGGAGATCAAGCAGGCAAAGGGATGGGATTATTCGGCAAGCTGGGGCCGCCAGCGCCAGTGCTGGGATGATTTCGTGCAGAACATGTGGGAGGTTTACCGGTTCAACCGGGCCCGATAATCCTCCGGCGCGGCAGCGTGACGGCGAAAACCCGGGGTCTCATGCGCCGGGCTTCGGCTGCGACTGGAAATAATATTTCGAATGTTTGTAGTACCGCATCTTCCGGTCGATGGCGGCGAAATTCAGCACCACGCCCATGAGTTTCGACCGGAGTTCGGCATTCTCGGTTATTTTGTCCCTGAGGTCCACAATATTCGTCTGCCCCGCCTTGATAACCAGGAGATAGTGTGAAAACAACCGATTGACGGTTAACGCATCGGCGACAATGCTTATCGGCGGTGAATCGAAGATGACGATATCGTATTTAGCAACAAGCGTTCTGACAAGATGCCCGAATCGATCCGAGGAGAGCAATTCGCTCGCTGTGGTTTCCGATTTTCCGGAGGTAATCACCGTCAGGTTGGGAATGCCGCCCGGGTGGTGAAGGGCAATGGACGAGGGGGAGGCGGCAGCACGATCGCCGCTCAGGAATTCCGATAGCCCCGGACTCTTGTCGAGGTTGAAAAGATGGTGAATCGTCCCAAGCCGCATGTCGCCGTCGACGAGCACGGTTTTCAAATTCTGCTGGGCCATGGCAATGGCGATATTCGAAGCAATGGTCGATTTACCCGCATTCGATTCCAGGCTCGTTACGACCAGGGTCTTTTCCAAACCCCCGGCCTGAAACCGGAACATTATTTTCATGCGCAGCAGGCGGAAAAGCTCCTTGGCATAGTCGGGGTCGATTTCAGCTTCATCGACAATCAGGGCCGTGCTCAGCCCGGGGCGAGCGGCTCCGCTTCCGGCTCTCTTTTTCGGAGTGATTTTAGGAATGCTCTCCAGAATATCGTATTCAAGCAATTTCCTGAGCTCGACTTCGGAACGGACGGTCTTTGCAACGAAATCCGCAACGGCCACCGGGAAGAGAAGCACTCCCATTACAAAAAACATGCACATGACCAGCACCTTCTTGTCCGGCCTTGACGGAGGAGGCATAGGCGGCGAGGCATAATCCATGACGTAGAAATCCGGCATATCCGTGACGCTCGAAACCGATGTCTGATAAAATTTATCGAGCAGCCTGGCATAGATATCCGCCTTGATCTGCTGGAGACGGGTCAGTTCGCCGAGGTTAAGCTCTTCGCTGGGCAGGGCATGCATTTTCCGGGATAGCGTCGTGACCTCGTTTTGCCGGAGCGCCTGCTCCTGTTGCTGCGATTCGATGAAATTCTGCAGTTCGAACGTCGTCTTCTCGATAACCTGCCTGATATCGGCCTGATTTTTCTGCACCATGGGATGGCTCATGTCAAAGGCCGCTTCGAGATGGTGACTCTCCCCGATAAGCCGCGTCAGCTCGCTTGCGAGAAAGGGTGCGGCATTATTTTTCTGGACGACGAGAAAACCGAGGATCTCACTGCAAACCTGCGGAAGGTTCTGCTTCGCAGCGCCGGCAAGCTTCTTCTGGAGAAGCAGGGCATTATTTATCGACTCTTCGACGCTGTCGCTGGTCCTCTCCGCCTTCGCGGTACTGGACAGTATCTCTTCGGAATTCTGGGAAAGGCCGACCGATGGATTCTCCATACGAAATGCCTTCAGGTTCTCCTCGGACTCCGCGAGTTCGGCTTTGGCCTTCTCAAGCTGTTCTTTGAGAATATCGCGGATATTTTGCGATCGCGTCTCCCGTAACCGGACATTTCTTTCAACGAATTTATCGGCGATCGTATTCACCGTGGCCGCGGATTGCTGATAATCGGTTCCGGTTTTCGTAATGGAAAACGACGGATACTGCTGCGTGCCGGTCGGCGGGGAGGAGTGGACGGATACGCTGTCCCGAAGAGATTCGACGGTCTCCAGAATATTTGCAACGGTAAATTTGCAATCGAAGGGATGCTGCAGAAATGTGCGACTGAACCGGAGATGCACGCCCGGCAGTTGAAGCCCGGTAAGCGTATCCATTGAGCCGCAGGCCGCCAGATCCCGATGGAAAATGCTTCGCAGGCCCAGAACCGAATCTTTCCGGTAAACGCTGAAGCGGGCGCCGCCTTTCCGGTCAATGACGAACCGATATTTTCCGCTGGGCGCCGTGGAATCGACGCTGACGGAATCGAACACCGAACTCCGGGAATACCGGGTTACATTCAATCGCAGCGACAGGTCGTTGGCAACCCCCCGCAGGAAATCCCGGCTCCTGATCAGGGCGGTCTGGGCAAGGGTGTCGGGAGCATCCGATTCGTCGCCGCTCCCTTCGTTTGTCACCTTTACCATGCTGGCATTCGGCTGGCTCCCGAGGGCTCCGCCGAGGGTAACCGTTGCGGGAAGCGAGGGGAGGACGGGATTTTTCAGGGCATGCAGCAGGAACATCACGGCAATACAGCCGGCAACGGGCGTTGCAAAAACAAACCACCACTTCCAGCGCCAGAGCAGCGCGGCATAATGGCGGAAATAGTGGGCGAAATCAATATCACGAGGACTGGCCGGTTTAGTGTAACCGGGGGTATCGGTCATGGAACTCATTTCTCAATGATTGTTTTTATAAAATTGGAAAACCTCGTAGCTTACCGCCAGCGAGGCCGTTAACGAAAGAATAGGCAGGATGCCGTCTTTGAAAAGTTCCCATGCTCCCTGCCTGGGCAACGCCGATACCGTCAGCTGGTCGCCGGATTTGAAGCCGATGGAAACCAGCGATTGATCCGATTGCAGGTAGGGCAGTATTTTCCTGATCTCTATTCTCCCCTCCTCATTATGCACCCATTCCACTTTCCTGATGCCGTCTTCCCGCACGGTCCCTCCCCCCTGCTGCAGCACATCCCAGAGGCTGCCCCGGGAATCCACCCAGTAGACTCCGGGTTTCATGAAGCCCCCGAGAAGCGCGGTCCGGTACATGAGACGGACAATGATGTTCTGGCGCGGGAGAAAGACTTTGTACTGGTTCGTCAGGTACTGCTCGATTTCCAGGGGCGTTGAATGAATGACGTCGGTCATGCCGATGAGCGGGAAATCGGCGTACCCTTTATTGTCGATGAAGTAGGTTCCGCTCAGGAGCGCTCCCGAATCCGGGAACGCGACAATCTTCAGGGCATCGCCGCACTGAATATGAATCTGGTCCCCGGGCAGGAACTTCTTCGATTCGATCGTACCTATCGTCGAGAAGCTTGCGGCACCGGACCAGGAACTCGTCCGGCGGCCGGACGTGGCATTGACACGCCAGAAGTAGGTCGTGCCGCCCGAAAGACCGCCAAGCCGTGCGCTCTGCATGGGCTCACCGGCCTGATCGAAAATGGTGGCGCCGAAGGTGCTTACTATCGCTGCTTCCACTTCATAGGAGGAGGCCTTGTCAACACTGGCCCAGCTGACCTCAACCGACAGCGGCAGTTGGACGGCCCCATCAGCCGGTGAAATAATGACCGGTGTGGCGAGAGCCGTTACGCGCCCCTCCGGGTGGCCGATGAGTGAACAAAGCACGACCAGGATCCCGGAAAGGAGCTTGCCTGCCTTTGATAGTTCCATATGGTTCAAGATGTTATAGTATTGGTATGGGGCGATGAAACTCTTAAAAATTAAAAACATGGGAATTAAGGCAACCTGCAAAATATAAAATATGCCTTGAAAACACTATACTTAAATCCTGCGGGGTATGGTCTGTCCGGCGCTGGTTTTCTGAATTCATGCAAATTTATTCGATGTGCTCTTGTCTCCGCCCGTCGCAATCCCGGCAAAAGCTGCCATCATCCGTGCGAGTTCATCGATTGATGCCTCATCCTGCAGGCGCAGTTTTATGCTTGTGGAACCGTCCGGTTCGGTCTGGATGCATTCTTTAATTCCGGATTGAATCTGCGCAATGGTTTCAGGAGAAGGTCCCTTTGCGTCGGGAATAAATGCCTGCAAAAAAGAGAAGGCTGCGGTAATGAGCTTGCCGCCCGCTTTTTCGACTGCTTCCTGCCGGACAAGTTTCCGGGCCTCTGCTTCCACCCGGCGCTGCTCGCTTTCATCAATTGGAGCCGCCGGTTTTTCAGCGATGAGCGTTTCCAGGCGATTCTTCAACTCCTCGATGCCGGACTTGAGGTTTATCTTCGTCACATCCGACTCAAGATCGAGCGCAGCGTTCGACAGGTCCTGCTTTACAGCCAGCGTGGCGAGCAGGCTTTCTTCGAGAGTTCCCTGGGTCACGAGCAGGTACACCTGCACGGGCCGTTTCTGCCCCATCCGGTGCGCACGGCCGATTCGCTGTTCGAGCACAGCCGGATTCCAGGGAAGGTCCACGTTGACCACCGTATTGGCCGCCTGCAGATTAAGGCCGGTCGCGCCGGCGTTTGTGGCAATGAAAAACGTACAAGCCGGATCGTTCTGAAATTGGTTGACCAATACCTGGCGTTTTTTCTGCGGGATGCTTCCATCGAGACGAACATGGCGAATGCCTGCATTTTTGAAAATTCTTTTTTCGATGAGCGAAAGCATGGTAGTCCATTCGGAAAACAGGACGACTTTCCGGCCTTCTTCCGCAGCAAGCTGGGGCAGCAGTTCGGAAAGCCGGTCGAGCTTCGTCGAGAATCCGGGTTCTTCCTTGTTCACCAGGGTCGTACTGTCCGCGACCATCCGGCACATGAGGAGCGCTTTCTGCAAACGAAGGAGATCCATTTCCGTGAGATAGACCTTGCGCACGATTTGCGCGATAACCTGCTTGTTTGAGTTGTGGATGTCAAGTTGTTCTTCCGTCGGCGGTATCCGGATGATCTCGGTGGTCCGGGGCGGAAGCTGCTTCATCACCATTTCGCGCGTGCGCCGGAGCAATACCGGTTTGAGCAATTGACGAAGCGAATCAAGGTTTTTGTATCCTTCCACGCGTCCCGATTCGTCGCCCACCCGGTGCCGGTGGTTGAACCGGAAGTCGGGCCCGAGCCGCCGGTCGTCGATGAATTCCAGTACCGAGTAAAGTTCTTCGAGCCGGTTTTCGAGCGGAGTTCCTGAGAGCACCAGCGCATAAGGAGACTTGAGCGCCTTGATGGTCCTGCTGGTTTTTGCCTCCCAGTTCTTTATCCTTTGGCCTTCGTCAAGTATGATCAGGTCCCATTTCACCCGTTCGATTGCCTGCAGATCGCGCACGACCTGTTCATAGTTACAGATGGTGAAAAACCCGCCGTTGCGGTACTGACTATAGCGATCGGCCGCCCCGCCGACCACGATGGTGCCGTCGCGGTCGCAGAATTTGACGATCTCATTGCGCCACTGGGCCTTTACCGACGCAGGGCAAACGATCAGCACCCGCGAAACGGCACACTCGCGCGCCAGCAATTCAGCGACGCCGATCCCCTGGATGGTTTTGCCTAATCCCATATCGTCCGCAAGGACAACTCTTCCCGTTCCGGCCGCGAATGCGATCCCATCCAATTGGTACGGCAGCAGCTCGACTTTGAGGAGCGATGCCCTCAAGGGATGTTGTTCCGGCGCCCGGCGGATTTCCGCAACAAGCTTTGAGAGTTTAATCTGGTGGAGCCGGATGTTTAAATATTGTTCGGCATCCGGATAAATGGTAATGTCCGCTCCCTGCGACGTGCATTCGGAAATTGCCTTCATCAACCCCTGGACATCCGCTACAGGCCCTTTGAGATACGGCCCGAGCTTTTTGCCTGCCGCCCCGTTCATTCCCGGCGGAACCTGCATCCGCAGTTCGATATCGTTGCCGTACTTCAAATAAACCGCTGTCTCCGGAGGAACGAACGGAGCGGTCTTTTTCCAGGCCGGAAAAAGGCCCTGTACTTTACTTGTAACGAATATAACGTGCTTGCATGTTCCGAGCGTGTTTTTCCTGAAGTCAGGGCATGAGCAGAACGACTCGCCCCGTTCCCATCCTCGCAGGGCAACGCGATACGATTTGCCGGATTCGAGGCTGGTAACCACATAATCGGTCCACAATTTGCGCGGATCGACCGATTTAACCCTGAGCCGCTCCGTGCACGCGCGATCGCGGCGGCGCATCAATTCCCGCGCAACGAGTTCTTCCTCGGTCAGGTCAACCGCCTTGATATCCTCCGGCGGTTCCGAAGCAAGGCCAAGGGCTGTTTTTTCTTCAAGCACCAGGGATATTGCCGCGCCGATATGTTCGCACAATTCATTACAGGTCGAACAAATGAAACGCATTTTATGTTCCGAATTCGGGTCTTCGATGATGGAAACCGAGGCATCCGGCAACGAGAGGCGAAAGACATTTGTGGACAATTGTACCTGTGCAGCGATATCTATTTCCCTCGCGCCTCCCTGCATGATAAGTTTCTCGGCGTGAGGCCCGAGCAATTTAAAAGCAAGGCGTGGATTGAGACGGGAGAGACGTTCGAACAGCGTCATGGTGAGTATCCTTTTTGAAACACAACAGGTTGCGGAAAAATACCATCCTTCCCGTCCGGATCCGCAATTTTTCTCGCTCCTCTATGGATACCGCGGCTCTCTGCATCTGGTCGCGGAGTCCGAAATCCCTGCACTCTCGCAGCAGCGAATAGAGTTGCACCGCAATACTGCATGCACGCTTCCATACCTCCAGTTTGGCAAATCCCGCCGTATCCTGCACCGCGGACGCATTGGTTTCCACCGTCTTCCTCTTCTTTTCTCTCTTTTGCCTTATAACTTGCGACTTGCTACTTGCTACTTTTTTTCATCCCCCCATCCACAGCTTCCTATCCAGACTCCGGTAGTGTATCGCCTCGGCAATATGCGATGTCTGGATCGTCTCGGTTCCTTCCAGATCCGCAATTGTCCGCGCGACCTTGTGAATCCGGTCGAACGCCCGCGCCGAGAGGCCGAGCTTGTCGATGGCGTTCTTGAGCAGATTCATGGAACTTTCATCGAGTTCGCAGTAGGAGCGCAGATGCTTCGACTCCATGTGGGCGTTGCAGAAAATTTTGGGCTCGTTCTTGAACCGGTCGAGCTGCACTCCCCGGGCGGAAGCTACCTGCTGCCGAAGGGTCGCCGAGTCCGGCCCGGCGGTTTTCGAGGCGAGTTCGTCGTACGAGAGCGCCGGGACTTCCACATGGATGTCGATCCGGTCGAGCAGCGGCCCGGAGATCTTGGACATGTACTTCTGGATGAGCTGCTGGGAGCAAGTGCACTGGTGGCGCGGGTCGGTAAAATAGCCGCACGGGCAGGGGTTGAGCGCAACCGCCAGCATGAAGCGGGCGGGATAGGAGAGCGACATGAGCGCCCGTGATATGGTAACCTTACCGTCTTCGAGCGGCTGGCGGAGGTTTTCCAGCACATTCTTATTGAACTCGGGGAGCTCGTCGAGAAAGAGGACGCCGTGGTGACTCAGCGACACTTCGCCCGGTCGGGGGTACGAACCGCCGCCGATGAGTCCCGCGTCCGAGATCGTATGGTGCGGCGAGCGGTACGGGCGTGTGGCAAGGAGCGGGGTTTTAGAATCGAGAAGCCCGGCAACCGAATGGATCTTGGTGGTTTCGAGCGCTTCGTCAAGAGTCAGGTCGGGCAGGATCGTGGGCAGGCGGCGCGCCAGCATGGTTTTCCCGGATCCCGGAGGACCGATCATCATGATGTTGCACACTATATGCCCCATATAGTATATTATGAGTAGAAAGGGGTACTATTATGCGTAAAGCTTATTTATATACTCGTTTCTCTACTCCAGAACAGGCTAAAGGGCGCAGCCTTGCCAGGCAGACAGAAAAGGCCTTGCAATTTTGCAAAGAACACGACCTAAGCCCTGATAATACGTTGAGATTATCGGACGAGGGTTTATCCGCATTTCACGGGAAAAATATAAGCCATGGGGCACTGGGCCGATTCCTTCAAGCGGCAGAATCAGGACGAATTGAACGGGGTTCTGTTTTAATTATTGAATCCTTAGACCGACTTTCCAGGGCCGACATTGAGACCGCGCAAGATTTGTTCAAAAAAATCCTGAAGCAAAAAATAGACATCATCACGCTATCAGACGGTAAACAATATACGGATGATTCCCTGAAAGATCCTTTTGCCGTGATCCAGGCTATATTGACCATGGCGCGTGCAAATGAAGAATCCGAGATTAAGTCCCGGCGTGTTGCTGATGCTTGGCGCAAAAAGCGTGAACGGCTGCAGGTTAATGGGGAGCTACTTACCCACAAAATACCGCTATGGCTCAAGCTTGAAAACGGTAAATTTTCCGCTATACCTGAACGTGTGCAGACCATTCAAAAGATTTTCGATCTTGCCACGCAAGGACGTGGAAAAACATACATCACCAAGCAGCTTAATAAGCAGAGCATACCATCATTTAAAGGTGGCACATGGGGCACATCCAGCGTGCAGAGACTTCTATTTAACCAAGCGCTGATTGGTGTTTATCAGCCGCACAAAATCGTAAACGGCAAGCGTGTACCGGACGGTGAACCTATTAAAGATTATTTCCCTGCTGTAATCCCTGAGAAAGATTTTTTTGCTATACAGGCGCGAAGAGAAGCCCCGACACTACACGGCAACATTTCTAAAGTATCAAATTTATTCTCTGGGCTTGCCCATTGTGCTTACTGTGGATCAAAAATGGTGCTGGTAAACAAGGGGGACGGCCTGAAATTGGTTTGTGGTAGCGCAAAAGCTGGGGCGGGATGCAAATATGTGAGTGTACCTTATGCAGAGATGGAATTATTAATAATAACCTGTTGTGAGGACCAATTTCGGCTAAAAGAATATCTTACAGAGGATAAGAAGAAGGCTTCGGCTATGCAGACCCTAAAACGGAATATTTCAGGATCCGAAGCCGCCTTGCAAGCTCAAAAAGCTCGGGTAAAAAAACTTATGGCCTCTTTTGCAGATTCGGAAGATACTACCCTTCAAGCGGCTTTGCAGGAAATGCTTTCCGACTGCACGAAAGAAATTGCAGACCTTAAAAAGGATTTAGAGCAGAAAAAGCGAGAGCTATATTCATTGGAGAACACTGATACAGGAAATAAATTGCATGAATTAATAAGCCTTAAAGAGAAGCTATCGGATACTGAAACCCGCAGGCAGGCTAGAAATATTATCCGTGACATCGTAGATCGTATCGAGGTTTATCCTTCTGGGCTTTCCGTGGAAAACACCGATGAGCATGGAGCACCAGACCGCAAATTACGATTTTATAAGATTAAATTCAAAGGGCTGAATGTCACATATAAAGTTTTAATGCCCGGACCAGATTCAACCTATATATTAACAGCAAGCCCAAAATAATTTATATTATAGCTATGCGTTTCTTTCTTTTCATCCTAATAGGCTGTGCCTCCATGCTAGCACAGCCTATTTTACCCGACAGCACCATGAGCCCAGGCGTAATTATCCTGACCGCTGACAGTGCTTGCGTATGCACCAAGGGTTATTCCGCGACCGTTAGGGACGTGCCGCGCACTCGGAAGGATTCCGTTTATTGGGAATACGGGATCCGACACCACAAAAAGGGCGAATATGAAATTGACCATTTAATCAGCTTGGAACTCGGCGGCTCAAACGATATTAAAAACTTGTGGCCCGAAAGCTACAAGACCCAGCCTTGGAATGCCCATGTAAAAGACCAACTCGAAGACCACTTGCATTGGATGGTTTGCCATGGAAAAATCAGCCTTCGGCAAGCACAATTCGAAATTTCCCGCGACTGGATAAAAGCTTATAAAAAGTATATAGCGCCCGAGCCACGACCGGGCCGGGGCCACCGATAGACCGCACCGCTATGCCTTCCGGCAGGGCGAGGCGCGAAGAAACGACGCCTTAGCGGATGGCCAGGATAAACCACGATCACCCACCACACACCCCACACCGTAAATGAGCCTACCAACCAAATAGGAGAGCTTTGATTAAGGATAATTACTACAGGCGGGACACTTGCACGAGCAATTTGATTTAATAGCGTCCCGAGCGCCTGCAGCCGTAGTTCCTAACCCGAGAGCCACGATTACCTTGCAGGCAATGATGAGGATTGCGGGGCCCGTAATGGTGCTTAGTATGGCAGCTGCCGCTACTGTGGCCCAGGCCCCGACCTTGGTAAAGGAGATTTTTTCGACTTCGTTGAGAAAAAGTTTTTTGATCAGCATTACTGCCTTCCTCTGGCTTTAAGCAACTTATTTTGTTCGATGAGCATTTGTTTAATATCATCGATTTTTGTCATTGTAGTTTTAAGATCTGAGATATCTTTCGTATTCTGCTCCACGATCATTTCGGTTCTAACTTCCGCTTCTGCAGCGGAAAAAGCATATCGAATGGTTCCACCGGCCAGAAGAGCGATTACCCCGACCGTAGACCAGAACATGGCGATTGAAGAGCCTTTCCGCTGAAATACTTTTGAACAAAACTCATTGCAGAAAGCCCCTTTTTCTTTAATTTCATCGCCGAAGGATTCTTTATGCGTATAGGTATTTGTAGTTGTCTTATTTGCCATGGAGAAGCCTTATTTTGCCGTCCAGGTAGATGCACCGGTTTTCACATATAGCGTTGTCGTTGCCCCGCCTGCCGTATTGAGATACAATGAGCCGATAGGCGAATTATCGCTGTTTGAAGGAACACCTGAGCCGGTTTTAATCTGGATGCCGGTTGAGCCCACAGCGACAGTGCCGGGAATTGTTAAAACCCCGGTCGTCCCGTTTAAGGTCATCAAATTCGTCGTCGATCCGCCGGTTTTCCAGATAAAACTATTATTCGATCCGTTATATACGGTAAATACCATTCCGGTTAAATAGATTCCGGTTATGGTAGTGTTTGGATCGAAATTCAAGCCTGCCGCATAGCCGGTATTCCAGTTGGACGGCCCATATATTTTCGTATTAGCTCCAAGCGCGATATTGCTGCCGGGGACGATTGTATATGCGCTTCCTGAAGCTGCGCTTGTCCAGTTAGCCAGAACCGAAAGGCTGGTATTGCTTGTGATAGCCATTACCGTTTGCGTTTGGCTGCCAACGGTGATCTGATCGCCGACCGATAGCTGCGTAGTGAAACTCGTTCCGTTTCCGCTTACCGTCGTTGTCGATGTCAATGTAGTGACGGTTCCCGCGCCTGCGAATGATGAATTAGGCGTGATTACCTCGCCGCTGTTCAGCACACGCTTGAAAGCATCCAGCCCCGCATAGCCGCTTGCTGCGCCCTTATTCGCAGTATTTTCCGCGGTATATCCCAATATCGACGAGGCATAGGCGAGTGAAGCCCATGCAGTTGACCCATTCCCAATTTTAAATTTGAAGGTATCATTTTCCACACCCATTTCGCCTTGCGCTAACACCGGATTTATAGTTGTCCAATTGGCTGCCGTATCATTCCTGAGTTGTATTTGTATACTCATAACTATCCCTTTTACGCATTCCCGCCGTATATACTTTGTGAACTTAAATAAGCTGTTGCCGCCGAACCGCCATTAATATTGATGCTTAAAGCCGCAATTTGTTGATTGGTGT
>PLTF01000075.1 GCA_003164335.1 Fibrobacterota bacterium
AAAAATCCAAACAATAGGCAAACGCCTTCTCCCTCCCGCAACGCTTACATCAGGTAGAAAACACCTATTAAAAAAAATGAGATGCCTTTGAATTCGTAGGGGCGACCTGCGGTCGCCCTTTTCTTTACCTTTGAACAGGCACAGCGAGCGAAATACAAATATTTCCTCTCCTATAAAAGATGGCAGGCTGCTACGCGCTCCCAATAGGTAACAACCTCATAAAAAACTAGTTGAACAGTAACAATAGCGATTGATCAATAACGAGGAGAAGCAGCAAGTCGTGCTGCAAAATTATTCCTTACCTGAAAATAGTCCCATCTACAGGGAATCGAAACCTTCGCAGCGGTCCTCCATGCATCTGATTTGACTTGAATCCGCTCCGCAAAAGGGATTATATTCCAGCAACCCGGTCAAGGGCTTATTCCTGTCCTGTCGGCAGTGGTATTCCAGATTGTAAATCAATGAGCGGTACATAGGGGAGGTTGCTATGGAGTTTGCTGCGCAGAAACGGGTACAAAGGCACGCTTTCCGGCTTTCGCAGTTGCCGCTTATTGCGGCAGCCATCTTTTGCCTCGCCTCATCAGGAACGGCGCAGGAGACCCCGTACATCGGTGAAATTCAGATGTTTGCAGGAAATTTTCCGCCGACGGGGTGGATGTTTTGCAAGGGGCAGTTACTTCAGATCTCCTCGTACACGGCGCTTTATGCTCTTATTGGAACTACCTTTGGCGGCGATGGTGTACAAACCTTTGGCCTGCCTAACCTTCAGAGCCGCATACCTATCGGTTATGGCGCCGGAGCCGGCCTCTCAACGTATATTGCCGGAGAAACGGGCGGCAGTGAGAGTGAAACAATGTCACAGGCCCAGCTTCCTGCGCACACCCATACCATTCCCGGTCTCAGTGCAGACTCTGCGGCTGCCTCAACCGACCAGCCTAAAGGGGCATTGCCGTCGAGAAATCCCGCGGCGATCCCGGTGTTCGGGTCTGCTGCCAACACCACCCTGAATGCGGCCGCGGCTACCCTCAGTACTACCGGCGGCGGTCAGGCGATTCCGACCCGCCCGCCGACTCAATGCGTGTCCTTCATAATTGCAACCACGGGCGTATTCCCGGCGCATCAATGAAAAGCGGGGCATGATTGACAGGTTTATGGCATTATTAAAACATTTATTTGTACCGGCAGGGAGGATACCTATGAAGCACGATTCACTAAAGAGAGCAAGAAGGTTCGGGGAGCGTCGTGTTATCCGATGCATTCGAATGCAGCTTTTTGCGGCAGCCTTGTGTTCCCTTGCTATTTCGAGCGCCGCCCAGGAGCCCTTTATGGGTGAAATCCGGATGGTTGCATTCAACTACGCGCCGCCAGGCTGGTTCCTTTGCCAGGGACAAACCTTGTCCATCTCCTCGTATTCGGCGCTTTATTCCATTCTTGGAACTACTTATGGCGGTGACGGAAAATCCACTTTTTGCCTGCCCGACCTTCAGGGCCGCATTCCTATCGGTGTGGGAAACGGACCCGGTCTGTCATCTCGCGCGGAGGGCGAAAAAACCGGCGTGCAGACGGTGGCGATTTCGGTTAATCAGTTACCTGCGCATTCTCACACTATTTCCGTACCTGCGGCCGATTCCACGATAGCCTCGACAGACCAGCCCAGGGGAGCATTCTTTGCTCGAAATGCAGCGGCGATTCCATCCTATGGATTAACGGCCAACTCCGTCTCAGGCGGAGGGACCAGCACCGGATCCACCGGCAGCGGTCAATCGATGCCGATTATGCCGCCGTTTCTATGCGTCTACTTTATCATTGCGAATACGGGGGACTATCCTTCGCACAATTAACATAAAAGTGCGTGCTTTCGATATTGTACCATTACCGATCATGTAAAATTAACGCGGAGGAGTTATATGGCGCATGCAGCACAGAAAAGAGCATATCGGCTCGGTATCCGGTTTGTGCGGTTGCCGCTTGCAGCGGCGGCTCTCTGTTGCCTGGTATCGCTTGGATCGGCGCAGACGGGCACCTGCATAGGTGACATCCGCATGTTTGCGGGAAACTATGCGCCGACGGATTGGGCGATCTGCGACGGATCGCTTCTGCAGATCAGCGATTATACGGAGCTTTATAGTCTTATAGGAACTACCTATGGCGGTGATGGGAAAACCACCTTTGCGTTACCCGACTTTCGGGGCCGCAGCCCTGTCGGCATGGGGCAGGGGACCGGCCTGTCTCTCTACACTATCGGGCAGGTCGGCGGCCAGGAGACGGTAACGCTCTCTGCAAGCCAGATTCCCGCGCACACGCATTCAATAGCGCTCCCGGCGGACTCCCTGGTCGGCAGTACCCAGCAGCCCGCCGGGAATTTGCCGGCGCGAAATGCAGCGGGGATCCCCTCGTATGGGACATCGAACAATGCTAACCTGAACGGATCGGTGATCGGAAGCACCGGCGCCACCGGCGGCAATCAACCGGTTCCAATCATGCCGCCTCATCTTTGCATCAACTTTATCATCCAGACCCAGGGGTCGTATCCGACACAGAACTGAGCTTGTCACAAGGCTGCGCTTGAATCCCATCCCTTGCGCAATCAGAACAAGAGGAGTATCGCATGTCACTTAATTTCCGGGAACGCACCGGCAGCATGGTCGTCGCTCTGGCTCTGGTCATTGCTGCAACGGCCCAGGGCGCCACCGTGTACTGGTTCGAATCCAATTACGCTGCACCCCAGTTGCTATGTGCGAGCGACACCGGTACCGGGAAAACAGGTATTGCGGTGACGGTCGGGTCGGTTCCGCAGGCACTGGCATTCGATCAGGTAAACCACCGGGTTCTCTGGACCGAGCTCTCCTATGCCAATGCAGGGATCCGGAGTTCCGGTCCCGGCCTTGCCGGAGATACCGCCACGCTCATTCCTTCTCTCTCGGCACTGCGCGGCATCTGGGTCGACCGGTCGTTGGGGAAGCTCTACTGGGTTTCATCCAACCTGGCAACCGGTCCGGCCATACAACGGGCAAACACCAACGGTTCCACGGTCGAGGTGCTTCGTAATTTTGGGGCGTCAAGCCCGGATGTTCCATGGTCGATCGTTGTCGATTCGGCGAGCCAGGCCATGTTCTGGACCAACTACGACACCGGTTCGATCGAGACCTCGGCAGCGACCGCCTCGGCTTCGGCGCAGACTGTCGTTCGCGGGCTGAACGGCCCGGCAGGGCTGGCGATTGATCCCGACAGCTCGCTGCTCTTCTGGTCGGAAGCGGGCGCCAATACTATCAGCAAGTGCCATTACGACGGCAGCGGCAAAACGGTTATTGTGAGCGGCCTCAACCGGCCCGGCGCCATCGGGATCGACAAGGTTCTCCGGCGCGTCTTCTGGGTCGAGGCCGGGGCAATGGCGGTGAAGTCGTGCGGCTTCGACGGCTCCGGCATCCGCACGGTGGCAACAACCGCTTCGTTGCCGACAGGCATCCTGGTTGTCCATGATACGACCTCCTTGCCGGTTCCGCCGGTGCTTGCCGCTCCGTCCAACGGGGCCCGAAACCAGGCTGTTTCCCTGTCGCTGAGCTGGGGTAGCGTTGCAACCGCGATATCGTACTCCGTGCAGGTATCGACGGATGTGAACTTCGGCAGCACGGTATTCGGTCAGCAGGGCATTTCAGCGAATTCGCAGGCAGTAGGGGGGCTTGCAAACAGTACGAATTATTACTGGCGGGCAAATGCATCGAGCAAAGTCGGGACCGGCGCCTGGGCAACCGCCTGGAGCTTTACGACGATCGTTGCGGTTCCGGGAGCCCCGGCACTTGCAGCTCCGTCAAATGGAGCCCCTGGTCAGGCGATAGCACTCTCTCTGAGCTGGAGCAGCGTCTCCACAGCATTGTCCTATGGATTCCGGATTTCGACGAACAGCAATTTCGGCAGCACGATAGCCCAGCAGGCCGGTTTGACAGCGCAATCCGTATCGCTTAACGGCCTCGTAAACAATACAGCCGATTACTGGGAAGTCGATGCGGCCAACTTGGCCGGAACCGGCAGCTGGTCGGGCGCCTGGAGTTTTACTACCCTTCTCGCAACCCCCGTTCCTGCATCGCCGGCAAATGGGGCAATCGGGCAAACAGCTTCGCTCACCATAAATTGGGGATCGGTGGCGGGTGCGACATCCTATAGTCTACTGGTTTCAACCGCATCGACCTTTGCAACGACCATAGCTAGCCAGACAGGCATTACCTCCGCATCGCTTCCCCTGAGCGGACTTGCGGGGTATACGACGTACTACTGGCAGGTCAATGCAATAAATGCGTTATCAACGAGCAGCTGGTCGGGCGTCTGGAGTTTTACCACCGCTACACACCTTGCCATTCCGCTGCAAAGCGGCTGGTTCATGTACTCCTTGAATATCCACCCGGCCGATTCATCGACCAACGGCGTTTTCGGCTCCCTCAAGGGTTTTATCCTTGCAATGGACGGGAGCGACAACCTTTACTGGCCGGGTGCAAACCTTGACGAAATCGGCTCCATCCATACCGGTTCGGGATACTGGGTGCTCGATACTCTCCCCGCCGATACGCTGAAACTTACCGGAGCTCCGGTCAATATCTCTTCAAACCCGGTCTCGCTCCCGGCTTCGACCTGGAACCTCGTTTCGTACCTGCCGCAGGTCAGTATGCCTGTTGCGACAGCGCTAGCTTCGGTCGACTCCCAGCTCGTTCTTGCCATGGACGGTGCGAGCAACTTCTACTGGCCCGCCGCGACTCTCAATGAGATCGGGTCCATGACCGTCGGCAATGGGTACTACATTCTCACGAATGCAAACGCTTCACTCAGCTACCCCACCGCTGGGAGCAGCGCGGCGAAGCTCCTCGCCGCAGCGCCTGCCGCTGCGAAGCTGCTCAACCCGCCCGCTCTGAAGCATTTTGCGAAGCGGGCTCTGACCGGAAACTTCGCCGCATTCCTGGCGAAGCAGGTTGCCTTCGGGGACAAGCCCGCTGCCGACAATTGCGAAGTCGGGGCATACGATACGAAGGGGAATCTGGTAGGGTCCGGGACAGTTGTCAACGGTCTGACCGCCTTTGCCATTTGCGGGAAGGATCCCGCAAGCAAGGTCAAGAACGGCTGCCTGCCTTCCGAAAAATTGACCTTCAAGCTCTGGAACGGCAAAACCGAATATCCGCTGGAAGTAACGCGTGGGAACGAGCCCGTTTATTCTGCAAAAACAGTTCTCACGGCGACGCTTGCCGTCCCTGCGGGCAGGCTCATATCAGCATTTAACCTTTCCCATGCCTACCCGAACCCGTTCAAGGGGTCGGTGAATATCGCTTTTGACGTGCCGACAATTGCGGGAGTTTCCCGGCATGCCGTTCAGATCGCCATATTTGACATGAAGGGAAGCCTGGTGAAGCAGTTGGCAAAGGGAATTTATCAGGCGGGCCACTATGAAATGCCGTGGAACTGCAATGAAGGGCGAGAGGGTGTTTCAGGGTCGAGTATGTACATCGTTCGCATGAAAGCGGCAAATTTTGAGAAGCGGCTCAAGCTGGTGAGGGTTGAGTAAAGATAATGCCACGGCTCACATTAGGTAGAAAACACAGGAAAAAAGCAATAATAAAAAGTCGTTTTGAAATCTTTCCCTGAAGCCTTTCCTTCTGCCCCGCAACACCCTCTTTTAGGTTAGAAAAAACATGAAAGATTTTGTAGGGGCAACCCTATGTGGTTGCCCAGGGTTTGATGGGCATCGAATTCAGGCTAAAACAGATTCCCGCCTTAAGTCCCCCGAACCGAGCACCGCGCGCCATAGGCGGAAAATTGGTCGGCGAATTGCAGAATCTGTGCGGGACTATATGACGGTGCAAATGGATATGATGGATCAAGCACCCCGGCTGTCATCCGCATCGGCTGCAGAACGATCCGGGCCACTCCTTTCAGGTAAAGCGCGAGATCGCGGACCACGCCCTCGTCTATAATTCCGGGGGCAAGCGTGACCCTGATTTCGGCACTCTCTCCCATCCGTCGCGCCAGGTCGACGGAGCGCGCCAGACGCGCCCCGGTGTCGGGGTAGGGCGATTGCAGCATCGAAGCGTACCGCTCGGGAGAGGTCTTGACGTCAAGGGCAAGGTAATCCGGCGCCACGGCTTCGATAAAATCCGGGTTCATGCCGTTCGAATCAAGTTTCACCTGCAAACATAGCGACCGGAGATGGCGGGCAAGAGCAGGCACATCCGGGTGCAGCGAGGGTTCGCCGCCGGTAAGAACCACGCCCTGGATAACGGCCCGCCGCTTCTCCAGGAAGCGCCAGAGGTCGGCGGCGGCAGGGCGATCGGGCCACGGTCCGTTAAGAAGCGGTGCATTGTGACAGTAGGGACAGCGCAAATCGCATCCGGCGTAAAAAAATACCGTCGCTATCCTGCCGGGAAAATCGACAAAGGATAATTTATGCCACCCGACGACGATGCCGGCTAGGCGACCGGGCATGCCGGCTCCACTGCCGTCTCCAGCGTACTTTCGGAAAGTATTCCCTGCAGCGAGAACTCCTTCCGCACGCCGAATTCGGCCTTTTTCCCGTTGTTCCAGTTTTTGACAGGACGATAATACCCGACGATTCGGGAGTACACCTCGGTCTCCTGGTTGCAGGCTGCGCACACATACTGTTCGCCGCGAAGGTAGCCGTGCTCCCGGCAGATGGAAAAAGTCGGCGTGATGGTAAAATAGGGGATCCGGTAATTTTCCGCGATGGTTTTCACCAGCAGGCCGCAAGTCTCCGGATCGTCAATGCTCTCCCCCACGAAGGCATGGAACACGGTGCCCCCGGTATAGAGGATCTGCAGGGAATGCTGCATGTCAAGTACCGCGAACAGGTCGTCGGTGGCATCGGCGGGCAGCTGCGTCGAGTTGGTGTAATAGGGCGCATCGCCGCCCGGGATCTCCATGCGCGGAAATTTCTCGCGATCGATCCGCGCAAGCCGGTGCGAGGTGCCCTCGCCGGGTGTCGCTTCGAGGTTATACAGGTTCCCGGTCTCCTCCTGATAGCGGATCAGCCGCTCCCGCATGTGGGTAAGCACCGATTCCGCGAAGCGCCGGGCATCGGCATCGAGCAAGCCCCTCCCCATAAAATTGAGCGTCGCCTCGTTCATGCCGATGAGACCGATGGTGGAAAAGTGGTTGTTCCAATGGCGCAGATAGCGCCTGGTATAGGGGAATAGCCCTTCGTCCATGAGCCGTGTTACGACCGTGCGCTTGGTTTCAAGCGAGTCCCTCGCCAGGTCCATGAGGTGATCGAGCGTCCCGAGGAACTCCTCTTCGGTCGCCGCGTGATACCCGATGCGGGGCAGGTTAATGGTTACCACGCCGATCGAGCCGGTAAACTCATCCGATCCGAAAAGCCCGCCGCCGCGGTTGCGGAGCGCCCTTTTGTCGAGCTGCAGCCGGCAGCACATCGAACGGACATCGTTTGGCTTGAGGTCCGAATTAATGAAGTTCTGGAAATACGGCGTTCCGTATTTTCCCGTGATCGCGAAGAGGAGGGCGGTATTGGGATGCCGCCAGTCGAAATCCGGCGTTATATTGATGGTCGGTATGGGGTAGGCGAATCCGCGGCCCTCATGGTCTCCCTCACTGAGCACCTCAAGGAACGCGCGGTTGATGAGGTCCATCTCGCCGCGGCACTCCGCATAGGTAAAGTTAAGCGGTTTTCCGCCCGCTATGGCGGGTTCATCGGCGAGGTCGGGAGGCACGGTCCAGTCGAGCGTGATATTGGTGAACGGCGCCTGCGATCCCCATCGGGAAGGCGTATTGACACCGAAAATAAAGGACTGCATGCACTGTTTGACCTCAAGGTAGGAGAGGTTGTCGATTTTAACGAAGGGCGCGAGGTAGGTATCGAATGAGGAAAATGCCTGCGCCCCGGCCCACTCGTTCTGGAGAACGCCGAGGAAATTGACCATCTGCTGCACCAGGGTGGAGAGATGCCGGGCAGGGCCCGAGCTGATTTTATTCGGTACGCCGCCGAGCCCCTCGGCAATGAGCTGACGCAGGGACCAGCCGGCGCAGTAGCCGGAAAACATGCAGAGATCGTGAATATGGAAGTCGCCGTTCCGGTGAGCGTCCGCAATGGATCGGCTGTAAACATTTTCGAGCCAGTAGTTGGCGGTGACCGCGCCGCTGTTATGGAGGATCAGCCCTCCCAGGGAGAAGCCGACATTGGCATTTTCCTTGACGCGCCAGTCCTCCTGGCGCAGGTACCCGTCAACGGTCCGGTTGATGTCGATCAGGAGGTTTTCCGCGGCCCGGTTGCGGCGGTGCTGCTCCCGGTACAGGATATAGGCCTTGGCTATGGCCGCCAACCCGGCGTCAATGAGCACCTGTTCGACCAGATCCTGGATTTCTTCGACCGCCGGAATCGAGTTGGAATGAAACCGGCCGTCGATCAGCCGTTCTACCAGTTCCGCCAGTTCGTGCGCGCGGGAAAAATCCGACGATCCGGTCGCCTTCGCAGCCTTGTAAATAGCATTGGCGATTTTCATATTGTCATATTCGGCAAGCGTTCCATTGCGCTTGCGGATGGTCGTAATCATGAGGCTCCCTTGCCGTTTGAGTCCGGATCGGTGTTGAAAACTAAACGCGCTTTGAGGCGATAGTCTGATGAACCCTTATCCGTGAAGGTTCATGCATGCGGTAGCACCGACAGGCAGGTTTTCTGGCTCTCCCGATGGCTGCCGCCTTCCCACTCTCTATACCAGCGGAGCAGTGGCGTCGATTGGCAGCTCCCGGTCTACCCGGTAGCGGGATCACAGCGGCAGGACCGCTCCGGATTTGCACCGGAATTCCCTGACGCCTGTCTTAGATTTTGATACCACAAAATATTGTATGCGCGAAGGAGTGTCAATACCAAATGTTGTGCAGCTTACAATTACAGATTCAAAATCAAAGGCGAATTCAAATTCTTTTGGATAGCTGAGCCGGATTACAATAACAAATTGAACTACAAATTCAAAGTCAACATCTGGGCGTTCCGGAGGGCACCCTGAAGGGTGCCCTCCGGCGCGCCTCCGCCGGGCTCTCGGCAAAGCCGAGCCGGTGTTTGAAGCCCTGCGGCTTCGCCTGGGTCTTCAAATACTGCCGGGGTCACTTCGTTTACCCCGGCACCCTTTGTCCTCGCTAACGCAACGTCAAAAGAATTTAAAAAAGGCACAAAATCTTGAGCCCCTAAAGATTTTCAAAATCTTTTAGGTTTTTTTTCTACCCTAAATGAGGGCGTTGCGGGAGGGGGAGAGNNGCTCCGACCAGGGGGAACCGCCTTATGACGGTTCCCCCACCAGAAGCAGCAGCCAATATTAATAAAATTAATTGCATATTAATTTTATTAATAATTATATTTAAAATGTGGATAAAAATAAAGTTGGAACGAATATTCGTTGCCCTTCATGCAGCGGGCAGTTATTCCCCCGGGTTCTGGTATGCGACTCATGCGGCATTAAAGTAGAGGGAGAGTTTGCACAGAACGAGTTCGCCTCCCTCACCCCCGATGAGTTGCATTTCCTGCGGGTATTCATTCACTGCGAGGGGCGGATCCGCGACATGGAGGCAGCCCTCGGGGTCAGCTACCCTACGGTAAAAGCGCATCTGACCACTATAAAGAATAAGCTGAATCTCGGCAGCGGACCGTCCGAAGAAGTTCCTGCAATGGGCCGTGCAGGCGATGCCGAAAACGTTCAGGCGCCGGAAGGCGTGAGCAGCCACCAACCGCTCCAGGCAGCGTCGATTCTTGAGGAGCTGGAGCAAGGGCGACTGAGTTATAAGGAAGCCTTGAAAATGATTAAAAGTCTGAAGAAGGGAGCCGACAGTGCCCATTGAAATCGATAAAATCCGGATGATGGAGCAAAGCGGAGTGATTACCGGTGAGCAGGCTGATGAGCTTATCGCCGCGCTTTCGCAAGCCGAAGGTCCTGCCGAGGACAGTGGCTCCGGAATGGCTGAAGACAAGGCAGCGGGTCGGAGTAAAGAGCGGGAGGAGAGGGGTTCGACCGGAGATAATCAATGGAGGAGCGAATCGAGACGTTCGCGCCATCACCATTACCATGGTGAATTCGATACCGGCTGGGTTCGCATGATGCATGAGATGGCCCAGGGAATCGGGGGAGCGCTTAACTGCACTTTCGGCAACCGGACCGGGTACGATGGCAGCGGCGGGAACCGCCTCTCCATGTCCAAGGTTGACCAGCCCGACGGCGGCACCTATGAATTCCGCGGTAACCGGGTGACCTTCTCGAAAATCGTCTCGATCCGCCTGAACCATTCTGCCCTCTGCGGCAATACCGTGTCGGCTTCCACGCTGCACGATTTTCAGCTTGAAAACAGCCGGATAACCGACAACCTGATCGGCGGGGCGTCCCTTGCCGAAGTTACCATGCAGGATTCGGAAATTACCGATGCATCCTTCAAGGCTTCCAAGCTCTCGCGGATTGAACTTCACGACAAGAGCTCCCTGCACGATGTCAAATTTGCCGGGTGCAACTGCAGCACCCTCACCCTCGATCATGCAAGCCTCATCAAGGATACCGCCCTGGTTGCGGCAAACGTGAGCGGCATGTCGCTGACCAACCGGTCCGCGATCAACGATTGCGACATCAACAGCTCAACGGTAAATCGCCTGGTCGTCGATCGCAGCGCCTTCCATGATACCGATATTTCCAGTTCCAATATATCGCACGGTGAATTCCGCGATACGGAGATCTCGGACTGTTCGATCAAGATGGCGAACCTGAAAAAAATGCACTGCACCGGCAGCGTCCTCCATGAAGCCGGATTCGAGGCCTTTTCGGCCGATGAAATTTATTTCGAGGGGGCGAAACTGCACGCGGTAGTCTTTTACAACGACCTCCCGTCAACCGGGGCAGCCCATCGTCTTTCCTTTCGCAATGCGACCATCAGGGAGTGCGAGTTTATCAACTGCCGGTTCAAGGATACGATAATTAAAAATCTGGATATTTCAGGAGCCGTTTTCACGGGGTGCGACTTTTCCGGGCGGACGTTTGAGCGGGCCGAGGATCTGCGAAAAATGGCGGTGCGGAAAGGATGAAAAGAAGGAGCGGGGGACCGGGTCCCATTGTTTTTGAACTTTATCATACTTGGCTATCAACCATGGAGGTTTCATGATAGTGCGCGAGATAATGCTGGAGCATTTCAAATTCTGGGCGAGCGACGAATGTCCGCCCCTGTCGGAAGAGGACCTTGCCTTGATTGCCAGGCTTGCCGAAGTGGTGGGGGTTGCGGAGACAATCCCGGAGGAGGTGTAACGATAGGACATTTGATAAGTGGAAGCCATGGTAAAAGTTCAGATTTTTCCTGATATCCAGGATAGAAGTCAATGTCAAATTCAAATTCATTTGGATGGCTGAGCCGGGTCACCCGCACGATGTGGGAGTGCTTCATAACAGGCACCCTGCGGCGGGGACCCACGAGGCCTCTGCGAAAAGAACATAAAAACCGTAGAAGCGTAGAAGCGGGAAAGCAGGAAAGATTTAAAGAAAAGTATATGCGTAGAAGCGTAGATGCGGGAAA
>PLTF01000056.1:0-6437 GCA_003164335.1 Fibrobacterota bacterium
TGAAGCACTCCCACCTCGTGCGGGTGACCCGGCTCAGCCATCCAAAAGCATTTGATCTTTCTTATTCTTTTTCTTTTGGATTCCGGCTCAGCCATCCAAAAGCATTTAAATGTTCTAAATTTTATGGTCCACTGCTCACCCATCCAAATGAATTTGAATCTTTAAAAAAAACTTCCTGAGTGGTAATGAACGAAAAAACTATTTTTACAGGTCTCCCGATGACTGAATCTGCCGGCCACGGGATAACCCGACAATATGAACGAATTTACGCGAAAAACCTCCACGGATAGCAACCCTCCGGAAATCAAACGTCTTCTCACCGGCGCGGCGGCGATTTTCACTCTTTCGCTTATCCTCCGGGTGGTGCATGTCCTCTGCATGCGTCACTCGCTCTTTTTCAGTCACCCGATCCAGGATGAGTACACCTACGACCAGTTCGCCCGCACAGCCTCAGAAATGGGCGACTGGGCCGGCAAAGGCGCCTATTACCAGGCGCCGCTCTACCAGTACTTTCTTGCAGTGCTGTATAAGCTTTTCGGCCCCGGCTACCTCATGCCGCGGCTCATCCAGGCGTTTATCGATTCCCTGTCGGCTAGCGGAATATTCCTTATCGGCGCCCGTTTTTTTTCGAAGCGGACCGGCATAATCGCGGGCATCGGGGCGGCACTCTACTCGCAGTTTATTTTCAACACCGGGACCCTCCTGCCTCCCGCAATCACGCTTTTTCTCGACGTCGGCCTGCTCGGCCTCCTGTTCTCCCTTTCGGAAAGAATGCGCCGGAACGCCTTGCCGGGCGGCAGTGCCTTGAGGCAGGCCCTGCCCTGGATTGTTCCGGGCATGCTTTTCGGCCTCCAGGCCCTCGCGGCAACCAACATCCTGGCCCTTGCCCCGCTCTTCTGCGCGTGGATTTTCTGGGGCGCCTCGACCGGCAGGAAGAAGCAGGCGTCTGCCGGTTTCTCCCGCAAGGATTCCGCCAGGAAAAAAAGCCCCGCTCCGGCGCAGCCCGCCGGAGTTCCGGCCACCGCCCGCATGGCGGCAATCGTTTTTTTCCTGGGCGGCGCGGGCCTCACCATACTTCCCGCAACCATCCACAACTATGTTGTCGGCAAAGAGGCGATCCTCATTTCGTATAATGCGGGCATCAATTTTTACATCGGCAACAGCGGCGACTACGAGAAAAAGGTGCTCTCCCGCGTGGGCTACGAGTGGGATGCCATCAAGGCGGTCGGCGAGCGCGCATCGAGTTACAAGGAGGCCTCGCAGAAATTCATGGAAGCCTCTGAGGCCTATATTGCCGAGCATCCGGCCGACTACCTCCTTCTGCTCCTCCATAAAACCTACCTGCTCATCCACGGGAACGAGATCTACCGTAACCAGGCGATCTATCCCGACCGGCTGCTTTCACCGGTGCTCCGGGTGCTTCTCTGGAAAGCGGGCATACCGGGAGGGCCGGGTATCGCCTTCCCCTGGGGAGTCCTGTTCCCGCTCTGCATTCCCGGTCTCTACCTTGCCTTCAAAAACCGCGAACGGAAAGGCCTGTTCCTTGCAGCCTTCTGGATCGGCTATGCAGCTACCATCATCGCCTTTTTCGTTACCGAGCGCTACCGCATTCCGCTGGTGCCGCTCATGCTCCTCATTGCCGCCGACGGGTGGGTTCGCATTCGTGAATGGTGGCGGACCGCCGGATATATCCTGGCCGGGGCCATGGCCGCGGTGTTCATCATGGTAAATTGGAATCCCGGCCCCATGGAGCGCGATACGAACCACGACGCCTACCTGAGCGTCGCGGAACAGTTCTTCGCCGCCGGCGATACCGCCAATGCCGGGGCCTGTTACCGCAAGGGCCTGAGCCTCGATCCTGCTGATGCCAACGCCTGGTACCTCCTCGCCTGGCACGTCTTCGAAACAAGGGGAAACCTTGACAGCGCCGAACTATGCTTTCTCCGGGCAAATGAACTCCTGCCCCGCAACAAGGATATCCTCATGGGCTTAGCGCGGGTTGCCGCCCGGCAGGAGCGGTACGCGGAAGCCGAAAATCGGGTGGAACAGGCCAGGGCCGCATCCCCGTTTGACGTCGGCAATGCCTTTGAAAATCTCGGCAGCATCGCGCTGCAATCGAACGATTTTGCCACCGCATTCCGCTACTATACTGTTGCGCTCATGAGCGATCCGGCATCTGCCCGGTCGCTTTTGGGACAGGCAATTTCCGCATTTGAGCTGAAAGGATTAAGCGGCGCGCTCCCCTGTTTCGACAGACTTTTCAGCGTCTACCCCCGATCGGTCGAGGGCTACATGAATCTCGCCATTGTCTATGCCCATGCCGGGAATCACGGCAAAGCCATGGATGCGGCAATGAAAGCACTGTCAATCGACCCCTCGGTTTCCGCCGGACCCCTTATCGTGCAGGAGGCAGCGCTCTGCGGTCGGCAGGCGGAGGCGCAGGCATTCCTGAAGCGCTGAGGCGTTCCGCGCCCCGCCCGGCAACCACTTTACGATGGAGCTCTTCCTCTGAAAACCAGAAACCATTCACCACAGCGCCGGGCGACCGCCCCGCTGCCTGCCGGCGGAACGCTGCCGGCAATGCAACCCCGGATCGTGCTGCGCCTGCGGATCGCCATCGCCCTGGGGCTGGTCGGGTTCCTTCTGTACGCCAACACCGTGCGCAACGAGTATGCCGTTGACGACGGTACCGTCGTCACGTACAATACCCTCACCACGCAGGGCCTGAAATCCATTCCCGCGATCTTTACCTCTTCGTACCGCGCCGGGGACAACGATCCAAGCAAGAAGGAGCGGGTCATCCTCTACCGGCCGCTGTCGGTTGCGTTTTTCGCCGCCGAGTGGCAGGTCGCGCCGGGCAATCCGCACCTGAGCCACCTGGTCAATGCGCTCCTCTACGGATTCACCGGGTTTCTCCTGTTTTTGACGCTTAGTTCGCTCTGGGGACTCAGGTTGCCGGAAGAGGGACCGGAAAACTCCCGCAGGCCGCAATCCGGCTCCGAAGGGTCCACCAATGCCCTGCACGGAGGGCAGCCGCTTAAAAGCGGATCGCTCGTTCTGCCGGGGATTATAACCCTGCTGTTTGTCGTCCATCCCATCCATACGGAGGTCGCGGCAAACATCAAGGGGCTCGACGAGATCCTCAGTTTCCTGTTCGTCATCGCTGCGGTCAACTGCATCGCCGGGTGGCTGCGGCAGGAGACAACCTCGCGGCTCATTGCTGCGGCAGGCTGTTTTTTCCTCGCCCTGCTCTCCAAGGAAAGCGCCATCACCTTCGTCGCCGTCGCACCGCTCCTGCCATGGTTTTTCGACCGCCGGTTTTCTTTGCGCAAGGCACTGGTTCCGACGGCGGCGATTGCCGCGGCTGCTGCGCTCTACCTTGCCATCCGGACCATGGTCCTCCACGGATTCATGAGCTCCGAAGCTATCCTGCCGCTCAATAATTCGCTCGTTACCGCGCCGGATGCCGTGAGCCGCTTTGCAACTGCAATCATGATTCTCGGACGGTACCTGCTCCTGCTCCTGTTCCCCTATAAACTTTCTTTCGATTATTCCTATCAGCAAATACCCATTGTCGGCCTTGCCGACCCTGCGGCAATCGCTTCGCTCCTCGCCATGGCCGGTATCACGGTCTATGCGGTCCTCCGTTTCAGGGGCAAGGATCTCATTGCCTTTGCGGCCCTTTTCTTCCTGCTGACCATCTCAATTGTCAGTAACCTGGCGTTCCTCATCGAATCGGTCATGGGCGAGCGGTTCTTATACATGCCGTCGCTTGGCTTCTGCATAGCGCTCGGAGTCCTGCTTTCGAAAGTAGCACCGCCGGACAATCAAAAAACCGTTACCTCATTCCGCAGGCTGACGGCCGACAACCGGACCCTCCTGCTCATCGTGGCCGCCCTTGCCGGAATGTATTCGATCAGGACCATTGTGCGCACCTTCGACTGGAAAAACGATGTAACCCTGTCGGGCAGGGATGTCGTCACCTGCCCGAACAGCGCGCGGATACAGTATGCCTATGCGAGCTATATCCTGGTCGGCCAGGCGCTCAAGGAAAAGGATCCCTCACGGAAGAGCGTTTACCTCGACGAAGTGATCGAACACCTCGAACGGGCGGTCGCGCTCTTCCCGGAATTTTCCCGGGCATACTACCATCTCGGGGTGGCCTATAAGGAAAAGGGTGATTTCGCGAGGGCGGCGTACAACCTCGAACAGGCGAAGAGATACAACAATTTCGACGAACCCGATTTTTTCATGGCGCTCGGGTTGTCGTATGCCGGCCTCAGGCAGTATGACAAGGCGATCGAGGCGTTTACCAAAGCTGCTTCGCTCAACCCGAAGCTGGCTCCGGCCTATGTCAATGTCGCCATCAACCAGGATGCGGAAGGCAATCCCGCCGCGGCCCTTGAAAGCCTGAACGAGGCGCTCCGGGCCGACCCCGCTTCCTGGGAGGCCTGCTTCAACATGGCAAATATCCTTGCGCACCAGAGCCGGCTGCCGGAGGCGATTACCTGGTATAAAAAGGCACTGGCGCTCAATAACCGCTATGCGGACGCCTATAACAACCTCGGCATCGTGTATGCCACCATGAAGGACTACCCCGAAGCCTATGAAAGTTTCAAGGCGGCCGTTGCAGCAGATCCCCGGCAGACGCAGGCGCTGGGAAATTTAAACCAGGTCACCGCCGTTTTAAACGGCACCCTCAAAGCACGATAGTCCCGCGAGGCAGGCATTGACAAAAAAAACGAGATCGCGCCGGCAGCAGCCGGCCCCGAAAAATAAAGTATTGGCCGCAACGCCCCCGGCGCCCCGTCACCTGAAGCGCCTGCCCGTCATCGTCCTTGCGCTCTGCCTCGCCCTGTTCTGCGTCCGGGCAATCACGAGCATGGTGCAGGAATCGTCAACCTGGGACGAGACGCATTACTTCGGCATGGGCAAATATCTTCTGCAAACCGGTCGCTGGGATGCGGAGGGATGCATTCTCCACCCTCCGCTCTCCTTTTACCTGAGCAGCCTCCCGTTACTCTTTTTCCCCACCGACGACGCGCTCTGGCATCACGACCCGGCAACCGAACAGGCACCGCTCTTCCGGATGACCGCGGATGTCGGGCGCGGACAGGCGCTCCTGTCCGGCCCGCTTAACCGGGACGACCGGCTCCTGACGCTCTCGCGCCTCATGATGGTGCTCGTCGCGCTCATCCTGTGCTGGTACGTTTTTTTGTGGAGCTATGAACTTTACGGAAGCGCCGGGGCAATTGCGGCAACGCTGCTCTACACTTTCTGTCCGAATATCCTGGCCCATGCCCGGCTCATAACGCCCGATGTCGTCGTCACCGCATTCTCGTTCATCACGCTCTATTACTTCCGGAAAATGCTCGTCAATGACCGCTGGTCAACTGCGGTCGCTGCCGGCCTCGCGCTCGGTCTCGCCCTGCTGTCGAAGTTTACCGCGGTGCTGCTCCTTCCGGTCTGCGCCGCACTTGCGCTACTCTGGCTCGCCCGGTTCAAATCGCTTTCCCTGCGCAACTGCTTCATCCTCTGCGGAGTCGCGTTTGCGGTGCTTTTAATCGGCTACCGCGGGAACCTCGAACCGTACTTTACCGGTATCCGTTTCCAGCAGGAGCATGCGGCTCAGGGCCAGTGGGGTTTTCTCTTTGGCGACTATTCGCGCAGCGGCTGGTGGTACTACTACACCGTGGCATTCCTGCTTAAAACGCCGCTCGCGGCGATACTCGCCCTGGCCGTCGCGCTCATTTTTTACTGCAGAAAGCTTTTCCGGGCAGACTGGGTTCCGGAGCTCTTCCTCCTCATCCCTGCCGCCGCCATCTTCATTTTTTTCAGCGTGAACTCGCAGGCAATCGGCCTGCGCTACCTCCTGCCAATCTATCCCTTTCTCTTCGTCTTTGCCGCCGGAGGGATTGCATCGCTTTTAACCGGAAAATTCGGGGCGATCCCCTGCGGTTTTCTTGCCCTCTGGTATATCGGCGCCTCCCTGTTTATCCAGCCGCACTTCCTCGCCTACTTCAACGAACTCGCCGGCGGGCCCGGGAACGGCTATAAATACCTCGTGGATTCCAACCTCGACTGGGGCCAGGACCTCAAAGGCCTGGGCAAATATATGCGCGCTCACCATATTCCGAAGGTCTGCCTGAGCTACTTCGGGTCCGACACCCCCGACCGCTACGGCATAGCCTACGAATGGCTGCCGAGTCTCGTGCTCAACAACCCGACGCCGGGGAAGAGCGAAGTGACGATGCACGACTATGTCGCCATCAGCGCGACCAATTTGCAGGGAGTGTATTTTGACAACCACCGGACCTATGAAATGCTGAAAAGCAAGGTACCGGTGGCGAAGATAGGGTACAGCATATTCTTATACGATTTGAAGAATTAACAAAGATAACAGCCATTGGTGGGGGAACCATAAAAATGGTTCCCCC
>PLTF01000056.1:6454-11497 GCA_003164335.1 Fibrobacterota bacterium
GCAGCCCGGCTTTGCGGGCGCGGAGGCTTTGGCCAGGGGAAACCCGCGAAGCGAGGTTTCCCCACCTAAGCAGGAAAAAAATATGAAAAATTATCCAATTGCAAATGTGAATAAATCAGCCGATCGAAAATTACTTTTTATATTTTCAATCGGCGCAGCTCTTATTATCACTATTAACTATTTATTCGTCTTCGTATTTCCCGGACATCTTAAGCCCGATTTTATCTTTACCCGCACCTGGGGATTCCATTTTGCCTCGTATTATGCGGTCCCGTGGCGGATCGCCATCTATGTAGTTCTCCTTTCGGCCTGCCTCCCGCCGGTCAGCGGCTTCGCAGCCCGGATCGGTCGCATCCTGTACCGGGGAATATCACGCAGCCTGAAAAAGCAAACGCTGTTTATTGTGTTGTCCCTGCTTTCGGTTGTATTCTTCAGGATATTCCGCTGTAAATACGGACTCCTGGGCGACAACTTTGTCCGCGTCAACGATATCGTCCACAATAATTTCATCTGGCACGATTCGGGTACCATTTTTGTGCTCCATTATTTTTACCGTGCGCTGCATGCGCTGCTGGGCTTAAACGGTGCCCAGGCGCTTGTTCTTGCAACGAATATCGGCGGAGCCGTGTATGTCTATTGCGCACTGGCTATTGCCGACGCTCTCGGGGACAGCCCGTTCCGCAAGACCGCGCTATTTGCCGTCATGGCGGTATCCCCGCTCGTGCAGCTTTTCTTCGGCTACCTGGAGATCACCGCCCCGGTCTATGTGCTGCTTACCCTGCATCTCTATGCATCTGTTTGGTATGTTAAGGGAGAGTGGCCGGTGATCGTTCCGGCGCTCGCGCTTGCCTGCGCCATTGCGTTCTGCCTTGCCGGGTTGTTTTTCGTCCCGGCATTTATCTTCATCCTGTGGTGCAAAGGGGCGGTCGACATGCCGCTTCTGAAAAAACAATGGGTTATCGGCCTGTGCGCAGTTTCGGCCATTTGCCTGGCCTGGTACCCTGCACGCCGGTTCATCGTTCCCGACTGTTTACCGATGGTTCCCAATGCGGATAATCCCATGGCGCTCTTTTCGGCGAAACGGCTGTGGGAGTACTTCAATGGCCTGGTGCTGGCGCTCGGCGCAGGAACGATTCTGTTGCCGGCCCTGCTCGGCTACGCTTACTGCAAACGGAACAAGTTTGACATTATGACCGCCTTCCTGGTGGTTGAATCGGCGGTCGTGGCCGCCGGCCTGCTTGTCTTCAACGAGATCCTCGGCAGCGGCGATGCGGATATCTATTCGGTCATTGCGATTATCGGCCCCCTCGCACTGATGGCAGTCTTTCTCCGGCTTTTCGACAGCGGGATCTCCCGGAACCCGGCGCGTCACGGAGCGTTTATTTTCGCGGTCTTCCTGGCCATGCACACCGCCCTCTATGTCGGTATCAACGCCTCAGACAAATCTATCGCTCGTATCAAGGATATCCTCCTCCCCGATCCGGCCGGTTTTTACATCCGCCACCCTGCCCCCATGGTCCTCGGGATCATGTTCGACCGGAACGGCCTGAAGGAGGAGGTCGCCGCAATGTTTACAAAATCGTATGAAAGCGACAGCCTCAGCCCGCGGAATGTCTGCATCTATATTAACACGCTGGTACGACGCAACGACCTGGAGAAGGCCCTGCCGCTTGCGATCGATCTTGCCGATAAAAATCCAAACTATTATCCGGGCCTGAGGGCTCTCTATCAGGTCGCCAGGAAGCAGGGTAACACGCAGCTGGCATTTTCCGCCCTTGAGCGGATGTACCATTCTTATGTAAATAACGCCGCGACAACCATGGAGATTTTCGGTCCCTATGGAGTAAGTGAGGATCTATCCGCCTTGATCGACCAGCTGATCACGCTGCACCGCTACCATGAGGCCGATACCGTTTGCCAAACCCTGCGGACTTTCTGTCCGCTCAGGGATTACAGCGACTTTTTGAGCGCCTCGATACAATACTACCTCGGTAATGATGATTCATGCATCGCTCTATGCGCACCGCTTGTGGATAAGAGGGAGAAAAACCATAAAATTTATCTTCTTTGTGCACAGGCATGGCAAGATAAACACAATTCTCCGGTCGCGCTCGGCGTGCTGCACCAGGGGCTTGCATTGATAAGTTCGGCGGAGGGCCGTGCCGCACTCATGGAAGAAATTCAAGTGATATCTGCGGGGAAACAGGGGAAATAATAAATACCATTGCTCATATAAGAGCCTCTGGTGGGGAAACCTCGCTACGCTCACATTAGGTAGAAAAAACATAAAGGAATGTGTAAATTCGCAGGGGTTCAATATGTTGAACCCCTGCTTTTGACTTTGCGTTAGCGAGGACAAAGGGTGCCTGCTGAGCCGAAGCACAGGATGTGCGAAGGCCGCTCCGAAGGAGCCCGAAGGGCGGCGAAGCAGGCAGTATTTGAAGACCAAGGCGAAGCCGCAGGGCTTCAAACACCGGCTCGGCTTTGCCGAGAGCCCGGCGCGCCCGGAAGTTGACTTTGCTTTTGAATTTGTATTTGTAATCCAATGCTACTTAACTATCTGCCCATCCTTATACATGAGATCCATTTTCTTCTGTCCATCCTCCTGATAGTACGTAAAATGTCCATCCTCTTTCCCGCCCTTGAAGGTACCCTCAAGTTTCTTCTGCCCGTTCTCGTACCACATGGTCACCGGCCCCTCCGGAACTCCGTCCTTGTAGGTACCTTCTTCCATCTTCCGGCCGTTATCGTACCAAGCGGTATACAAGCCTTCAGGCTTTTCAGCCTTGAAGGTTGTTTCCGCTTTTTTCTGCCCGTTTTCGTACCACATCAGGTATTTCCCATCCCGCAGGGAATTCCCCTGCTTATCTTTTACCACGTAATACTGCTCTGACAATTGCCCGTTTGGATACCTGATCTGCTTGAATTCTCTGCGGGGCCCGCAGCCGGACGTAACCATTAATGTCATAAAAGAAACGACACAAAGAATTGTAATAAACCGCATTTTAAATGCTCCCTTCCTCTCTTGTTAAAATTCAAAATGTCCGGCAGTGGCGATTCAATTCGTATAATAGCCTACTAAAATAAGTTCCATCCGACGGAGAGTCAATCCAGATGAAAATCAGGATGAAGGCGGAAGGATGAAGGCGGAAGGATGAAGGCAGAAAGAAGGCAGAAAGAAGGCACAGAGGCACAAAGGCAATAAAAGGCAGGAATAATGAAAAGATTTTCCCTTGTGTTTTCTACCTAATGTGAGCGTTGCGGGAGTGGGTGTGCCAAAGACCCCGCAGCCCGGCTTTGCGGGCGCGGAGGCTTTGGCCAGGGGGAACCCGCGAAGCGAGGTTCCCCCACCAGAAGCCATTTTATTTGCAATATTTCTTCACCATGTCCTCCGCCATCCCGTTCCCCATTCCCGCCGCCCGAGCCCACATACCGCATGCGGCGGCGGTATCGCCGACATAGGCCGCAAGAATCCCGCGGTTCAGGAGGCAGGCAGGGAAATTCGGGTCCAGCCTGAGCGCGGCATCCATATCCCGAATCGCTCCCTGTATATCGCCCCGTTCCGAACGGAGGCTGGCGCGGTTGTTAAGAGCAAAGGCTGATGACGGGTTGGTGCGTATCGCCTGGTTGTAGAAGGTGATCGGGTCGGCGAAGAAAGCGCTCTGCCGGTGGGCAAGCAGGCAGAGGATAACCAGCGCGAGGGCACCTGCAGCAAGGAGAAGCCTCCATGAAACCCGCCTGCCGATGGAAGGAACCGCCTCCAGAAGCAGAATAATTATTCCTACCATAGGCAGATAGGAGCGGTGATTGAGATAGGTGAATGCATGCGCGCCGAGCAACTGGCGGTACAGCATGCCGGGCAGCAATAATCCAGCATACCAGAGCGCGCCAAAAAGCGCGAGGGGCTTCATCCGGTCCTGCGCCGCAAGCGCAAAAACGATGAGGATCGCAGCACAGAGCCCGATGATCGTTGAGGACAGGGTAAACGACGGCAGAACCGGAATATCCCAGGGAACGAAAAATCCGGCAAGCATTTCCGGCAGGGCCCTGAGGTTGCCGATGAGCGGCCCGATGCCGAAGGTTCCTTCGCCGGGAAGGCCGCTCATCGCCCCTTTGCGGAGCACGATATACACAAGGGAAACTGCGAACCAGGACCCTGCGAGGGCGATAGTTCGCCGACAAAGGCACCTTTTTCCGTCAAGCAGTACGAGATAGAGGCAGAGCAGGACCGGCAGTGCGAGTGCATTTTCTTTGGCCATGAGGGCACAAAAAAGCGCCAATGCGGTAAGGGCGGCAAAGCGGGATTTCCCGGACCGGCGGTACTTCACCAGTGCAGCAAGGGTAACGATACCGGAGAGGCCGAGCAGCAGGTCGCCGCGTCCGGGGATCCAGGCGACCGCCTGCGCAAAGAGCGGGTGTACGGCAAAAACGAGTGCGGCGGCGAGCGACCGTCTCTCTCCGAAGCCAAGCAGGATAAGGAGCCGCCAGAGGCAGCAGGCGGTGATTGCATGGAGGAGGATGTTTGTCAGATGGTATATCGCCGGCCCGCCGCCCGATATCGCTGCGTCAATCATAAACGACAGCGATTGCAAAGGCCGGTAGAAGTCCTGCCCCTTATGCTCCATGAAGGCGTTGCTCGTGACGGCATCGATCATTCGATGCGGCGAGCCTGTAAAGATGCCGATTATCTTGTCATCGTCGAACGCCGTGACACCGAAGAACAGGGCCGGTCCAAAGGCGATCGCTGCGGCAAGAATGATAAGCGGGAAGGCAAGGATCGGGGAAACCGGTTGTGAAGTTATGGTGCTTTTTGCAGGGGAATTTTTCGGATGCGGAGCATGGTTCTTGGCTGGTTTATTTATTTTCTTCATCCGTCATCCTCTATTTGTTTCCTTCTGTCTGCCTTCTGCCTGTCTTCTGCCTGTCTTCTGCCTGTCTTCTGTCAGCCTTTTGTCTGCCTTTCTTCTGCCTTTCTTCTGCCTTTCGTCTGCCTTTTGTCTGCCTTTCGTCTGCCTTTTGTCTGCCTTTCTTCTGCCTTTCTTC
>PLTF01000008.1 GCA_003164335.1 Fibrobacterota bacterium
GGAAGGGGTGTGCCTAAAGACGCGTGCTTTTCGCGGCTTCAGGCCAGGGGAAACCCGCGAAGCGAGGTTTCCCCACCAAAAGCACCGAGCCTTGCGATAGCTATGTTCAGAAATACCAATTTTTTAAAGGATTTTCCCATGTTTCTCTCAATTAATATCCTTTGCCAATCTCAAAATATTCACCCATGTGAAGTTATCTTAGCCTCTCCAAGCCTTTGTCATTATTTGCGTTATCGTTCAAAAGCCTTTCCTTTTATTCTCAAATTACTTTCCTCTATCAATTATCAGTCACCCGGAATTCTTTACTGGTGGAGTTTTTGCACTCCTGATTTACAAAAACATCCGAAATTCCGTTCTATCTCACTGGTTTTAAAGCCTTTGGAATTTTTGCACTACTTGTGCTCTCCAGAGGGCAAAAACCCCCGGAAAAATCGATTTTTAGAAAAATAAATGTAAAGGGGACCTGATGTTTGCAGTCGCGAATATTTATGGGAGAAGGCAGAAAGAAGGCAGGGGGAAGGCAGACGAAAGGCAGAAAGAAGGCAGGAAGAAGGCAGAAAGAAGGCAGAAAGGCAGAAAGAAGGCACAAAGGCAAAAAAACAAAGAAGTGACAGGCAAAAGAGATAAATATTCCGTGTAGGGGCAACCCTGCGTGGTTGCCCCGGGGTTGAAGGAACCCGCAGGGGCACGGCGCGCCGTGCCCTCATGTGTCATGCAAATTCAAAAGCACCTGGATCGGAGATCCAGGCCACACGATCAATAGCAAAGAGTGGGCGACCGCTGACCTCCAAGAAATCTTAATAATAACCAAATAAACCGGGCTTTGCCGGTTTATTTGGAGGTCGCCCGAGGGAAGTCAATGGTCAGGTGATTTTTCTTTATCTTTAATCAGATCCCCCTTAGTAAGGGGGCGGCAAAGCCGGGGGATTTTTCCCTGTTCTTTCTACCTAATGGAGGCGTTGCGGAGGAACGAGAGCGCCTGCTGAGCTGGAGCGAGGCAGGCATAGCCTCGTTCCTCCGCAGGAAGGGGTGTGGCTGAAGACCCGCTTTGGGGGCTTCAGCCCAGGGGGAACCATTTTTAAAATGGTTCCCCCACCAGAGGCACTGTATCTAAGCTCGGTTCCCCCACCAAGGGCACTTATCTTATTACTTGTCCCCTAACCGGATTCTCACACAATCCTCACATCCGCTATATATACTTATGCATATATATTATAATGATATGAGAACCTATTCCGCCGCCCCTGTCCGGTGAAAGACTCATGCCAGCTTCCAATCCCCAGCACCTCGTAGCACTCATCGACATCGGCACGACCTCGCTGCGCATGACCATCGCCCAGATCGACGCGGACGGCAGCGTGCGTCCGCTCGAATACCTGCAGCAGGCGCTGAGCCTGGGCAAGGACACCTTTACCAAGGGGTTCATCGAAAAGGCCTCGATCGAGGAGTGCGTCGGCGGACTGCAGAAGTTCCGGCGGGTGCTCGAAGAGTTCGGCATCAAGCAGGACCAGGCCATACGGGCCGTTGCCACCACCGCGGTCCGCGAGGCGACCAACCGCGAGGCGTTCATCGACCGGGTGTACATCGCCACCGGCTTCACCGTGGAGATTCTCGACGACCGCGACGTGGTCAGGCTGACCTACCGGAGTGCCCATACCCTCCTCGGCAACGATCCCGCAATGAAGCGGGGGCAGTTGCTCCTGTGCGATATGGGGGGCGGGAGCACCGAGCTCCTGGTGCTCCAGAAGGGCGGCATCGTCCTTGCCCAGTCGTATCGCCTGGGATCGCTCAGGCTCAGGGAGATGCTCGAAAAATTCAATGCGGCGACCCGTGGCCAGCGGACGCTCATGGAGAGCGAAATCCGGCGGACCCTCGACCAGGCGCTTCACGGCATACCGGCTGCGGCCCCCCGCCACCTGATAGCCCTCGGCGGGGATATCCGCTTTGCTGCAAGCCGGCTCCTGCCGGAGTTCGACGAGCTCAGGCCCGCCCGGATAGAACTCGGGCTGCTCGAAAAATTCGCCGAAGAGGTGCTGTCGCTCTCGGTCAACGACTGCGTCCGGCGGTACCGGCTGTCGTACCCCGAGGCCGAGACCCTCGCCCCTAACCTCCTCTTCTTCGCCCGCTTCTGTCGCGCGCTCGGAGTCAGGAGCCTCATCGCCTCGGGCATCTCCATGCAGCACGGCGCGCTCCTCGAAATGTCGAAGAGCGAACCGTCGGACGAGGACTTCCGGTACCAGATCCACTCCTCGGCATGGGAGATCGCGAAGAAATACCGCGCCGACGAGGCGCACGCGGCATATGTTGAGCGGCTCTGCGGCATCCTGTTCACGCGGCTTGTGGAGGAGCACCGCCTTTCACCATGGTACGGCGTGCTGCTTTCGGTGGCGGCGATCCTCCACGATACCGGCATGTACCTCTCCGCCCGGAGCCACCACAAACATTCGATGTATCTCATCCAGAACAGCGATCTCTTCGGCCTCTCCCGCTCGGATATCACGCTCGTGGCGCTTGTCGCCCGCTACCATCGGCGGACAACGCCGAAGGCGGTGCACGCGGAGTACGCGGCGCTGTCGCGGGAGGATCGTCTTGCGGTTGCGAAACTCGCGGCGATTCTCCGCGTGGCCGATGCCCTTGACCGGTCGCACAGCCAGCGCATCGCGGTGGTGGATTGCCGTCGGGAAAAGGGACGGTTCGTCATCGTCGTGAAAAACGTGGAGGACCTGAGCATCGAGCAGCTCGGCGTGGCGAGTAAGGGAGACATGTTCGAAGAGGTCTACGGGAGGAGTGTGGTTCTTGAAAAAAAAGAAAACGCCTGAAACCCGCCGTAAACGCCCCGGCGCAGCCGGGGCATTGCGCTTTTTAAACCGCGAGCTGAGCTGGCTCGATTTCAACGACCGGGTACTGCAGTGCGCCCAGGACGCGACGATCCCCCTCCTCGAACGGCTCAAGTTCCTCGCCATAACCGGCTCGAACCTCGACGAGTTTTTCATGGTCCGGGTCGGCGGCCTGCAGGCCATGCGCCGCGAGGGCGTTACCAAATGCGACCCCTCCGGAATGTCGCCGACCGAGCAGCTTGCCGCCATCGAGCTCCGCGCGGGCCGCATGGCGATCGACCAGTACCGCTGTCTGGGCGAGCTCCTCGGGCTGCTCTCGGACGAAGGCATCCGGCGGTTGTCGGGCAAGGAACTCGCCGACGACCAGGCGCGCTATGCCGAGCAGCTTTTCATGGGCGAAATCCTGTCCGTGCTTTCGCCCATGGCCGTCGGCGAGGGCGATGCCGCCCCGCTCCTCATCAACCGCATGCCCTACTGCGCCGTGCTCCTGCAGGGCCGCGAACCGGAGGCCCCGGCGCAGAAAACCGCCGCGAAAAAAAAGCCGCACCGCCTGGCGGTCATTCCCATAGGGAAAGCGATGGGGAGGTTTCTCTCCCTGCCCTCGGTCGGGGGCTACTCCTTCATGCTCCTCGAAGACCTCGCCTGCTTCTTCATCGACCGGTTCTTTCCCGGCGAGACCGTTTTGGCCTGCGCCCCGTTCCGCATCATCCGGAATGCCGATCTCGCGGTGCACGAGGACGGAGCGGCCGACCTGCTTGCCGAGATGGAGGCAGTGATCGGCGCCCGGAAGCGGAGCGACTGCGTGCGGCTGGAAATCGATGCGGGCGCGCCGGAAATCCTGCTCGATGCGCTGCGTCCCCTCCTCGGGCCGCCGGTGTACGGCATCTACCGCCTGGCAGGACCCCTCGACCTTTCCGCCTTCATGCGCCTCGCCGAAATCGCCGATTATGAGCGGCTCAGGTATAAGCCGTGGACGCCCCGGGTCAAACCGCTTCTGGACACCGATCAGCCGATGTTCGATATTCTCCGGACGCGAGACATCCTCCTGTACCATCCCTACGACGGATTCGATCCCGTAGTGCGGTTCATCCGTGAGGCTTCGCGGGACGACCGGGTGATTGCCATAAAGCAGATTCTCTACCGGACAAGCCGCAACAGCCCCATCGTGGAGGCGCTCGCCGAGGCGGCGCGCGCCGGTAAATACGTCAGCGCTATCGTCGAGCTCAAGGCGAGGTTCGACGAGGAGCGGAACATCGAATGGGCGCAGGAGCTCGAAGACGCCGGGGTGCAGGTGATTTACGGAATAAAGAACCTGAAAACCCACGCGAAGGTCTGCCTCGTGTTCCGCCGGGAGGAGCGCGGCCTTGCCCGGTATGCGCACTTCGGCACCGGCAACTACAACGAAATTACCGCCCGGATCTACAGCGACGTATCGTACCTTACCGCACGCGAAGACCTCTGTTCCGACGCTTCGGCATTTTTCAACTCGATAAGCGGCAATTCGCAGCCGCTCCCCTACCGCCTGATCGAAGCGGCGCCGCTGGGCCTTCGCGAACGCATCCTCTCGCTCATCGAGGCCGAAACCGAGCGCAGCCGCCAGGGCCAGCCGGCCCAGATCCGGGCGAAGATGAACTCACTGACCGATCCCGGCATCATCGAGGCGCTGTACCGGGCTTCACAGGCCGGAGTCAGGATCCGGCTCAATGTGCGCGGCATCTGCTGCCTCAAACCCGGTGTTCCGGGCTTAAGCGATACCATCGAGGTGCACAGCATCGTCGGGCGCTACCTCGAACACGCCCGGATTTTGCATGTGTTAAACGGCGGCAAGGAGAAGGTATTTATCTGCACGGCCGACTGGATGCAGCGCAACCTGGATAAGCGGGTCGAGCTCATGGTGCCGGTAGACGATCCGGAGTGCCGCACCCGGCTGCTCCACATCCTCGACATCTGCTTCAAATGCACGACCGGGGCATGGGCTCTTGACTCACGCGGCAACTGGATGCTCCGGGCGCAAGGCGCAGCGAAGGGCGCATTCGACTGCCAGGCCGAGCTCCATGAGGAGAACCGTGCGGCGGCGGAGCGCGCGAAACGGCTGAAGCCGACCCTCTTCGAAACGCACAAGCCGAAGAAGAAAAAAAAGGTGTCGAAATAGGATGAAAATCCCGATCGTCGTTTTATAGTGACGGCGGCAGGGGTGTAATCTCATATGCAAATCGTTTGCGCTGACCCTTATGCAAACCGTTCGCCCTGAGCCTGTCGAAGGGCGAGCAGCAAACCAGACCGTTCATGGTTCGACAGGCTCACCACGAACGGGTTATTGCAATAGTACTTACGAGCTGATTAATAACCCGGGACCTGTAACCAATGAATACCGGAACGCGCCTGGCAATGCCCTCGCAAGCCTCCATTGAAGAGCTTTGCAGAAAGTACCGGAACGAGGACTCCCATTCGCGCCACGTGGCGGCACTGGCGTGCACGCTCTGGGATGCGATAGCGGCACCGCTTGGTCTTCCCGGTGAGTTGCGCCCGCTCCTTAACGCTGCCGCACTCCTCCACGACATCGGCTACGACCGGCGGCCGGACGATCACCAGGCGGAAAGCGCCCGCCTCATCGCACGCAGCGGCATCGCATCCTTTACCGGCGACCAGGTAACCATGGTTGCCGCGGCGGTACTCCTGCACCGCAAGGACCTGAAGCCCACCTTTGCCGACCCGGTTTTCGGACGCACAGCGTCGTCGGTCGCCGCAAAAACGATCGGCGCCATCCTCCGCATTGCCGACGGGCTCGATTGCAGCCATTGCCAGAATGCCCTGATCCGCGCGGTGCGCGTCGAGCCGAATCGTGTGGTTTGTGTGGTAGCGAGCCCGGGCTTCGGCGGCAACCTCGCGAAAGCCGCCGGGAAAGCCGATCTGTGGCGTCGGGTTTTCAAAAGACAACTCGTGCTCGAAGAGTTCCGGCCCTCCTTTATCCTCGAACGCTTTGCCGGGGTCCTGCTTCCCGGAGACACGATCCCCGACGCGGCGCGCAAGCTGCTCCTGCTGCACTGCCGTTTGTTCACCTGGCAGCGCGCCGGCATGCTCGAAGGCAAAGGCGTTGAGCCGCTTCACGAGGCCCGTCTGGCGGTCCGGCGGTACCGTGCGGCCATCAGGGTCTTCCGGCCCTGTATCGACGCTCCCGGCCTTCAGGCTCTCGACGTCCGCCTGCGGGCGCTCGGCAGGACCTTGAGCCCGCTGCGCGACCTGGACGTCTGGCAGTCGTTTCTTGCAAAGCAATCAGCCGCACTTGAAAAGGACCCGGCGTTCGCCCGCTACGCCGCGTCGCAGGAGCGGTTGCGGCAGGCCGGCATGAAGAAACTCGCGGGCATTCTCGAAGGCAATTCGCTTCGCTCCCTGGTGCGGGCGATGGCCCGCATTCCCCGAACCCGGCTCGTGCCCGTCATGGCCGGAGCGCTCTGCCCCTTTGCCGCACGGAAGCTTGCGGCCGACTACTGGACAATTGCCGCAGAGCGGGGGATTACGAAGGATTCGGATCCCGAAAAGGTGCATGCTCTCCGCAAGCAGTGCCGGGCAGCCCGGTACCGGGCAGAATTTTTCGCTCCCCTGCCGGTGGGTGCCGCGGGCCGGGGACCGGCCTTTTTTGCCGCCCTGTTCAAGGAGCTCTCCGACACGCTCGGCGAAGTGCACGACGCCGACTGCAGCAAGGCGCGGCTCGGGCAGGCGGCGTGGGCGCAGCGGCTCTTACCGGTGCTCGAAGCGGAAAAGAAGCGGCAACGCGCCGCCTGGCGCAACGCGGTCGGCGTGCTTCGGTCCGGCAAGGCCGCCGATGCTGCGCAGGTCCTCTGGCGGGAGGGGACCGGAAGCGTCCCGGTGGTCTACCTGGCACGTCATGCGACCGCCGCGGACAGCCTGCTCGATCACACACGGCAATTGACGAAAGGCGGTGTCGCGGAGGCGACCATCCTTGGTAAAGCCCTGGCACTCATGGACAGTCGGCCCGTCATCGTTGCCGCAAGTCCCTATGTGCGGGCCCTTGCCACGGCCGACCGCCTCAGGAGGGAGCTTGGCTTTTTAGAGGAGACAATCGTAACGGAAACGCTGCTGCCGAACGCCGCTCCCGGCGAAACGGTCCGCTTCATGGCGGAGTCTGGCGCCCCCTCCCTCCTCTGCGTCGGGCACCTGCCCCACCTCAATGCCCTTGCGGCTGCCCTGCTGCATGAGGGCGCTGCGAAAAAGATCGCCCTGGACAAGGCTTCGGTCTGCTGCATAGCGTTTCCCGGCGGGAAGATCGCGGCCGGGATGGGCGAGCCGGTCTGGTATTTCCCGCAGAAGAGGCTTAAGCGGCTGGTCGACCGGGTCCATCTCCGGCCTCGTAACGGATAGATCCCCGCTGCACCCATGATTTCCACCGATTTGCAATTTTCACAGTCGGGAACTAACTTACTCAAGGGGACCCTCTTACCGGTGCCTTCCCTCTCAACGCCCTCCCCGGAGCCACGATGCGTTTTCTCCTGTCGCTATGCTGCATTCTCGGTATGATCGGCTGTTCGTCTACCTCATTTATCGTCGTCAGTCCGGATTATTCGGGGGCCTCCTGCCGGGACCGCTCCCTTACCCTTCTGCCGCTTCCGCATGACCTCATATCGCTTTACGATACCGTCGACGTGCGCAAGGACTTCCCGGAGGACCACCGGGCCTGCATGGAGATCGTCCGGGACAGCTGCTACCAATCGATGGTGGAAGAGCTTTCGCTCCACCTGGAAGGGATCCGTCCCGATACGGCGTCTTTCCCGGTCGACACGATCAAGAACCTTGCGGATTCGGGGTGTTTCCTGGCGCTGCACTACGATGCCGGAAAGGACAGCCTTCCGCTGAAATTCTATCTCCCTTCGGCATCGTGCATCGGCAAGAGTGTCGATATCGGCCTGGTCTTCAATCAGCTGACCTTCTCGCGCGATGAGGGCAGGACCGGAATACCCTTTCCCGGAGGAGCCTTGCTGGGAGGAAGTCCCCCTTCGCTCAATTCCGGTATCATGTTTCTCATCTGGGATTACAAAAAGGACCGGCCGATCGCTTATGGCAGGACCATGGTTAAGAAAAATTTCATCATCAGCATGAAACAGAGTACCTGGAAGGAGCAGTTCAGGCAGATCCTTGAGTCGGTATTTAAGAAAACGGCGTTTGGGATTAACTGAGACAGCCTTGTTTATGTCAAGGCATTGGCCGCCGTCACGGGTCGTTCACCGAATTCGGCAACATTGAAGTTAATGAAAAAATATTCCATCAGCGACCGCCTCTCCCCAGCCTTCCCGCCAAACCAACCCTCGAACCGGACCTTCACTTCCCTGTTTCGAGACACCAGCGAGATCCAACAAGTGCAATTTCCACTCTTCGCCGGTTCAATTTCACGGGGCGGATGATAAAACGGCTTCAAATAATCCTGTTTTTGCGACACACGGATTCGGCGAGTGCATTATCAGGGTGGTTTAAGGATCGGCATGCCCTTTGCGAGATCCATTTCCATAATATGCCGTAATCGACTCGTGGTAATTAAAATCGGGGGGAGAGAATGGTTATGGAATCGCGAACGAGGGAAATTTTCAATGAATCGATTCTACTGGAGAGAAACGCCGCGGAATTCTACTGGCTGCTGATGAATCACTTTCATGAAGACGCCGCGTTCTGGGGCAACCTGAAATCCGAAGAAGAACACCATGCGGGCATACTCAATAGCGGAATGGAAGACTTTATCAAAAAGGGATATTTTCCCGTCGAGTCGCTTGAACCGGATCTTGTCCAGGTGCAGAAGACCAATTCCGTGATCGAGGAGTTCATGCGGATATACAAGCAGACGCCGCCGGCTCTCGAAGATGCCTATAAGATAGCTCTTATGCTCGAAGGGTCATCGGTGGAGCATTACTTCCGTCTCTCCCTGGATTTTTCCCCTGCAAAGGCCTCCATTATCGGCATCCTGCGCTCGATAACGGAAAACGAAATGAATCATGCAAAGAGGGTAGCCGACCGGTACATGCAGTCCATGCATAGTGCAAAACAGAAGAAGGAGCTGAAAAAATCGGAACATGTAAACAGCGCCGTTGAAGCGAAGGCAGCTGATTGACCGGCAATCCGAGCAGGAATCCACAAACGAATTCAAATTCTTATGGATGGCTGAGCCGGGTCACTCGCACGAGGTGGGAGTGCTTCATAATAGGCACCCTGCGGCGGGGACCCACGAGGCCTCTGCGAAAAAGACATAAAAAAACGTAGAAGCGTATAAGCGGATATGATTTTAAATCTTTTGATGTAACGCATGTACGCTTATACGGTTTTGGTTTGCCGTATTTGTTCTTTCTACCTTAAAAGAGGGCGTTACGGAAGGGGTGTGCCAAAGACCCCGCTGCACGGCTTTGCGGGCGCGGAGGCTTTGGCCAGGGGGAACTGCCGCAGGCGGTTCCCCCACCAAAGGTCTTTTTATTAATCTTCAGGTATATCTTCCGGCAAATCCCCGGCATCCGGTTCGCCGGATTCTTCGGAAAGCAGTTCGTCCGCCAACTTCGCGATATCGCCCGCATTTTCCGGAGCGAATTCAGGATTTTGAACCTGTTCAGGCGAGGTCGCACTACCCTCCCCGTTTTCCTGCAGAGGTTCACTACCTTGAACCGCTTCAGGATTCTCGGGTATTTCCGGCTCTTTCTCGCACATCGCCACATCGATCAGGCTGTCTCCCTCGTCGAGCGATATGAGGTGCACACCCTGCGTGTTCCGGCTGACCGTCGAGATTTTGTCCACGTTGCTGCGGATGATGATGCCGTTGCGCGTTACCAGCATGACATCGCCTTCGTTATTGACCCCCTTGAGCGCAACGACCTTCCCATTCTTCGTGGTGACCTTGATGTTGATAATACCCGATCCTCCACGATGGGTCTTTCGGTAATCGGCAACCGGGGTGCGCTTCCCGAACCCGTTTTCGGTTACGGTCAGGACATCGTCGCCCTCGTTGACGATGATCATGCCCACCACATAGTCATCCCCGCGCAGGGTGATGCCGCGTACCCCGCGGGTATTGCGGCCCAGTTCCCGCGCCGCGCTCTCATGGAAGCGGACAGCCTGGCCGTTGCGGGTACCGAGGATGATATCGTTGTCCCCGGCCGTGAGTTTGCACTCGATAACCCGGTCGCCCTCGTCGAGGTTTATTGCATTGATGCCGTCGCGCCGGACATTGCCGTACGCTGAAAGCGGCTGTTTGTTGATGACTCCCTGCCGGGTGACCGCGATAATGAAGTGGTCGTTGTCGAATACGCGTACCGGCACCATGGCCGCAATCTTTTCCCCCTCTTTAAGCTGGATGAGGTTGACAATCGGCCTGCCGCGGGAGTGACGCCCCGCCTCCGGAATCTTGTATACCTTGAGCCAGTAGCACCGGCCGGTGTTGGTGAAGAACAGGATGAAAGTGTGGTTCGAGGCAACGAACATGGTGCTCACGAAGTCGTCGTCCTTGGACTCCATGCCGAGGACGCCCTTGCCACCGCGCCCCTGCGCACGGTAGGTCGAAACCGAGGTTCGCTTGATATAGCCGCTGTGAGTCATGGTGATGACCATATCCTCGTCCGCAATCATGTCTTCGATATCGACATCCACCGCGGTTTCCACAATCTCGGTGCGCCGCGCATCGCCGAAGCGTGTCTTGAGATCGAGCGTTTCGGCCTTGATAATTGCCATGCGCCGTTCCTTGCTGGCGAGGATGGCGGTAAGATCGGCGATGAGAATCTGCAGTTCATGGTACTCTGCCTCGATTTTATCCCGTTCGAGCCCCGTGAGGCGCTGCAGGCGCATTTCGAGAATGGCCGCTGTCTGGATCACGGTCAGGCCGAACCGCTCGATCAGGCGCTCCTTCGCCTCGTCGGTAGTCGAGGACTGCCGGATGAGGGCGATGACCTCGTCGATATTGTCGATGGCGATACGCAGCCCTTCGAGGATATGCGCGCGATCCCCTGCCTTCCGGAGTTCGAATTCGGTCCGCCGCACCACCACCTCGTGCCGGTGTTCGATGAAATAGGTAATAATATCCTTGAGCGGCAGCAGGCGTGGCTGGAGATTTACAAGGGCGAGGTTGATGATGCCGAAGGTCGATTGCATCGTCGTATAGTTGTAAAGTTTGTTCAGCACGATCTCGGCGAAGTTGTCCTTCTTGATGCCGATCACGATCCGCATGCCGCTTCGGTCCGATTCGTCGCGGATGAGCGAGATCCCTTCGATGACCTTGTCGCGTGCAAGGTCGGCGATCTTTTCGAGCAGGGTCGATTTGTTGACCATGTACGGGATTTCGGTGACGATGATCTCTTCGCGGTCGCCATGCTTCTCGATCTCGGTGCGCGCCCTGACGATGACCTTGCCCCTGCCGGTCTTGTATGCCTCCCATATGCCCGACTTGCCGTAGATGATGCCGCCGGTTGGAAAATCCGGGCCGGGAATTATGGCAAATAGCTCTTCGACCGTAATTTCGGGCCTGTCGATACAGGCGACAACCGCATCGGCGACTTCGGACAGGTTATGCGGCGCCATGTTGGTCGCCATGCCGACGGCGATGCCGGTGGTGCCGTTAACCAGGAGGAAAGGGAGCTTGGAGGGCAGCACCGACGGCTCCTTGAGGGAATCGTCGTAGTTGGCGGTAAAGTTGACCGTATCCTTATCGAGATCGGCGAGCATCTCTTCGGCCAGGGCGGTCATGCGGCACTCGGTGTATCGCATGGCCGCAGGCGGATCGCCGTCGATGGACCCGAAGTTTCCCTGCCCGTCTACCATCCGGTACCGCATGGAAAAATCCTGCGCCATGCGCACGAGCGAGTCGTAAACGGCCTGATCGCCGTGCGGGTGGTACTTACCGATCACGTCACCGACGACGCGCGCGCATTTCTTGGGCGGCTTGCCGTGGTCGAGCGAGAGCTCGGACATGCCGAAAAGCACCCGGCGATGTACCGGCTTCAAACCGTCCCGTACGTCCGGCAGGGCCCGCGCGGTGATCATGCTCATGGAGTAATCGAGATACGACTTCTGCATCTCGTCTTCGATAAAAACCTGCTGAATCTTGCCTTTCATGTCCATTGCTTACCTCATGATAACTTGACATCCTCGATGCCGTGCAGGCATTCGAGGTGCCGGTGGGCCGTCGCATCGAAGCTCAGCGGCGTTACGGCGATGTACCTGCTGATGAGCGCCCGCGAATCATAGTCGTCGGACGCTTCGATATCCATTTTGTCTCCGTAAATGACATACCCTTTTTTCGTCCGGTGCGATTCGACATCGATGGTTTCGTACCGATCGTCGAAAAAAGCCATGCTCTGGGAGGTTACCTTGATGCCGCGGCACTCTTCAGGCGAACATGGCGGGAAATTGATATTGTAATAAACCCGGTGGTTCTCCTTTGTACGCTCGCAGGCGAGGAGGTACTGCAGCAGGTCGGCGGCAACGGCTGCATACCGGCTGCGGTAGTGCTCTCCTCCCTTGCAGATCGAAAAAGCGAAGCTCGGGATGTTCCAGAACGCCCCTTCGCGTGCCGCGGCAACGGTTCCCGAATAGAATGCCGAGAGTCCCGAGTTTTCCCCGGCGTTGATGCCGGCGACAACGGCGTCGGGTCGTTCCTGCAGAAGAAAGCTGATGCCGAATTTCACGCAGTCAACCGGGGTGCCCCAGACCATGAACGCTTCAGGGCAGTTCGGCAGGTTCTGCCGCTCGTAGTGGAGCGGCGTATTGAACGTAAAGGCATGGCCGACACCCGACTGTTCGCGTTCCGGCGCCGACACCACGACCGCGGCGATTTTCGACAGTTCCCCGTACAGGTCCCAGATACCGGGCGCTCCGATGCCGTCGTCATTCGAAAGGAGAATGGAGAGTCTGTCCGATTTCGGCTTCGTGCCGGTAAGTCGTTCGCTCATATATCGAGATTCGTTACTTTCGACGCATTGGCTTCGATGAAGCGGCGTCTCGGCTCCACTTCCTCGCCCATGAGCATGGTGAAAATCCGGTCCGCCTCGACGGTGTCTTCGAGCTTCACCTGGAGAAGCGAGCGGGTTTCGGGGTTCATGGTGGTATCGGCCAGCTGGTCGGGATTCATCTCCCCAAGGCCTTTGTAGCGCTGGATCGAAACATTCTTCCGTTCCTTCCATTCGCCGAGAAAGAGGTCCTTCTCCTCTTCGTTAAACGCATAGCGCTCCTCCTTGCCCGCCTTCACCCGGTAGAGCGGCGGCTGGGCGATATAGACATAGCCGTTCTCGATGAGGCCCGGCATGTGCCGGAACAGGAAGGTAAGGAGAAGGGTACGGATGTGCGACCCGTCGACGTCGGCATCGGTCATGATAATGAGTTTGTGGTAGCGCAGCTTCGAGAGGGTGAACCCCTCGTCCTCATCCCCGGCCTCGCTTGCGCCGAATCCGGTGCCGAGCGCCTGGACGATGATCTGGATTTCCTCATGGGAGATGACCTTATCGAGACGCGCCTTCTCGACGTTCAGGATTTTCCCCCGGAGCGGGAGGATGGCCTGGAAGCTGCGGTCCCGCCCCATTTTCGCGCTGCCGCCGGCGCTGTCGCCCTCAACGATGAACAGCTCGCAGCGGCTGGGGTCGCGCTCCGAACAGTCGGCGAGTTTGCCGGGAAGTCCGCCGCCGTCCATGACGGTCTTGCGCCGTGCAAGCTGGCGGGCCTTGCGGGCCGCCTCGCGCGCGATTGCGGAATTGACGCATTTGTCGACGATCTTTTTGGCTATCGCCGGGTTCTCTTCGAGAAAGCCGCCAAGTTTGTCAACCACGAACGTCTCGACGAGACCGGCAACCTCGGAGTTGCCGAGCTTGGCCTTGGTCTGCCCCTCGAACTGCGGATTGGGAATTTTTATGCTGATGATGGCGGTCAGCCCCTCGCGCAGATCCTCGCCCTTGATCTCGACCTTGTCGTTTTTCTGGAGCTTGCTCTTCTCGATGTAGGTATTGATCGCCCGCGTCAATCCCTTCTTGAACCCGGAGAGGTGGGTCCCGCCGTCGACGGTGTTGATATTATTGGCAAAGGAAAAAATGTTCTCGATATACTGGTCGTTGTACTGCATGGCGGCTTCGAGCTCGAAATCGGTCCCCTCCTGGCGGAAATAGAGTGGCTGGGGGTGGAGCGGGGTCTTGTTTTCATCGAGGTAACTGATGAACGACACCAGCCCGCCGGGGTAGCAGAACTCGTGCGATTTGCCGCCCGGTCGCTCATCGCTGGTCGCTATCACGATGCCCTTGTTCAGGAACGCGAGTTCCCGGATACGCTTCGAGAGAACATCGGCACTAAACTCGACAGTTTCAAAAATCTCCGGATCGGGCAGGAAGGTAATTTTTGTCCCGCGGCGGTCGGTGGTACCGGTAACCAGGAGCTCCGAAGCCGGAACGCCGCGGTGGAATTCCATGAAGTAAATCTTGCCGTCCCGGTAGACTTCGGCCTTCATCCACAGCGAGAGTGCATTGACACATGAAACCCCGACGCCGTGCAGGCCGCCGGATATCTTGTACGAGGAATTGTCGAACTTGCCGCCGGAGTGCAGCGTCGTGAGCACGAGCTGCAGGGCCGACATCTTCTCCTCGGCATGGTAGTCGACCGGGATTCCCCGACCGTCGTCGGTCACGCTGAGGCTGTTGTCGGGATGGATGGTTATTTCTATTTTCTTGCAGAAGCCGCCAAGCGCCTCATCGATCGAGTTGTCAACCACCTCGTACACCAGGTGGTGCAACCCTGCCGGCCCGGTGCTGCCGATGTACATGGCGGGACGTTTGCGGACGGCATCGAGACCCTTGAGCGTTTTGATGCTCTCGGCGTTATAGGCTTCCACTTTCGGCGTTGCAACTGCATCTTCATTCATAGGGTTACTCTTTCTCAATAAAACACGATGTCTTTCATGGTAGGACAACCGAACTCTTTCCTGATCCGCTCCAGCAGCTCTCTCTTCCGGTATACCGCCTCTTGGCGCCAGGAGGCGGAGCGAACCTTCACATACAGTACGCCGTTTTCAACGCGCTCGCACGAGCTCATCTCGGCGAAGCGACCCATCGCGATCGCAGGCCACCGGCGCACGATATCGTACTCTTTACAAACGGTAAGATAGCCGCTTTCAGCAAGAATCTCGTCGACCAGGGAGCCGATGCGCCGCGGCTCTTCCCTCGGTCTTTTTGTTTCCCACATTCTCATTGCGCCCGAAGGGTTGCCGCATCGAAATGCACGAGGTCCCTGCCCCCCTCCTCGCCGGTGGGCGAGGCGATAAAAACCTGCCCCTTGTTTTCGATCAGCGAAAAAACGCGGGCGGTTCGCTCGGGGTCAAGTTCGGAGACGGCATCGTCGAAGAGGATGATGATGTTTTCCGCCCCCTTCGCTTCAAGGCACCGTATGGCGCTTAACTTCAATGACAGTGCTATGGACCGGCATTGTCCCTGCGAGGCGTACCCTTTTGCCGCCCTGGAGCCGATTGAGAGTTGCAAATCGTCGCGGTGGGGGCCGCAGGAAGAAAACCCCAGTTCCCGGTCGCTTTTCCTGCGCTCCGTAAGTACTTTGGAAAATACATTTTTCCAGCCGTTTTGGCCATCAAAATCCGCTTTAAAGCCGGGTTCATACTGCAGCGAGAGGTCCTCGTCGGCAGTTCCGATTTCCCGGTAATTCAGCCCACCCTCGCTCCCGAGCAGGGCGATCGTTGCCACCCTTTTTTCAACAATGACGGACCCGCTTGCCGCCATATTCTCCTCGTAAATATCGCAGAGGAGTTCGTCGCCGGACGTCCGGAGTAATTTATTGCGAAGCGAGAGATTTTTCCGGTAGTCGATCAGGGCAGCCAGGTACTCCTTATCGACAAGGCTGATGAGGATATCGAGAAAGCGCCGCCGCGCCTCGGGCGACCCGTAGACCAGCTCGGTATCGCTCGTTGCAAAAGAGACGACCGGGCGGGAACCAAACCACTCGGAAAAGGAACCGATCTTCCGGTCGTTGATCTTGAGCATAGAATTCCCGGACCGGTCGAACGAGAAGAAATAGGAAGTCGGGATCTCGGCTCCGCTTCCTGCGACAAATTCGCCCTCCAGGCTGGCCGTATCCGCATCCTCGGCGATCATCTCAAGCTTCGATGCCCCACGCTGCGACCGGGCCGTACAGAGCATATGAACAGCCTCAAGAAGGTTGGTTTTGCCCGAGCCGTTGGGGCCGGACAGGAAAGCGCCGTTAAGGGGAAATTCAACGGAGAGCTCCGGGTAATTTCGGAAATTTCGGCATTGGAGTTTTATAAGGGGCATGGAAATAGAATATATAGATTATTGGATTTTTATTTTAATCAATAAATATAATAATTTGAATAATGGATAAATCGAAGGATAAAGGAATACTTAAACGATCTATATTATAATATACAAAATACTTCAGGCCAGGGAGGAGGGAGGGGGATTTCGGAAGGAATTTGGGCAATGATACAAGCTTTTTTGGTGGGGTAACCGCGTTCTAATCAGCGAGGGTGCCTCTCGATATTCGCCTTTTTGACCTCTCTTCTCCGGCTCCTCTCTCCCACGGGAGAGAGGAGGGGCCTTCGGCGATCATTAGAAATCGAATATGGCGAAAAAAACGAATTCCCGGCATTTGTTGCCAATTTTTTAAACAGGTCTATGGCAAAAGCGGTTTGGCCTTTGACCAACGATGTAACCTCGGAGTCGGAAACATCTGGGGCTTTGTCACGTCGGATGGAGAATTTTTCCAGCGTCATCGCACCCCGGCGCTGTGTTAAAACGCCGGATTTATCGGTTGTTCCCCGCCCGCAGGAAACGAGATAACTGCCGCAACAAATCAGCAGGAAGGCTATTGCCCCATAAAGGGAATTCGGCAGGTTGAGCCTCATGGGGCTCCTCCAGGGAAGGGAATCTGAAACACTTTAGTCAGCTATGCAGCAAATCAAACTATAACACCTCATTCCCTGAACAGCACCACCTCCGCCGGATCCAGCCTGAACGCTTCAGGCACCGGTTCTTCCCCGATCGGCAGGTCAAGGAGCGTGTGCATTTTCGTACAGCGCCTGACTTCGGATGGAATCATGGGCGTGTCGATCGTCACGGCTTCAGTGGGGTTTTTATTGACGCACAGGTAGACCGGTTTATTGCCTTCGTCCGAGGCCTTCTCAAGAAAGAGCCAGGGGAGGCCGAAATCGCAAAGCGTCCTCCAGCGGCCCTCCTCGCCGAGGACGGGCCGGGAGAGCTTGAACCGGTTCATCGCCGCGATCCATTGCGTCAAATCCCACTTCACAGGATCGACATCGCGCGGGGTGCCGCGGACAACGTCGATGCGCGTTGTAGCACCGTACTCAAACCCCGCGGGCATGAGAAGCCCCTTTGAAAAGAGGGCGGTAAAGGCGTAGCGGCTCTTCTGCACGGCTTCGGTACCGGGCCAGACGCTCGCCAGCCGCTCGGTATCGTGCGACTCGGCGAAGGCGATGGACGGGGCGATATGCTTGTTGCCGGCATGCTGGTCCAGGACCCAGCTCTGGTCGTAGTGCCACCACTTGACCGAATTGAAGAGATAGTCGAAGCCGCACCCGTTAAGCGCCTCGATCTGGTCGAGGCGGCAGCCGAGCGTTTCGGCGTAAAAGGTCGCGCCGGGATCCCGCTTCTTTGCGCGGCCGATGAGCCGGCTCCAGAGCGCCGCGGGAACCTGGTAGGCCGCGTCGCAGCGGAAGCCGGTGAAGCCCGTCTTCTGGTAGAAGTCGACGACCCGGTCCCAGAAGGCCCAGAGGGCGTCCCGGTCGGGCGAATGCTCGTTATCGATTGATGCGAGGTCGCCCCAGACGGTCACCCTGCCCGGATTGCCGGGATCGATGGCAAAGGGCGATGCCACGCGGCCCGACCCGTCGCGTTTGTACCACGACCCGTGCTCTTTTACAAGCGGCGAATCGATTGCGGTATGGTTGATGACGAGGTCCATGACGGGCTGCATGCCCGCATCGTTGCACGACTCGACGAATTTCGAAAGCCCGGTGAAATCGGCCGGGTCGGATCCCTCGTCGAGAAAGAGCGGGTTGAGACGGAAATAATCCTTAACCGAGTAGAGGCTCCCGGAGTTGCCGGTTTCGTGGAACGGGTTGACGAAGACAGCCGTGAAGGCCATATCCCTGATATGCGGGATGACGCTGCACCAGTCGTTCATGGTCCTGAAATGGCGCGGAAATAGATTATAGATGAGCGGTATCCGCCGGAGCACGGTCACAGTGAACCTCCAAGAACAGTGTTGTCGATGAGTCGTGTCCTGCTCACCCCGGTGCGGCAGGCAACCGCCATGAGCACCGGCCCGTCGATGACGTCAAGCGATTGCAGGGAAACAGTATCCACGATTTCGATATATTCAGGTACTATAAGCGGCGATGCGGCGAGAATGGCCTTCACCGCGGCGATGAGTTTCGCCGCATTCCGCTCCCCGGCAAGGTAGAGCGACGCAGCAGCTGTTAATCCTTTGCAAATAGCCGGAGCGGCTGCGCGTTCGGCGGGCGTCAGATAGGCATTGCGGGAACTCAGGGCGAGGCCGTCCCGGGAGCGGACGGTCGGGCAGACCGTCAAGGTCACCGGAACGTTCAGATCGAGGACCATCCGTTTGAGCACAATGGCCTGCTGGGCATCCTTCTGCCCGAAAAACGCCTCGTCCGGCCGGACAATGTTGAAGAATTTGAGCACCACGGTCGCAACGCCCCGGAAATGGCCGGGCCGGGCTCTCCCGCAAAGCTTGCCCCCAAGCTCTTCCACGTCGACATAGGTTTTGTAGCCGACGGGGTACATTGCGGACGCAGGTGGGGCGAACACCGCTGCGCATCCGACCGCGCGGGCTTTTTCGGCGTCGGCCTCCAAAACCCGCGGATAGGCGTCGTAATCCTCGCCCTGCCCGAACTGGGTCGGGTTGACGAAAATGCTCATGACCGTCGCACCGGTGCGCTTCTGCGACTCGTTCACCAGCGAGAGGTGGCCCTCGTGCAGGGCACCCATCGTCGGAACGAGCCCGATCGTCAAGCCGCTTTTTCGAGTTGCCGCAGACCAGGCGGCCATGTCGGCGGGTGAAGTTATGATTTCCACACAGTATCCCCTGACCGGTTATCCGGATTTTTTTTCGGGCCTGCCCCGATCCCTGAGCGACGCCTTTTCCTTTGTCCGGAGGGGCCGGTAGTAGGTAACGCCCCGTCGGGTGCCGGCGATCTGCGCGGCTATCTCCTCGAAATCTGCCCGCTCCGCCACAAAATCTATTTCGTCGGTATTGACGACAAGAAGCGGCGTCTTGTCATAATGAAAGAAAAAATGGTTGTACGCATCGTTCAGGGCGTCGATATACGCCGGCTCCATCGAGAACTCGAAGGCACGGCCGCGGTCGGCGATACGCCGCAGCAGGACACCGGTCGAGGCCTGGAGGTATACCACGAGATCCGGATCCGCCACCTGTTTCTCCAGGATTCCGGCGACATGATTATACAATCCCAGTTCGTCCACGTCGAGATTGAGCGTTGCAAAGATCCGGTCCTTGGCAAAAAGATAGTCGCCGACCGTGATCTTGTGGAAGAGATCCTGCTGGATGCCCGCCTCGGAGAGCTGGCGGTAACGGTTGAGAAGAAACCAGAGCTGGGTCTGGAACGCGTGCGACTGCCGATCCTTGTAAAATCCCGCAAGGAAAGGGTTTTCCTCGACCTCCTCGAGTACCAGGGCGGCATCCCAGCGCTCGGCGAGAAGATGACAGAGGGAGGTCTTGCCAACCCCGATGACCCCTTCGATCGCAAGGCGGCTGAAATGGGAAGGCGCCGGACTCATCTCCTCTTCGACAGCGTCCGGTGAATTCCCGGTCTCATCCTCCCCGACTCCATCATCCAGGTCCCCGTCAACCCTGCCCTCATCGCTCATGACGGCAACTCCTTCCTGCTCTGATCCTTGATAAAGGTTATTTCCTGGCCGCCCGCACGAAGAAGAAGCCGGGGCGCCGCCCCGTCGATGGTGCCGGGTATGCCGGGTATACCGAGTTCCCCGGCAATTTCGGCGAGACCGGCGATGCAGAACCGTCGATCGAGCATGCGCGGGTGCGGAATGATGAGACCCTCGTCATCGATTTCCCGGCTTCCAAACAGCAGAATGTCGATGTCCGCGGTCCGCGCGGCAAACAGGCCTTTGCGGGTACGTCCGAGTTTCACCTCGATAGCCTGACATCGGAGAAGCAGCTCCCGCGGCGATCCCGCATATCCGCCACGCAGCAGCCGGTTGTAATAGGGCGGCCTCACCCCTTCCCCGACGTGCGCGGTCTCCATGAGCGATGACCGGCGCAGCGGCGCAACGAGAACCTCCGCGAGTTCGGCTTCCATATGGTACATATTCTGAGGCCGGTCGCCACTGTTCGTCCCCAGGCTCAGGACTACCTGTTCCATAATTGAAAAAATACTTTTCCCTATGGAGCTACAAGTAACAAAGTGACAAAGTAAAAACTTCGCCTCGTCATTTGTGTCATGCCTTGTCCCGGAAATGGAAGCGGCGCGGCGTACCGAACGAACGAAGCTGCGGCGCCAGGTCCGCCAGCTTTCCCACCACCGCAATGATGCACGACTCTTCTGCAAAGTACTTGCTGACAGCCGCATTCACGGTATCGAGATCGAGCGCTGCCAGTCTTTTCTCGAACTGCTCGATATAGGAGTTCTCCCTGCCGTAGAAACGCAGCCACAACAGCTTCTCGACGATATTCCCGATCCCCTCAAGCTGAAAGGCCATGTTGCCGGTCGCAAACTGTTTTGCCTTTGCGAGTTCCCCGGAAGTGACCCCCCGGGTGACGAAGTTATGATGCTCCTCAAGGATGTTTTCGAGAACCTCCTGCGCCCGGTTGTTCTGCGTGGAGGTCGAAATAAGGAGGGCGCCGAATTCCGTTTCGGCAACCAGTTGCGAGGACACACCGTAGGTCTTGCCTCCCGCCGACCGGATGCGCGCCATGAGCCGGGATGAAAAGTTGCCGCTCCCGAACACATGGTTTGCGAGCGAAAGCGCATTCTTGTCGGCGCATCGCTCACCCGGTGCACCGTGACCGACCGCAAGGGTAGCCTGCGTGAGGTCGGGCTTGTTGATAAGCCGGATAACCTGCCGGGGCACCCGCTTCGCCGCCTCGGCCACAACTGCAACGCCTGTCCCCTGACGTTTCCAAAAGGAGAATTGTTCGGCGATCATGGTCCGGAGGCGTTCCCGTTCGCCGTCCCCGGCGATGATACAGAGGCTCCCCATCGGGGAAAAATTCTCATTGAAGAATTTCTCCACATCATGCAGGGAGATGGCCTTGAGCGATGAGATCGTTTGAAACCTGCCTGCCGGGTGGCCGTTTCCGGCCAGTTCTGCGTAAAAATGCCGCGTTGCAAGAAGGGAGGGATCGTTCGCCTCGGCGCGGAGCGCCGTGACCATTTCCCGCCGGAGCCGCAGGAACTCTTCCTTTGCAAGCAAGGGGCTTCGTACCATTTCGACGAAGAGGGGAAAGAGGCGGGGTACAGAGGCCGCCAGCATGCGGAAGCCGAGAACACAATGCTCCTCGCCGATATCGGAAAAAAACGAGGCGCCGGCGTTCTCGATCCGCTCCGAAAACTCCTCGGGCGGGAATGTCGACGTGCCCTTCGCAAGAAGCGCAGCGGTCAGCTCGCAGAGTCCCTCCCTGCCGGGCGGATCGGCAAAGCGGCCAACCGGAATCTGCAGGGCAAGCACGAGTCCCGGTTGTTCGTGGTCGGGCATGGAGATGACGGAAAGCCCGTTATCGAGAACGAATTCATCCGACGGCGGAAAGACAAATGAAAAACTCATCGCGCCTCCCGGGTCGCTTTACCGCGCCAGAACGGGCTGAGGCGTGCTGCGCGGCGCAGAAAACCGCCCACGTACAGGAGCGGATTTACACGACGCGGTCTCAGGAGGAGCGTCCGTTTCGCCCCGTCATCCCACCAGCGTTTCGCCGTGTCCATCAGTTTTTCGGCGTCGAGATGTTTCAGCGTTTCCATCCGCTCGACCCATAACCGGTGGTCGCCCTCGATGGTCTCGCCAAACCCGAGCCGCTGGCAAATGTGATCGGCCGAATAGAGCTCGAAGATTCGGCCTGTTATGGTCGTATTCCTGATCTTTTCCATCTCCTCGCGCGTTATGCCCTCAGTGCGCAACCGGTCGATTTCGGCAGCAAGCGCCCGCTCCACCCGTTCGGTGCGAATATCAGGGGTAAATGCGGCGAAAAACATCGACATTCCGCTTGCTTTGAGGAAATGATTCATGCCGCCGGCCATAACCGCGACAGACTGGCGTCGCACCACCTCCCGGTGCATCCGGCTCGACTCGCCGCCCGCTGCGATAAGGAGCAGGATTTCAAGCGCAACGGCGTCTTCGTGCGATGAAGGGGGAGCCGGGTAGCCGACCACGAGAATCGGCACATCGAATTCCACGCTTCGCGTCATGCTGCGTTGCCCATTCGTTGCCGAGAGCGGCGGGGGAAGCCTGAAAATCGGGAGATCATCCGTCGGCAAACGTTTTCCGCCGAAATGGCGCTGCGCCGCGGAGAAAACCTCGGCACCGTCAACCTCGCCGACGACCACGACCACGGCATTGTCGGGCCGGTACCGCCGGGCATAATAATCCCGGCAGTCGGCAAGCGAGAGTCCGGCGATCTCCTCAAGGCGGCCGAGCGGGCTGACGGCATAGGGATGGTCGCCGTAGAACTCCTCCCGGAACTCCAGGAACGCCTTGGCTACGGGATTATTCATGTACGTATGATACTCTTCGATGATGACCGAGCGCTCGGTTTCAAAGAGAGCCGGATCAAAGAGCAAGCCGTCCATCCGGTCGGCTTCCATGGCAAATACCATGTCGAGCATGCCCGCCGGTACACTGTTGGTGTAGGCGGTGACATCCTCTGCCGTAAAGGCGTTGCAATGACCCCCTACATCGTTGATCCGCCGAGAATGCTCCTCGGACGCTATGCCCGCCGATCCCCGGAACATCATATGCTCCAGAAAGTGCGAGATGCCGCGAATTCCCGGCTTTTCAAAGGCGCTTCCGACCCGATACCACACCTGCACCGCAACGATGGGCGTCCCGGGTTTGGTCAGGCAAATAACCTTGAGGCCGTTACTGAGTTTTTTTTCGGCTATGCCGGATAGCAACATGTGATATTCGCTTCGGTTATTCCGGTTTGAACTCCTGCGCGAGCCCCTTCCTGCCGGGCACCGGCAGGAAGGGTGCGATAGTTTCATCGAGCAAGGTCATTCCGTATTGGAACAACTCCCTACCGGTATCAGCATCATATCGGCCTCCCGCGCCCGTAACGGTCCCCTCAGGAAACAGCGCCCTGAACTGCTCCGGGTCCGCACCCCGCCGGCGCCATCGATTGTAGCGTTCCGGGTTTGCCGACGCCCCGTTCTCCCTCCCCGCACCGGTACCCCGGATGAGTCCGGGGTCAATGCAAGATGCAAGCGAGAGCATGGCAAACTCGCTGCGACCCGGCCCCCACAGCCCGCTTCGACGGGCGATGAAAGCTCTCAGCCGCTCGTCCCGCTGTAATCCGAATATGAGTATATGCAAATTCCGGTCCCATTTTTTCAACCGGTTGACTGCCTTATCGATGGCCGGTCCGTTATCGAAAAGCGGGTCGATAATGACGACCAGCTCGATTCCCTGTCGCCTGAAGCGTCGCAGGATTTCACAGAGTGCATTGGTGAACGTCCTCGGATTGACCCCGGCTGCGCCTCCGAAGGCGGTGTACGGCGTGGAACAACCATAATGAAGGGTGGGAGCCATGAGCATTGCATGCCGGCGGGATAGCGCAGCTGCTACTGCCTCGCTGCAAGCGGAGGCGATTCCGAGCGCCCCCTCACTGCCATAAGGTTCACTGCCGCCCAGCGGCAGTACCATCGCGGGAAAACGGGCAATTTCCCGTTCGATTTCACCAAAGGTCAGTCGTGAGAGAAGATGGATGGGACAATCGGTGCTGCAGCCGTTTTGATCTCCCTTCATCACGTCTGAGCCGCCTCCTTGCAGGTATGCGGAGCGCTGATTGTTATTTCCGGGAAGATGAGAATCGGAGTGAGAGGATTTGAACCTCCGACACCTTGGTCCCGAACCAAGTGCGCTACCAGGCTGCGCTACACTCCGAGAGGTCGAATTTGGCTACTCCACAAAGCATGAGGCCGTATATGGCCCATAAAAATACCTTTTCGAGACACCGGCGGCAAGGGAAAAGAAAAGTTAGTCTTTGGGAGGGTTCTATGGTTCGAGAGCGCCTGCCGGCGTAAACGAGGCAGGCATCGTCCCGTACTTCAGCAGGAGTTCGTCGGAGACTCGTTTCGCGGCTCCGACCCGGGGAAAACCGCAAGGCGGTCCCCCACCAAAAGCGCTGCTATTTATGCCGAGTTCTTCATCAAATACCCATGTATCGACATCCCGGCCCCATACGCCACCATCATGCACCACGCATCATGGTCTAACCCCTGTTTCATAAGCGCATCGAGGACAAACAACACCGTCGGAGAAGACATATTGCCATACCGGGAGAGAATGTCCCGGGTATGCGTCAAGTCGTCTTCAGTTAAGTTCAACTCCTCCTGGATGGCTCCAATGATCCGGTCGCCGCCGGGGTGGAGCGCCCAGTGGCGGACGCTCTCCGGCACGAGATTCCTCTGAGCAAGAAGGCTCCGGATAAAGGGAGGAACGGTTTTGCGGATCTCCTTGGGAAGCTGGGCGTCGAGCTGGTTCTGCAGCCGTCCTTTCCTGTGGACAAAGCGAACGGCTTCGCGCAATTCGGGGTAATAGCCCGAGGCGGTCGCTTCGAGCGACAGGCCGCGTGAGGCAGAGCAGACGATCGCGGCGGCGGCGCCATCGGCGAAGATCGCGTTTGATACGAGGAGTCCCATATCGTTGTCCATTTCGAAGGTTGCGGTCGAAATCTCCACCGAGACGCAGGCGACGATTTCCGCAGCATCGCTCCTGACGATACGGTCGGCAAGCTGGATATTCGGGATTGCGCCGCCGCAGCCCGAGCCCACGAGGTCGTAGACCGGGATGGTCCGCCTCATGCCCATTCTCTCGATGAGGTAGGTAGCAATTCCCGGACAAAGATAGCCGGTGCAGGTGTTGACAATAAGCGCCGTGACGGCACCGGCGGACAGTCCGGCCCTTGATAGCGCCTGTCCGAGGGCCTCGGCTGCGAGCCGGATCGACCACTCGGTAAAGCGGGCGATGCGACAGTCGGGATCTTCGTTTTTCACGGTGAGGAGCTCGCCCATATCCTGGACCGCCATATGCCTGGTACGAACGCTCTTATGTTGGAGAACCTTGTGAAGGACCTCCAGGCTTCGCACCGAAAGCTCCTCCCTGAAATACTCCGCCATGATGGTGTCGCATGCTTCCTGTGAAAGAACAAAGGGCGGTGTTGCAATGCCGGTGGCTTTGATAACTGTTTTTGTGTTCATAGGCTATGGGATTTGCTAAATTGATGCTGCGTGAAATACCTTTCTTCTACATCGACGTGGCACGGCGCACGTTTGTACGACAATCAATAAACATACTATCATGACCCGGGGGAGTTCACATGACGTTAACGGATGAGCAAATACTGGACCGCATCGCCAATGTCTGCGTTGAAGCTCTCAAGGTGACACGCGAGCGGGTCACGCGGGAGAGCCGCTTCAAAGAGGATCTCGGCGCAGACTCGCTCGACACAATCGTTCTGCTCATGGCCCTTGAGCAGGAGTTCAAACGGCCGATAACCGACGACGAAGCGGGCGGCCTCCACAGCGTCAACGACGCCATTTCGCTGGTAAAAACAATGCAGGCGCCGGTCGCATGACCGGACGCCGCAGCGTCGTCGTTACCGGCATCGGCGTCATCGCGCCGATCGGGGTTGGCGCGCGGGATTTCTGGAACAGTGCGATGACCGGAGCTTCGGCGGTTGCACCTGTCCCTGCCGCCTGGCGGTCTTATTTTACCCCGGTATCATCGGTATGGGCGCCTCTCCCGAAAATCGATTTTTCCGCCTTCGCCATCAGCCGCATAGAGCAGCTGCAACTCGACAAAGTCGCACTTCTAGGGCTTGCCGCTGCACGGGAGGCGATAGCGGATGCCGGATTCGGTTTTGAGCTTAACGATGCAAAGAAAAATTCCTTTCGCATAATCGGTATCAATCCTGAGAGAACAGGCGTCTTCGGCGGAACCGGCATCGGGGGAATTGCCAGCCTGATGGCTGCCCAGGCATTCCATTGCGGCAACAGGTCCTCTGAAAAACTCGAAGCGGTGCGCAGCGGAATCCGGGAAATGGCGGAAACGCTGGATGTCCATGCAGAACCGGGCATGGCTCTCGCATGCCCGCCGATGCCGCTGCGATTCAATCCTATGACCATCGCCATGTCCATGCCGAATTCCTGTTCCTCGTCAATCGGCATCAAATACGGGCTTACCGGGCACAACCTCTGCTGCTCAACGGCCTGCGCTGCAGGGACGAGCGCAATCGGGCTCGGGTATCGCGCCGTCGCCTCAGGCGAGTGCGATGCCGCAATAGCCGGAGGGTCCGAGTACCTCGGCGACGATTACGGGGGCTCCTTCCGGGCTTTCGATGCAACCGGAACGCTGGTACGGAAATGCGATGATCCCCCGACCGCCAACCGGCCTTTCGATGCCGCGCGATCGGGATTCCTCTTTGCCGAGGGCGGCAGCGCCATGCTCGTCCTTGAGGAACAGGATGCAGCCCTGAGGCGCGGGGCGAATCCGTACGCCGAGATCACCGCCTTTGCCTCCTCCTTTGATGCTTTCTCGAACATGGCCATGGAACCGCAGGGATGCGGGGCGGAGCGGATGCTCCGCAGCGCACTGGCGGACGCGGCACTTGAACCGGGCGCCATCGATTACATCAATGCCCACGGTACCGGGACGGTGCAGAATGACGAGATCGAATCGGCCGTCATCGAACGGATCTTCGGGAGTTCGCCTCTTATTAATTCGACCAAATCGCTCATCGGCCATACGGTCGGAGCGTCGGGCGCCATCGAGGCTGCGGTCACAGCCCTGAGCATCCTGCACCAGACCACGCATGTGTCGCACAACCTCACCCATCCGCTGCGCGATCTCAATTTCGTTCGCGAAGTGAAACCGCGATCCATCCGCCGTGCGGTAACCCAGTCGTTCGGGTTTGGAGGACATAATGCGTGCCTCATCATGGAGCGATGCGGCTAGGGAGGAGCGGTCGCTGCCCGATACGCTGGTGCGCGTCGCACGGGGATCTCCTCCAACTCGCGCAAAAACGACTGTTTCTTCGCCAACCCTTATATTTAAGGTACCATAGGCTCACATTCGAGACCGCCCTGAACCATCCACCGAGGGATAAACCCCGGCTTCCCGGCTATGAATCGCGTACTACGGATCGCGGTAGAATCGCTCATCTTCCTGCTTATGGATCTTGGGGCATTGACGCTTCTCCTGAGTGCGGTGGTTGTTACTCCTCCGGTGCAGCGGAGCATCAAATCGGCCCTCGTAAACGCCCTGTCCGACAGGCTCGGCAACGAGGTGAGCATCGGCGCAGTGCACCTGAGCTGGATTCGCCGGCTGGACCTTCACGATGTTGTTATCAACGACCGTGAGTTCGGGGATTCCATGACGATCCGGACTCTCAACTTGCGCTTCGCCCTCCTGCCGCTCCTGAAAAAGACTGTCGCCATCAAACATATCACGATCCGGGACGCGACAATTACCGGCATCAGGACGAAGCGCGGCGTACATTTCCCCTTCCTCCTCAAGCACCCACCGAAAGTCAAACTTTGGACGGTCACCCTCGGCACCGCGGTAGTGACCGGGCTTTCGGCGCGTTACGACGACTCGGTATCCGGCATGTATTACTCCCTTTCCGGAATACGAAGCCGACTCGTTTTCAAGAAGCTCAACGCTTTTTCCGGAACCCTTGCCGCCGATACCGGTGAGGCAGTGACACCCTGGTACAGCGGCCGCATCCGAAAAATCGATATAAAGGCTGATTTTACCCCGAAGCGGCTCGTAGTATCAAGGGGAATACTGAAGGGCGATTCCTCAACCTTGAACTGTGAGGGAACCTTCCCCTTTTCAACGAAACTGTCCTGGAACGCCCATGCGGATATCAACAGTCGCCTTTCGCCCGTCCTTGCGCTCCGGAAAATCAAGGGCCTGCAGATGAAGGGCGAGGTACAGGTGATCGCATCGCTCGCCGGGCTCCTCGGTTCTCCGCGGCTCGATCTGCAGGCAACCGCCCGTAAAGTAACCTTCGACAGCATCCCCTTCGAAACAATCGCGGTGACGGGAAAGTACAATCCCGGCGACGGTCTCTCGGCCTTTATCGACGGATCTTCGCCAATGGGAAAGGCCGGCATCAAGGCAACCGCCTCGATAGCACCGCTTTTCAACAAGCCGCACCTTGCCGCCTGGAATGTCGCTGCGACCGCCGACATTCCCAGAATTTCGGACTTCGCCCGCCGCCTCGGCCGGAAATACTCCTTCATCAGCGGCGCCGCGCATATTGAGGCTGCTGCCGACGGACAGGGAGCCCGGGACCTGCCGAACCATGCCGACCTTGCACTTGCCGTGAAACGATCCGCCGCTCCGGGCATTCCGGAGCTGATCGATTGCCACGCCCGGCTGAATAACCGGCAGTGGATTGTGGATATTACGGCAGATTCCGGAAACCGGATTCATGCTCAGGCGGCAATCGGCTACCGAACCAACGCACTCACCGGGACCTTTGCGATCAACCTGACGAATCCGGCGACGATTTCACGATCGTTTCTTGCCTACCCGGTAACCGGTACGATCTCGGGAACCGGAAGCCTGGGCGGAACCCTCACACAGCCGACCGTGACCTTCGCCATGCGGGCGCGGGATTGCGCCTGGCGCAGCGCGTCAATCGATCGGCTCGATGCCGAAGCCCATTATGGGAACAAGCGGCTGTATATCAATAAAGCTTCCCTGCAATGCGCCGGCGACCTTGCGACCATCCTTCCGCTTGCCGGCGTGCATAATGCGGGCGGACATTTCCATATTACCGCAGAGGGATTCGGCCCGGTCGAAAATCCCAACATCACCGCTGAGGTTGGCGCAACCGACCTGCATGCCGGAGACTTTACGGCGTCGTCGCTTATCGCCTCGCTGAGCTATCGAAACGACACGCTGCACTGGTACAATGTCCGCCTGGGTAAGAATGCCGCATGGATCAAAACCACTGGCATAGCCGGCCTGCACGGCCCCCGTCGTTTTGCCAATGCATCTCTTATTGCCGAACGGCACGGCAGTGAATCCGCCTCGGGGAGTATATCCGGCGTCATGCGGGGTGATTCGATCGACGCCTCGGCAAGCATTTCCGGCATGGATCCCCAACTCATTGCGCCGTGGATAAAGGGCAAAATACCCCTGCACGGATTACTTTCCCTGCAGGCAGCGGTCCATGGAACCCGCACTGATCCCGAGGCGCAGGCACACCTTGAATTCGACCAGACACTGGGTCGCGGAACAATTATCCGCTACCACGCGCTGGCTGCGCTCAGAAACGCCGAGCTCACTGCCTCGGTCAGCGTCTTTCCCTTCAGCCGACCTGAATCGCTGCTTGTTTCCCTGACCGCACCGCTTGCGCTTTCTCCCCCTTGGACAGCCGCCCACCTCATCCGGGACAGCGCCCGCATCACCGTCGAGGGTCCCGATTTTCCGCTTGGCGACCTTGCAGCCCGTTTTCTTCCTGAGGTCAAGGCAGGGGGGAGCGTTTCAATCCATGCGGATATGGTAAAAACGCCGGGGGGCTGGGATGTGCAGGGAGAATTTGCCGGAAAGATTCCTGCAGCAATCGATTCGGCAAAGGGTCTTCGCCTCTACGGCCTGTCGGCCGAAGCACGAATCGCCGGCACTGCCCTGCACCCGTCGATTACCTTCTCGCTGCAGGGCGATTCGCTGTACTGGAAAACCATTCGCCTTGACAAACCGTTTCTTCAGGGGCATGGCTCAGAACAGGCGGTCTACCTCGACACGGCAACGATGGGATTATACAAGGGACGGCTTGCGCTTTCCGGGTCATTTCCCCTGGAGCCCGGGCGGTTAACTATTGACAAATCGAATGTGACGCTCAGGTGCATTGCCGACGCGGTGCCGCTCGCAATCCTCGCACCGCTGGTGCCCGAGGCCGACATCTCGGGGGGAACACTCGGCGCCGATGCGTTTCTGACCATGCGGGAAAGCAGGCCCCACCTGCAGGGGCGAATCTCGGTCCGTGGTGCAGGGTTTTCGCTCAAGGAGTACGGGCAGGCATTTGGTCCTGTCGATGCCGAGTGCTCACTCAGGAACGACTCCATCATCGTCGAATCGCTCAGCGGACACATCGGCACATCCGGGCGCTTTTCGGGAGCAGGGTATTTTGAACCGACCGGTACGGGCCACGCCCGGTTTGCGCTTTCCGCCACCGATTGCCATCTGCAGATTGCCGACCTCAATGCCATCATCCGCACGGCGTCGGTTCGGCTTGCCGATTCTGCGGATGCGCTGGTTCTCGGCGGCAACGTTACCCTTGCCGAGTCGCGGTATCAGCTCTACCTTTCGCCGGCCGCAATGTTCCAGAAAGCGCCTGCCGCAAGGCCGAAAAAAAGGCCCCCGAAAAACCCCCTGCTCAGACGCACAGCGCTGCGGATACTCCTCGATCTCGATAAAAACCTGATCATTGAAAGTAATTTAGGCAGCATGACGCTCGACGGCACGGTCACGATCATGGGGAACCCCGAGCATCCCGGCATTGTCGGCACCATTTCCGTAACCGACGGGTATCTCTATTATCTGGACAAGAAGTTTACCGTCCAGCAGGGGACGTTCCGCTTCACAAATCCTGAAGAAATGAACCCGGCGATCAGCCTGACTGCGGTGGATACAATCACTGCCCCGTTACCGGGAAGCACGTCGGAACAAGCTTATATCGTTACGCTCACCGTCGGCGACAGTCTCAGCAAACCGAACGTCGCCCTCTCGTCCGTTCCGGCGCTCCAGCCTGAAAGTATCATAAGTCTGATCACCTTCGGCACCACTCAGGGAGTCCTTTCCAGCGGTGTTGCATCGGCCGTCGCCGGACTTCTTGCTCAACAGTTTTCCGGGCTCGGAACGCGACCGCTGCAGCAGCTGCTCAACATCGAAAGCCTCAACGTTGCATCAGGCACTGCGGGAACGCAAGGCTCCATTGGGACAACGGTCACGGCTGTCAAGCGGCTCTCGTCGCGGCTTTCGGTTACTTATCAGGCCATCCTGCAGAATATGAACAGACCGAATGTTTCGGCATCGTACCGGCTTTTTCCGAATGTGTATATTATCGGCTCGGAAAACAACATGAACGGCGGCATCGATCTTCACTTTAGATTTACACGATAGCGAGGGTGAACGGAAAAGGATGATGGAAAAGGAAAGAAAAAAAGCAGAAAGAAGAAAGAGACAATGAAGCTGGATAAGGATGCAGCATGAAGACGGAGAGGGCCGGACACCACCGCCCTTTCGGCAGAACGTGCCGCGCAGTGCTGAGAATCGCCCTGATTCTTTGCATTGCCGGATCGGGCCCCCTTTTTGCCGAACAGTGGAAAGTACATGCCATCAGCTTCTCCGGAAATACGGTATTTACCTCGGGACAGCTCCAGGGCCTCATGGAAACAAAAATTTCCCGCTTCTGGAATAAATCGGTTTATTCCCATATCAAGCTCGAATCCGACACTGCAACGATAGCTGCCGCCTACGGTCAGAAAGGATATATTGATGCGGAGGTACGGATCGACTCAATTGTTTCGGACTCAATGCATCATCGGGTTTCCCTCCTCCTCTCGGTTGTCGAAGGACCGCAGACGCTCGTCAGCACGGTCGCCGTCGATGGAGCTTCGCCTCTCCATCGGGTCGATGAGCTTAAAAAAATCCTGACAAAACATGATTCGCCCTACAGTACAAGCGCCATTGATCAGGATGCCCAGACTATTTCCGCCGATCTGGCCTTACGGGGGCATCTCTACAATCACATCCGGGACAGCGCCGTCATCGACACGGCGGCCCATCGCGCTTCGGTGATTTTCACCATCGATCAGGGGCCGCTTATATTTGCGGGTCCCTTCCATACCGCAGGGCTTAAAAAGGTGCTCCCGATTGTCGTCAGGCGCGAGGCGAAATTCAAGGAAGGAGATACCCTGACGTCAAAAAGCATGAATTCTCTGGCACAGAAACTTTATGTAACCGGGCTTTTCAATTATGCTCAGGTCAAGGTGCCGCCGGAAAGTCTTCTCATAGCTGCAAAAAGCCGGGATACGGCAACCGAGCCGGTAACCGCAACACTTGAAGAGACCAAATTCTTCACCATTGATGCCTCCATCGGCTACGGCACCTACGACTCGCTCAGAGGCTCTCTCCAGGCCCGGTTCGCAAATCTGTTCGGGTTGGGACATTCGATTACCTCCAATGGTTCTTATGACTGCTATGAACTCAGGGGTGACGCGACCTATTCCTACCCCTGGATTTTTTCCCTTCCTTTCAATGGCCTGGTAACCACCTATGTCCAGCACAACAACATCACCTTCCTCGGCCTCTTTGACGGAATCCAGTTTACCCTTGCCAAGGAAACCGCATGGAATTTAAGCTACAGGGTCTGGATAAAGCTTGAACGCACGGAATATCTCTACGCAATCCAGGACACTACCGGGACAACATCGCTTGAGAATACGCAGAGTATCGGAACGGATATTTATTACGATACGCGGAAGAACTTTACCGATACCACCGCCGGCGCTTATCTCCAGCTCTCGCCGGAATTCGCAGGTCTCGGCGGCAGGGGTACCAACCAGTACTACCGGGCTCTTCTCGATGCCCGCGCCTATTTAACGCCTGTTAAAAGATTCAGTGTTTCCTCGGCAGTGGAATTGGGGTATGCGCAAGGATACGGCGCCCGCAAGGATAGCGTTCCGGCCCAGATCATCTATAACCTCGGTATCGAAGGGATGCGGCCGGTCCGCGGTTATGGGCAGAACGACCTGAGCCCCGGCGGCGGCAGGATGGCACTCGTTGTCAATCTCGCGCAGGTTGAACACCCTATTTATAAATGGATCGGCCTGTCCGCATTTGTCGATGGCGGCTATGCATGGAGCGACCCCTCGGCAGAATTCAGCCTCCGCGACCTCCGGTGGACCGTCGGCCCCGGTATCTACGCCAAGACTCCGGTCGGCCAGGCGGAGTTCGACTGGGGCTACCGGTGGACCGATAAAGAATGGGGATCGGCTTATTTCAGTATCGGGCAGGCATTCTAATGCAGAATTATCTTATTGGTCGCAATCATCTTCTCGACGACCCGCCCGACGCCCCGCCGACGCTTATTTGGCTGTTTTGACCGCACCGAGGCAAGCCTCTTTGCCGGAACGGTCGGATCGTTGACAATAGAATCAATATTCGCGCTTGGTTCCATTAATTTCACCCCGTAAAATATCGGCCGCCAGAATCCACTGTCGGCCTGATTGAAAAGAGAATCCGACCGCAGCAGACCGTCCACCTGCTGCTTGACCGGCGCAGGAACGCTGTCCGGCGCTATGCCGATGCGGTGGTAGGGGCCGATGCGCGGGGAAACCCCCTTAAGTTGCAGAAAAGTGATCTTCAGATCGAGAAAGTAATTGGCGAAAAAAGGAATGGTCAGCATCGAATCGCCGCTTGCGCTGTAAAGGGTATCGATCCCGTTGAACGATGCGTAGCAGGCCCCCCGCCGCTCGATCACTACCTGCCCGATGCCTTTGCCGAAGCTGTGGCCGCCGAGAATCCAGGCGCTGTCTCCTGTCGATTGCCACTCTTTCTTCTGCCCCTCGTAAAGACCTGCAGCAGTAAGTTCGGCCGCGCTGGCGGTCGAATCGTTGATAATAACTGCATAGTGTTCGCCTGACAACAAGGGGCTCCGGGTAGTGGTCCAGTTACGCCAGCCAAGCGTTACATATTTGTTGGTGACAGAGTCCAGGTCGCGCTGCCGGGCCTGGATGTAGCCGGTTCCAATGGGCACCATCGCCGTTATAATATTCTGCGCTTCGTCAATATACCCGCCGCCGTTCCAGCGCAGGTCGACGATGATGTTCTTGAACCCCTTGAGCACCGGAAGACAGGTGTAGTAAAAATCGCTGTATACCTGGCCGTCGGTCCCCGCCTCAAAGGTATAAATAGTCAGGAGGCCGGTAGAATCGGTCAGTGAGTCAACCGTAACGGTCGAGTCATAGGGCAAGAGAGAGGGTGCGGCTACGGACGCAACCGCCGAAACAGGAGCATAGGATGCAAGGGAGTTATTAAAGAAGGTGTCCAGGCCGTCTGCAGTGTCGTAGCTGGTAAAGTTGAACGTATAGTCATAAGGATCCCCGTTTCCGGAGAGTGTATCGTTTATGGCAGCCATGATGCCGGTCGGGGTGCTGAAGGCAAAAGGATGCGCCGGTATCACCCCGGCATAGATACTCGAATCCTGGTAGATGCTCCATGCCTTGCAGTACTGCCATACGCTTTCAAATTCGATGGGGCCGGGGTTGGAGACGATATTTCCCGGTGGGTCAAGCGGTGTCTGGCAGGAGAAGAGAAGCCCGGTAACGAGCAGGAGCACTATCGCGACGAGCAGGCAGGGTACGGAATTCCTGCGACGGTTGTCAATAAGACCATCCGAACGATAATTCTCTGATTTCATGCGTTCCGACAATCTGGAAATGTCCGTTCCACCGCATAATTTTTTTTGGGGCATTGTAGAGACGTAGCATGCTACGTCTCTACAGAACATTCACGGCGACGTCTTGGTTAATCGGTTTTTCCCCTGCCCCTCTCCACCGGTGGAGAGGGGCAGGGGTGAGGCGCACCCACAAAAAAATTATACCTCATGCCCCAGGCGTTCTCTACCTCGGAGAGATGCAGCCCGAAGCGTTGCAATGCGGGCTTCGAAATCCTCATGGCCGAAGATATAGCTCCCGGCAACAAGCACATTTGCCCCGGCTGCGGCGCACTCCTCTCCCGTCTTATCGTTGATGCCGCCATCGACCGCAATGTCGGTGGTGAGATTCCGCTTTACCGATTCTGCACGGACCAGAGCTATTTTATCGAGCATTTCCGGCATGAACTTCTGTCCGCCGAACCCGGCGAATACGGTCATGACGAGAACCATGTCGATGTCCCGGAGGTGCGGGAGAAACAGCGAGGCCGGCTTGTCCGGGTTCACCGAAACGCCGGGCCGGACATTGTTTTTCCGTATCGCCGACGCAACGGCGGGGACATCGCACACTTCGGCATGCACGATGAGGGTCGAGGCTCCGGCATTGCAGAAATCGTTTACATAGCGCATCGGGTCAATGATCATGAGGTGGACGTCGAGCGGAATGGTAACACAGCGCCGAACCGCTTCGACCACGAGAGGCCCGAAGGTAATGTTCGGCACGAAATTTCCGTCCATGATGTCGCAGTGAAGGCGGTCCGCACCGGCATCCTGCGCTTTTTTCACTTCGCGCTCGAGGCAGGTGAAGTCCGCGGACAGAATCGATGGGGCTATCTCAATACGGGTCATAGCGCCGATGGACCTCTCATAATCACCTTGATCGTCCTTCGACAGCCTCAGGACGAACGGAGATCGGTTAATGATGAATAATACCGTCCGGGGCAACTTTGCCGATCCCTGAACGGTATTTTAAGTGGGTCCCCGGTACTATTCTGAGGCCGCTTCCCGAATAAGCTGGAGCGCAATCTCGTTTCGCTGTATCTGGTTTGTTCCCTCATAAATCTGGGTGATTTTTGCGTCCCGCATGCGCTTTTCCGCCGGATATTCACGCATGTAGCCATACCCGCCCATGACCTGGACCGCGTCGACCGTTACCTTCATGGCGGTATCCGAGCAGAAGAGCTTGGTCATGGCCGATTCCTTGGAGAAACGCTTCTCGCCGGCATCGATCGATTTCGCCGTGGCATAGAGCAGGGCCCGGGCAGCCTCGACCTGCGTTGCCATATCGGCAAGAATATGCTGGATCGCCTGGAACGATGAAATCGCCTCACCGAACTGGACCCGCTGCCGGGAGTAGCGTACCGACTCTTCGAGCGCTCCGGCCGCTATTCCGAGCGCCTGTGCTCCGACGCCGGGCCGCGAATAGTTCAGGGTGTTGATGGCCACGATGGACCCCATGCCCTCCCGACCGAGGATGGCGCTGGTATGCACGCGGCAATCCTGGAATACGAGTTCCGTGGTGCTCGATGCCCGGATCCCCATCTTGTCCTCGTGTTTACCGAATGTAAAACCCGGCGTTCCCTTGTCGACAAGAAAGGCGGTCAGGCCGCGAGCGCCCTTGGCCGGGTTGGTTTTTGCAAAAACCGAGTACACCTGCGCATTTTCGCCGTTGGTGATCCACTGCTTGGTGCCGTTCAGGACCCAGTAATCGCCGTCGCGAACCGCTGTGGTCTTCATGCCGAGGGCGTCCGATCCGGCATTGGCCTCGGTGAGCCCGAACGCTGCGATGATTTTTCCCGCCGCAATCCCCGGAAGATATTTCTGCTTCTGCTCCTCGGACCCGAACAGGAGAAGCGGAAAGGTGCCGAGCGCGGTCGCGGCCATGGCAAGCGAAATGCCGCCGCATATCTTGGAGAGCTCTTCGACGGCGAGGCAGAGTTCAAAAACGCCGCCGCCGAACCCACCGTACTGCTCCGGAATGTAGAGGCCGCACAGGTCGGCTTCAGAAAGCGCCTGAACGATGTCCCAGGGAAAGATCCCCTCGTGATCATACTTTTCCCTGACCGGAAGAATTTTCTTAACGGCAATTTCATGGGCCGTCTCGACGATCATTTTCTGTTCATCGGTGAGAAACCAGTTCATCTTTCGTCACTCCTTTGCTATGAGATATGATTGTCTTCTTATCGTACTGTGCAAGTGCATTCTGCGCGGCTGCCTGCTGGGCGATTTTCTTATTCGATCCGGTCCCCTCGCCGAGCTCCATCCCCCCGACTTCAATGCGGACCGTAAATTCCTTGGCGTGGTCGGGCCCGGTGGCTCCGACCGTTATGTAGCGGGGCATGCCGAACCCGTCGCGCTGGGCCAATTCAAGAATCAGGCTCTTATAGTTGACATGCCGTTCGTCGTCGAGGATTTCGTCGATGCGATCGAAGAGGAAGCGCTTCAGGAACCTTCCCGACGGCTTGAATCCGCCGTCAAGGAATACCGCGCCGAGGAGCGCTTCGAAGGTGTTCGAGAGAATCGACATCCGGTCCCTGCCGCCGGTCTTCTCCTCGGATGCGCCGAAAATGATGTACGGCCCGATATCGAACGAATGCGCGATCTCGCCCAGGATCTTTCTCGATACGATGAGCGACTTGATTTTGGAGAGTTGTCCCTCCTGCCGTTCGGGATACGTTTTGTAAAGGTGCTCGGTAACCAGGCAGTTGAGGACCGCATCTCCCAGGAATTCGAGGCGTTCATTGGAGAGCAATACATCGCCGTTCTCCGGCGATACCGATGATTTGTGGGTAAGCGCCTGCCGGAGAAGGTTTGCCGACCGGAACCGGTAGCCGATGATCTTTTGAACTTTTTCTAACGGTTGCCCGGAGTTGTCCGGGCAACCGCGAAGGAACAGCGCCCTTAAGAATCGCACCGGGAACTTAATCAGACTCATACCTTCCCAGCGCAAGACATGCATTATGTCCGCCGAAGCCCAGCGAATTGCTTAACGCGTAGCGGATATTCCTTGCCACCGCGACATTCGGCGTGTAAAAGAGATCGCAGTCCGGGTCCGGATCCTCATAATTAATGGTGGGAGGAAGGAGACCGTTTTTCAGGGCCAGCGCCGTTGCAATGAATTCGATTGCCCCGGCCGCTCCGAGCATATGGCCGGTCATCGACTTGGTCGAACTTATAGCCACGCTCTGCGCCGACTCGCCCAGGACCTTCTTTATTGCCGCCGTTTCGATTTTGTCGTTGAGATCGGTCGAGGTTCCGTGGGCATTGATATAGCCGATCTGGTCCGGGTTGAGGCCTGCCATCTTCATGGCCATTTCCATGCATTTCTGCATGCCGGTACCTTCGGGATCCGGAGCGGTAAGGTGATAGGCATCTCCCGTAGCACCATAGCCCACGAGTTCGGCAAGGATAGGTGCCTTGCGCGCAAGGGCATGTTCGAGCGATTCGAGAACGACGATTGCCGCACCTTCGCCCATGACAAAGCCGTCGCGTTTCTTATCGAAGGGCGAGCTGGCTTTCTCGGGGGTGTCGTTGCGCCGCGACATCGCACCCATGGAGCAGAATCCGGCAAAGGATATGGGTACTATCGGGGATTCGGTGCCGCCGGTGAGTGCGACATCGGCCAATCCGGTTTTTATGTGCAAATATGATTCGCCGATTGAGTGCGCCGAGGATGCGCAGGCGCTGACAATGGCAAAGTTGGCTCCCTTGAAGCCGAATTCCATTGAAACCCTGCCGGCAGGCATATCGGGAATCATCATGGGGATCAGAAATGGGGAGACCCGTCCCGGGCCCCGGTCGAGCAGCTTTTTGTGTTCGGTTTCGAGCGTTAAAATGCCGCCGATGCCCGATCCAATGAGGGTGGCGCAGCGGTAGGGATCTTCCGCTGCCATGTCGAGTTTCGCCTGCCTCATAGCTTCCTGCGCTGCAATAACGGCAAACAGGATGACCCTGTCCGTCCGGCGGACCTCCTTGGGTTCGACAAATTTGGCGAAATCCAGGCCCTTCACTTCCCCGGCTATCCTGGTGGAGAAGGCTGCAGCATCAAACAATGTGACCGGACCGATGCCCGATTTTCCCGAGCTCAGGCCGGCCCACAGGGACTCAACGTCGTTTCCTACGGGGCTGACCGCTCCCATGCCGGTAACAACGACTCTATGCGACATATATGGAGATACTATCCTTCCAGTTGATGAGAGAATTGGCCGACGAATAGGTGAACAGTACCGATCCGGCGAGATTCGGATGCACCGGACCGGCAACGATCCTGTTAAAGCTTCTTCTGGAGATAATCCAGCGAGTCCTTGACGGTACGCAATTTTTCCGCGTCTTCGTCCGGAATTTCAATTTCAAAGGCATCTTCGAACGCCATGATGAGCTCAACCTGATCGAGGGAGTCTGCACCCAGATCGTCGACGAATGAGGCTGTCGCGGTAACTTTATCTTCGCTGACTCCAAGTTTTTCCGCAATGATCTGTTTTACTTTGGTTTCAATTTCGCTCACAAAGCACCCCTTTCAGGAAATGGTTTTAAAGACATGCACAAAAAATGATTATTATCGCGCTACATGACAAGTCCGCCATCGACGACGATGACCTGGCCGGTGATGTAATCCGCCAGAGACGAGGCGAGAAACAGCACCGCATTGGCGACATCGAGCGGCGTACCCATACGGCCGAGAGAAACATTTTGCGTATATTTGGCCCTGTCCGACTCGGAAAGCTTATCGGTCATGGCGGTTTGAATAAACCCCGGCGCAACGGCATTGACGGTTACCCCGCGGCTGCCGAACTCCTTGGAAAGAGTTTTGGTAAGCCCGATAAGCCCTGCCTTGGAAGCCGAATAGTTAGCCTGCCCCGGGTTCCCGTTGATGCCGACTACCGAGGCGATATTGATAATTTTGCCGGCCGAAGCCCGCAGCATCGGCCTTGCCGCTTCGCGGCAGCACAGGAAGGCGCTCTTGAGGTTCACGCCAAGGACGAGATCCCAGTCGACCTCCTTCATTCTCATGAGAAGGGTATCCCTGGTAATCCCGGCGTTGTTTACCAGAATGTCGATTTTCTGAAAAGCGGCGATGAAGGTGCCGAACATTGCTGCAACCTCTGCGGCCGATGAAACGTCGGCTTTGAGCGCGAGCGATTCCCTGCCGAGCGCCTTAATTTCTGCGGCTACCGATTCGGCTGACGCCAGGTCGATATCGCTGACACCGACATCGCAGCCCGCTGCGGCAAGCCGCAACGCTATTTCCCGGCCGATTCCGCGACCGCCGCCGGTAATGAGAGCCTTTTTCGAGGTACAGGATAAATCGATCAAACCGTTCTCCGGGAAAAGATTGCTTCTATTTATTATCGAGCAAAAAAGATATGTTGGCAGCGGTATCCGCCGCAACAACGGTAAGCGCTTCGCTGCACTTTTTAGCGAGGCCGCGCAACACGCTCCCGGGTCCCGCCTCGATGCACTGCACAGATCCGCCTGCAGCAAGTGTTCTCATTGAATCTACCCACCTGACCGGCGAAACCAGCTGCTTAACCAGGAGTTCGCGCAAGAGTGAACCGTCGGTTTCCGGCTGGGCGGTGACATTGGCAATAATCGGACACTTCGGGGTATTGAAGGTAATCGTTGCAAGCAAGCCGGCCATTTCATCGGCAGTGCCCTGCATGAGCGGCGAGTGAAAAGCTCCGCTTACCGGCAGGGGAAGCGCGCGTTTTGCTCCCGCGGCCTTGAGTGCCACGCAGGCATCGTTAACCGCATTGATTTCGCCCGAAATGACAATCTGGTCGGGCGAGTTCAGGTTTGCCGCAACCACGATACCCGAAGTTATGCCCTTGAGCACTTCTTCGATTCTTGAAGGCTCCATGCCGATGATGGCAGCCATGGTACCCGGCTGCTTCGCGCCCGCCGCGGCCATGAGCCTGCCGCGCTCGGCAACCAGCTTCAGGCCGTCCTCGAAACTGAAAACACCCGCAGCATACAGCGCGCTGTACTCGCCCAGGGAATGGCCCGCAGCTATTGACGGCGTAAGGCCGTGCTCGGCCAGAAGATCGACAATGGCCGCCTCGACGGTAAAAAGGGCCGGCTGGGTGTTGCTGGTCAGGGTCAGCGCTTCTGCAGGACCTTCGAAAATTATCTTTGTCAGCTCGCGCCCGAGGAGCGCGTCGGCCTGTATGAAGCGGTTCCGGGCTGCCGGGAAACCGTCAAACAGATCCTTGCCCATGCCTATGGTCTGGGATCCCTGGCCGGGAAATAAAAATGCGTAGTTCATCAGGCAATGCACTCCCGCAGTCTAAGGTTAAAACCGCACTACCGCCCCGGCATAGGCCAGTCCGCCTCCCAGGGAGGCAAAAAGCACCGTGGTTCCCTGCTTGATTCTTCCTTCGCCCCAGGCCTCATTGAGAGCCAGCGGTATGGAAGCGGATGACGTGTTGCCGTAGCGTTCGAGATTGGTCACAACTTTTTCGGGCGGCATGTGCAGATGCTCACCGACAGCCCGTATAATCCTGATATTGGCCTGGTGCGGAATGAGAAGATCGATTTCGTCAATCGTCAGGCCGGCAGCCGCAACCGCTTTCTGACCGATCTCGGTGATAAGCCGTACCGCCTGCTTATAGACATCGTTGCCCCGCATGTACATGAAACGCTTCTCTCCCCAGGGAGAGAAATGCAGGATATCTCCATGAACCCCGTCGCTCCCCAGGCAGGTAGACAGGATGCCTTCGTCCTCATTGGTTCCCTGAACCACTGCCGCTCCTGCAGCGTCGCCGAAAAGAATGCAGGTCGCACGGTCGGTCCAATCAACCGTTTTGGTGAGAATCTCTGCGCCGACAATGAGTATGGTTTTCGCCTGCCCCGAAAGAATCATACTGTTGGCAATCGACATGGCATAGACAAAACCGGCGCAGGCGGCCAGGATGTCGAAGGCAAAGGCGTTCTTGCAGCCGAGATTTGCCTGGAGCGTGCAGGCGGTCGAGGGGTAGAGCGAATCCGGGGTGACGGTTGCGCAGATTATGCCGTCCACCTCCTCCGGAGCGACCCCGCTGCGCTCAAGCGCGATCCGCGCGGCATTGGTCCCGAAGTCGGACACGAGAGCGGAACTTCCCCGGGGAACGATATGGCGTTCCCGGATACCGGTGCGGGTAACGATCCATTCATCAGAAGTATCAAGAAACGATTCAAAATCCTTGTTGGTCATTATCGTATCGGGAACATAGGTTCCCACCGACAGGATTCGCGCCCGCTTGAATGATGTCACTCCTCTTCAATCCTTTCTTTTTAAGAAAACAGCCGAAGGGCGGCATTCCGCCGGACGGCTTGAACCGCCGCCGCCACGGCACTGGCGATTGCCTTCGGCGAAGATCCGCCGTGCGCCTTCAGGACAATGCCCTTTATGCCGAGAAACGGCACGGCACCATAATTTTCCGGGTCGAGCGCCGACAGATGCTGCCGGATTTCGCCGAGCAGGTCGGGTCGTTTCCGCTCGATGACCGAGGCGATAAGCGAATGAAAGGTTTCGCATGTTTTAAGCAGCGCATTACCGGCAAAGCCGTCGCATACGACCACATCGGCCCGCCCGGAAAGCACCTCATTGCCTTCGATGTACCCGATATACTCAGGACATTTTCTGCGCAAAATTTTATTGGCATCGCCGATTGCCGAAAAACCCTTTACCTTCTCTTTTCCCACATTCAGCAGACCGACCGAAGGGTACTGCTTTTCGCACATGGCCCCGACATATTCGATTCCCATCAGGGCAAAGGCGGCAAGATGTTCCTTGCGGCACTTGAGATTTGCCCCGACGTCGAGCAGAAGAACCGGCTTATTCTGCATGGTCGGCAGGAACGCCGCAAGCGCAGGCCGGGGAGCTCCCCTGCGCCTTCCTAAAATAAAAAGTGCCGCCCCGAGGAGTACAGCGGTATCGCCGGCGCTTACCGAGGCATCGACGACACCCTCTTTCTGGAGGGTAATGCAACGGATAATCGGGGCACCGGTTCTCTGCCTCCAGGCCCAGATTCTCCCGCGTTCACGCGAGGTGATGCGATCGGGGCAGTGAACAAGGGTAATTCGATCGCGGCACCGCGCCGCCCTCTCGCCTTCATCGGCAAGGGCACGTTCGATTGCGGTGCTGTCACCGCACAGATACACCTGGAACCCGGTCCCGGAGGCGGCGAAGGCGTCAAGGACTCCCTTGATCGTCACGCGGCAGCCATAATCGCCGCTCTGTGCGTCGACGGCGAGGCGCACCTCTCCCGACTCACCGGCACCCGAAGAAGTGGCCAAGCTTAGTGCTCTCCGTTAATTGCCATGCTGAATGGACCGCGGTTTATTCTTCCGGCGGTTTTACTTCAACCCCGGCATAATAGCCGCAATTGGCGCAAACGCGATGCGCGACCATCGGCTGCTTGCAGTGCGAGCAGGTAACCGGTGATGAAGGCTTGAGTGCCAGGTGACTGCGACGGCGGTCACGCCTCATCTTGGAATGCTTTTTCTTGGGTACTGCCATGTTTCCTCCTATGCTGAACGATAAATCATCGTCTATGTAATTTTTTAAGAGCTTCCCACCGGGGATCGACAGCCTGTTCTCCGGTATGGTCGCCGCCGGTTTCGATTCCCGGGCAATTCTCCCTGCAGAGCGGCTTCATGGGCAGAGCCGTCATTATTTCTTCGTATATGGCCGGGCTGAGATCGATCTCATGATGACGGGTGTCGTAAAAGAAATCGACACTTTCGTCATCCAGGGCGGGCCCGGATTTGCCTGCCTCTTCCCTGACCGAGAGCCGCACCTGGCCCTCAATGGGAAAATCAAATGATTCAAGACAGCGTGAACACTCCAGTTTGAACCTGCCGCCGAACCGGAGCTGGATATACAAGGTTCCGCCGGAACGGTCTATGGCCGCCTCGCAGGAAATCGGGCCCGAAAATGGCGGAAGATCTTCCTTAAAAGCCGCCAGATCGATTGCCTGCGACACAACCGAATGGCCTTCCGGAATTTTGTCGCTATCGAGTATCATTGCTTGCGATGCCCTGCACCATTAAGGAAAAAATGCATCGTCGTTGAGCAAATATGCTGCAAATCCACGCGGCATGATGATGCCCCGCGACTTTGGCCTTAACCGCCGGTCTGCAGCTTTTAAGCAATTCACACACCCAAAATGTGCAAAAGTCCTTAAAATACCTTTTACAGGGGTATCATTCAAGAACAATTTTGAATGAAGCCTGATTGAATAGGATATTGAACAATTAAAACAAATAAAAAAGCCGGTACGGCTCCTGGTGGGGGAACCGCCTGCGGCGGTTCCCCCTGGCCAAAGCCAACGCGCCCGCAAAGCCGGGCTGCGGGGTCTTTGGCACACCCCAGCTATGATAAAAAGCAATGAAAAAAAGCTGTCCCACCCGCACGAAGGGTTTTTTT